>NZ_JBFBGS010000087.1:0-21528 GCF_040684795.1 Kitasatospora sp. NPDC089797 | reverse complement strand
GCCGGGGCCGGTTCGCGGTGCTCGGTCTTCACGAGCCAGGCCGTGACGCAGTCGTGCAGCATCGCGCGCATCCGGTCGGTCGCATCCACGACGATCTCGCGGACGGCCGGGTCGGTCGTCGCCTCGCCCCAGGTCTGCACGCCGACCCGGGCCCCGGCCGGGTCGATCGCGGCGACCAGACGGCGGAGCAGCTCATCGGGATCGGGCGGGACGTCAGCAGCCGCGTACCCGGCGATCGCCTCGGCACGCCTGGCAAGCATCCCACGGGCCGTGGCACGGACCAGATCGGCCTTGCTGCGGTAGTGCGCGTAGATCGAACCCGTCGACAGACCCGACTCCGCGGTGATGTCCGCGATCGACGTCCGCTCCAGACCGTTGCGACTGAAACAGCGCACAGCAGCCTCAGTGATCTGCGCACGCCGCAGTTCCTTACGCGCGTCGGTGAGCCGAGGCACCACACCTCACAGAAAGTATCCCTGCTTCGTCTGTGACGACACGTTAGCAGAACCACTGTTCTTTTTGCGGCGCGGCTCTCCTGAGGACGGGCGGCACGCGTGCGGAGGTCATTCCGAGCGCAGGCGGCGGCGGAGCAGCGTCATCTGCCCGATGGCAAAGGTGTCGAGGTCAGTGGCCCGGACGATCCGGATCTCGCCCGGGGTGACGCCGGCGCCCTCGACCACCAGGCCGGTTCCCGGGGCGGCGTTCTCGCTCCACGCGTACCAGCCCCGCTCACCACGGCGGGTGCGGAACACGACGGGACGGCCGTCCACTCTCAGCTCGATGTCATCGCCGTGGGCGGTGGCCAGATCCCTTCGCAGGGCGGGGAGTTCGTCGTCCTCAACCGGCTCGCCCGGCTGGTCGGTCCGGTCCCCGTAACGGAGACCGGACGCGGTGCGCTCCGCGCTGCCGGCGACCGTGTGCACGACCACGATCGCTCCGGAGCCGGCCTCGTCGACCCTCAGGACCGATGCCCGGTCGGTGCGGTCGTCGGTTGCGGCCCATTCCCCGAGGGCGCCGACACCAGCCCACCCGCCCTCGGGGGCGTAGAGACACGGCAGCCGTTCGGCGGCCGCGCGGGTGGCCGCCACGATTCCGGTGATCATCGTCTCGAGGGCGTCGCCGGACGCGCCGGCCGCCGTGGATCCGGGGTACTGCGGCATGTGCTCTCCGCTCGTCGTGTCGAGGGCCGTGGGAGCCGAGGGGTCGGGCCTACGAAGGTACGCCCGGCCCCTCGGTTCCCCCCGATCAGCGGCAGTAGCCGTCGCCGTCGTTTCCACCGTAGATGCCGACCTGGGCGTTCGACTTGACCTTCACGCACATGTTCATCTGCTGGGCGTGCTGGGCGTAGGTCTTGATGAACTCCTTGTACGCCTCGACCACGGTGTTGAAGGGGAACGGGAGGGAAGGGGCGATGAGTCCGACCCAGTCCGCCCGCGTGGCGATGGTCCTCGTCTCGTTCTTGTTGAAGTAGGCGGTCCCGGTGACGATGCCCCAGGTGAAGTGCGGGTCCGCGACCACCGGGAACGCGGTGCCCTCGTTCGTGTCGACGCTCTGCACCAGCGTGTTCCCGTCGAGGCTGTAGTGCGTGGGTACGGCCTTCCCCCGGTCGTCCTTGGCCCAGGGTGCGTCGATGTGCCCGACCCCGACCAGAGCGTTGCCCATCTGCTTGAGGAGGTCGTAGCCGCCCCGGCCGTCCGGAGCGATCCGGACGTCGGAGGGCAGGTCCAGCTTGTACCGCTGCACGTTGGAGGCGCTGCGGTCCTTCAGGGTGACCAGGGCGCGGCTCCCTCCCGCCTTCGTGGCCTGCACCGCGAAGTCCGTGGACGGCTTGGCAGCGGGATAGACCACCGTGCCGTCGGGCGTCCGGGTCCCGGTGGTATCGGTCGCGCCGTCCAGCGAGAGCCCGAAACCGCCGAATGAGGGCTCTTGCGAGGTCACCGGCGCGGCAGCGGTCCGCGGCGCGGTGACCGTGACCGTGCCCGTGGCCACCGGCGTCGATGCCCGCGCCGGCGTGGTGTCGGTGGCCACCGTCACCGCCAGGTCCTCGGTGCCGGTCGCCTTCAGCACGACCTCGGCGCTCTTCTGCGCGGCGCTGGGCCCGCTGTTCGCGGCGGCCTGGCCCGCCACCCCGAACAGCGTGGCGACGGCTGCCAGAGCGACCGTCGCGGTGACGGCAAGATTCTGCGGACGGGACATGCGGCGGCTCCTCGAGGATCGACAACGAGCGGCAGGCGTCTGTGCAGGAGAGTCAGGAGGCTCCGCACACGGTCGACATGAGGTCGACGCAGGACGAGTTGACGTGATCCTCACATATCCAGAACGGCAAGAACCGGGACGAAAGTCCCTAAATCTCATAAGGTGCCGACCCACGAGGCACCACCGCGTGACCGGTTGAGCCCCTCAGGTACCCAGCAGGCGGACTGGGCCTGTGTCGCCCGGCCCCCGCCGGCCACCTGGGCGAGCGCCCTGACCAGTCGGAGGACCGATACGGCGGCCACGGGACGGGCGCACGGCGAAGCGTCCGGCCAACGGTCGCCTTGACCGTTGGCCGGACGTCGGTCGGGCTCGCGCCGGTCCGGGTGGACGGGTGCTCCCCCACCCCGCGGGCGGGTTCTCAGCAGAAGTTCCGGACGGACCAGACGGGGCCCCAGTTGCCGTGGGCGTCGGAGGAGGGAGCGCCGGGTGTCGTGTAGATCAGTTGCCCGTTCTTGCCGTACATCCCCGTCTTCGTGCCCGGGGTCTGGTTGTTGTACCAGGATCCCCCCTTGCCCATGCCGTCGGGGATCTCCTGCCGGTAGCAGTCCTTGTACCGGAATCCGAGCTGCTTGAAGTTGGCCTTCTTGTAGCCGCAGAAGTAGCCCCCGGGACAGTCGGACGGCGCGGACCGGAAGGCGGGCTGTGCGGCGCTCGACAGGGCGGCGCTCGACGGTGCGGCGGACAGCGCGACGGCGGCGAAGACTCCGGCCGCCACGAAGAGCGTCCGCAGGGGCCGCCGGCGGATGGGGTTGACCATGTGAGGTCCTTTCGGGTCTGCGGGTGTACCGGGTGGTCGACCGGGCCGTCGAAGCCCTGCGGCACCGGCCGGCACCAGGCTTCCGGGTCGGCCGGTCGTTGCGCAGCCCCGTTTTCCGCCGTATGCGAGCTTTCTCCCCCGTGTCAGAAGCGCCTTCCTGCACGGGAGTTCGGCGCGCGGAGCGGCCGCCGGGCCGCTGAGGGGCCCGGTGGCCGCCGTCGGCGACCTCCTCCGCCGTCGTCGACCTGCCGGGTCAGGGGCCGACGGCCCGCACCGCGCGCGGCGGGGCGGCGGGGAGCAGCTGCCGCCCCCGGCGCCCGGGTCAGCGGCGGGTTTCGATCGTCAGGTCGCCCGTGGTCACCGCGCGCATGTGGTCGCCGGCCAGCAGGTCGTGCGGGTAGCCGAGGTCGATCGCGCTGGCCCGGTCGAGGCGGGCCAGCTGACCGGCGGTGAGGTCGACCTCCAGGGCGCCCAGGTTGTCGGTCAGTTGTGCGAGGGTGCGGGCGCCGATGACGGGCGCCGTCACGTGCGGGTTGTGCAGGTGCCAGGCCAGGGCGACCTGGGCGGGGGTGCGGTCCAGCTCCGCGGCGACGGCCCGGACGGTGTCGGCGATGGCGAGGGTGCGTTCGGTGACCATGCCCAGGCGGGCGTTGAAGGTCTTGCGGCTGCTCTCCCCCGGGGCGGTGCCCGTCGCGGTCAGGTCGGCGCGGCTGTACGTGCCGGACAGGACGCCGCCGCCCAGCGGCGAGTACGGCGTCAGCCCCAGCCCCGTCGCCCGCGCCATCGGGATCAGGTCGCGCTCCGCGTCCCGGTTGATGAGGCTGTACTCGACCTGCAGCGCGACCAGCGGCGACCAGCCGCGCAGGTCGGCGATCGCCTGCATGCGCGAGACCTCCCAGGCCGGGGCGTTGGACATCGCCACGTACAGGACCTTGCCCTGGCGGACCAGGTCGTCCAGGCCCCGCAGGATCTCCTCGACCGGCGTGGTGACGTCCCACACGTGCAGGAACAGCAGGTCGATGTAGTCCGTGTTCAGCTGCCGCAGGCTGGCCTCCACCGACCCGAAGAGGCTCTTGCGGTGGGCGCCACCGGAGTTGGGGTCCCCGGGCCGGCGCAGCGTCGTGTACTTGGTCGCCAGCACCAGGCTGTCGCGGTTGTCGCGGGCGAACTCGCCCAGCATGCGCTCGGAGCTGCCGCCGGCGTACGTGCCGGCGGTGTCGAGGAAGTTGCCTCCGCGCTCGACGTAGGTGTCGAACAGCTTGCGCGCCTCGTTCTGCTCGGCGCCCCAGCCCGACTCGGTGCCGAAGGTCGCCGTGCCCAGGGCCAGCGGTGAGACCCGCAGCCCGGAGCGGCCCAGCAGTCGGTAGCTGTCGAGGGTGAGCGGCATCGTGTCCTCCTGTGCTCATGATCCGTTGCCGGGAACCATGCTCCGACCGCCGCGACCAGGGGGTAAGGGAAGGACGTTCCTGGGAACAGCGGTCCCACCCGGGCTGTTGGACCAGCCATGATCACCAGCGACACCGTGGATGTGACCCGTGAACTGGCCGCGTTCCTGCGGACCCGGCGCGAACGGCTGGACCCGCGGGACTTCGACCTCCCGCAGACCCGGCAGACCCGGCGGACCCCGGGGCTGCGCCGCGAGGAGGTCGCCCAACTGGCCGGGATCAGCGTCGACTACATCGTGCGGCTGGAGCAGGCCCGCGGACTGCGGCCCTCGACGGACGTCGTGGCGGCGCTGGCCGGGGCGCTGCGCCTGACCCCCGACGAACGCGCCTACCTCTTCGGCCTCACCCGGCAACACCCCGGCGACGCGGGCGGGTCGGCCACCACCGCGGCCCCGCCACTGGCCCGACTGGTCGCCGACCTGTCGCCCCGGCCGGCCATGCTGATGAACCACCGCTACGACATCCTCGCCTGGAACGCCGAAATGGCCCTGCTGTTCACGGACTTCGGCGCCCTGCCGCCCGCGCGGCGCAACGCGATGTGGCTGTGCCTGATGCATCCGGGGATGCGCGAGGTCTACGTCGACCGCGAACGCACCCTGCGCGAGGGGGTCGCCCACCTGCGCGCGGCCTGGGCCGCCCACCCGCAGGACCGGGTGCTGACCGGCCTCATCACCGAATTCATCGCCGGGGACGAGGAGTTCGCGCGCCTGTGGGCCGAGCGGGACGTCAAGGTCAACGGTCGCGGACGCAAGGTGCTGCGGCACCCCGAGGCCGGCGCGATCGCCGTCGACTTCGAGACGCTGACCCCCCTCCAGGATCCGGACCAGCTGCTGGTGATCTACCGGGCCGCGGACGACGCGAGCCAAGCGGCCCTGGACCGGCTGTGCGCACGATGACACCGGACGTCCCGGCGTCGGGGTGAGCCGGGCGGGGGCGTGGGCGCGGGGGGTGCGGGGCGGGGGCGTGGGCGCGGGGGGTGCGAGGCGGCCGGGTGAGCGACAGTCAAATGACTGATGCTCCGCATGCGTCCGACCGGGGAGAGTCGGGGGTGCCGGTCGGAGGGGCGGATCCCCCGTGCTCCGCCCCTCCGTGGTCCCCTCTTCCGAAGGAATACGCATGATGTCCCTCCGCGCCAGGTGGCGCACGGTCGCCGTGACCGCGATGACCGCACTCGCCGTGATGATGTTCTCGACCTCCCCCGCGTCCGCCGCGGTGTTCGGCGAGAGCACCACGTGGGCCAACGAGATCGAGGACAACGTCCCCGTCCGGGCGAACGGCTTCATGGGCGAGGCCCGTGCCGACAGCGGCGACCTCATCCAGGTGTGGCGCGGGTACGACAACCCGGGCATGTACATCTCGCTCGACCACGGCCGCCCGATCCGGATGGCCGGCGAGACCAACGCCAGCCCGCAGGTCGTGTACATGGGCGGGGCCCAGTTCGTGCTGTTCCACACCGGCACGAACGGGTTCATCTTCTACATGGTCCTCACCGTGAACCAGGCCAACAACGGCCAGCGCTACCTGCGGTTCGGCAACTGGCAGCAGGTGCCGAACGGCGCCCAGACGAACAACGGCCGGCCCGTGGCCGTCGCCGCCCTGCCCCACAACAACGTCGCGCTGGCCTTCCACGGCGCCAACAGCGACGAGCTCTGGAGCATGACCTTCTACGTCCCGAGCAACCTCTGGGGCGACCCGTCCCGCGTCCCGGGCGCGACCAGCCAGTCCTCCCCCGCGCTGGCCTTCAGCCCCGCCAACAACCTGCTGCTGCTGGCGTACCGGGGGCTGGACAACCGGGTGAACGTCATCCGCACGTACTTCCCCTACGCCAACTGGTTCGGGCGGAGCATCCTCGACGGCGTCCAGACCGACTCGGAACCGGCCATCGCCATGGCGCCGGCCGGCTGGGGCCAGGTCGCCGTCCGGGAGCGGGGCTCGGGTGTCCTCTACCTGGAGGACGTCCAGGACACCGGCGGCCACGGCGACTGGACCCGCGAGGCCATCGGCTTCGCCTCGGCGTACGGGCCGCGGCTCATCATGGACGCCTTCCGGGCGTACCTCGTCGTGACGAACCTGAACGGGTACGTCCAGTGGAAGCAGTCCCGCCAGTACTGAGCCCGGCGGGCACCCCGGGGCCGGACGGGGCGGGCGGGCCGGACACCGGTCGGCCCGCCCCGGACGGCACGGGGTCGCTCCCTCGAAGCGATCGGATCAGGGCATTTAATGATGTTTTGTCCTGATTGTCTGTCAGGCGTCCTGTCATGCCCGCGCTCATGACGCGAGGGGTGCAGGGCGCTTCGCTGTGAGGAGAGGTGAATCCGCGAATGAGTGCTCGTACTTCTGGACAGGGTGATCTGCCGTGGCGTCGGGTCGGCCGTCAGCGGCCCGGGGTCGGATCCGGGGCCCCGGTCGGGCCCGAGGCCGTGGTCGGCCCGGTCGGCCCGGTCGGCCCGGCCGGGCGGCGCGGGGAGCGCGGCGTGGGGGCGGTGTCGGTGGGGAGCGCGCTGCTGTCCGGCGTGGCGCTGCTGGCGGCCACGGCCGCACCGGTGGCCGCCGCGCCGCTGGGGGCCGCACCGGTACGGGCGCAGCGGGCCGATCCGTCGCAGACCTTCACCTTCACCGGCGCCGCGCAGACCCTGACGGTTCCGGCGGGGGCGGTGGTCACCATCACCGCGGACGGCGCCGGCGGCGCCGACAACACCGGCACCCCCTGTGCCGTCACCGGGACGGGCGGGACGGGGGCCCGGGTGGTGACCACGCTGCCGCCGACCACCGCCCCGACGACCTTCACCGTCAACGTCGGCGGCACCGGCGGCAAGGGCTGCAACGGCACCGGTACCGGAGGCGCCGGGGGCTTCAACGGCGGCGCCCCGGGCGGGACCTTCCCGGCCACCGGCTTCCAGTTCGAAGGCCCGGGCGGGGGCGGGGCGTCCAGCGTCAGCGCGGGCGGCTCCCTGCTGGTCGTCGCCGGGGGCGGCGGCGCGGCCGGCGGCACCGGAGCGGGCTCCGCCGGGGGCAACGGGGGCGCCGGCGGGACGACGCCGGACGCCACCGGCGGTACCACGGGAGGCGCGACCGGCCCCGGGGCCTCGCCGGGCCAGGGCGGGGGCGGCGGCTCCACCACCGCGAGCACCGGTGGCACCGGCGGGCCCGCCGGCACCGCCCCCTTCTGCAGCGCCACGGCGGGTGGGCCGGGGGGCGGGTTCTCCGGCGCCGCGGTCGGCACCGGAGGCACCGGGGGCAGCATCGGCGGCGGGTGCGCCCTGACCATCATGGGCGCCGGCGGGGGCGGCGGGGGCGGGTACTTCGCCGGCGGGGGCGGCGGCAGCTCCACCGTCAACAACACGGGCACCTCGGCGGGCGGCGGCGGGGGCGGCGGGGGCAGCAGCTTCGCCACGCCGTCCGGCACCGGCACCGGCTACGGCGCCTCCACCGTCGGGACGGCGAACACCAACGGCCAGGTGACCATCGCCTACACGCTGGCCTCCCTGACCATCACCAAGACCCACAGCGGGCACTTCACCCAGGGCCGGGACGGCACCTACACCCTCACCGTCGGCAACGACGCCGGGGCCGCCCCGACCGACGGCACCGCGGTCACCGTGTACGACACCCTCCCGGACGGGCTCAGGGCCGACAGCATCAGCGGCACGGGGTGGGCCTGCTCCCTGATCAACCTCACCTGCACCCGTGACGACGTGCTGGCCGCCGGGAGCAGCTACCCGCCCATCACCCTGCGGGTCGACGTCTCCTGCGGCGCCCGCGACGAGGTGACGAACGTCGCCACCGCCATCGGCGGCGGCGACACCGCCGAGCACATCGTCACCGACCTCACCAGGATCAAGCGCCACGAGCACGACGCACGCTGCGACAACCACGAGCACTGGTGACCCGTCCGACCCTCGCCTGACGGCGGGGCCGTCCTCGTGGACGGCCCCGCCGCCGGACGTGCAACGACCCGCCGGTGCGCACGCGCGTACGGTGGGGGTCCGCAGCGGGCGAGGGGGCGGGGAGGCGGACGACGCGCGCTCCCGCCCCAGCCCGGCCCGGCACCCCGCTCCCCCACCGGCACGTGCGGTCCGCGAATCCACCGGCACGTGCGGTCCGCGAATCCGCCGGAACCGGACACCGTGCGATCCGATGCGGATAGCGATGGTCCGGATCGGACACTTTCCGCCGTCCCACCGTCAGGTGGCCGACCTGCCACCAGACTCGGACCGGCACGGTCGGCGGCGTGCCGCACCGCGCACCGGGAGGGCAGATGCTGAACGCCATGTGGTACGCCGAGCTCAAGCACGTCCTGGGCGAGGGCCTCAAGGAGTTGCGCGCCGACAACGCGGCCCTGCGCGCCGATCACGCCGCGCTGCGGACCGAGCTGACGGCCGCCCTCGCCGGGGAACTGAGGGACCTGCAGGGGATCCGCGACGAGTTGCGCAGTGCCGCAGACCGCGATCGCCGGGACCTGCTCGAGGCCCGCGAGGAGATCCGGGACCTGCGCCGGCAGTTGGACGACGCCCGGGCTGCCCGCCCGGCACCGCGGGCGGGCGCCGCGGACCGGGACCCGGAGTCGCCCGGGGGAACCGCCTGAGACCGTCCCGGCAGGAACGGGCGCCGACGCACCGGGGCGCCTCCTCCGGTTCACGCCGCGCGGTCCTCAGAGCCGGTCGTAGATGGCGGCGAGGCGTCGCAGGACGTCGGTCGCGGCTTCCAGGGCCTGGACGTCGTGGTGCGCGAGGGCGGTGTCCAGGGCCTCGGTGAGGGCGCCCTGACGGTCGGTGTGGCGTTCCCGGCCGGCGTCGGTGAGGGCGACGAGCACCGAGCGCTTGTCGCCCTCGGGGCGTTCGCGGGTGACGTAGCCGGCGGCCGCGAGACCGTTGACCAGCTGGGTGGTGGCGGCGCCGGTGGTCTCGGTCGCGGCGGCGAGCCGGCCGACGGACAGCGGGCCGGTCTCGGCGAGTGCGCGCAGGGCACGGGCGTGGGTGAGCGAGAGGGCGCCGGGGGTACGGGTGGCGCGTCCGCGCAGGCGGGAGTCGGCGGCGCTGAGGCTGTAGGCCGCGCGGGCGAGCCGGTCGAGGGCCTGGTCGCGGGCGGGGGCGGGGGCGGGGGCGGGCTGCTGGTCCGGCACGGGGCGGTCTCCCTGGTGTGCGGTGGGGGTCGGGTTGACAGGAATTCTAGCCTAAGTACTTAATAGATAAGTACTTAGGCACTGCGCCGGACGCAGTGCCCTCCGGTACCCCCATCGAGAGGACACCTGTCATGACTGTTCGTTCCACCGGCCAGAGCTGGGCCCTGGACATCGCGCTCGCCCAGGGCGGCTTCGACGCCCTGCACCCCCAGGCCAAGGGCACCCTGGAGCAGCTCGGCCACGACCACACCGACTTCGACAAGGTCTTCGACCTGGTGCGCAGCGGCGTGATGCTGCCCAAGGCGTGGGCCACCGTCGCCGGCCAGGCCGAGGAGCGCGCCGCCCACCACGAGCGGAACGGCTACCCGCAGACCGCCGCCGACCTCTACCTGCGCGCCTCGGTGATGTGGGGCCGCGCCCAGTACTCGATCTTCGACGCCGCCGACCCGCGCAAGCTCGCCTTCCGCGAGCACACCAACCACTGCGTCGAGCGCCTGGGCGCGCTGCGCGACAACCGGGTGCGCCGGGTCGTCCTGGACTTCGAGGGCCGGCAGATCTTCGCCCTGCTCCACCTGCCGGCGGGCAAGGTCGAGGGCGCCCCGGCGGTGATCCTCGGCCCCGGGATGGACATGATCAAGGAGGACTACATCTACGCGGCCGAGCGGTACTACACCTCGCGCGGCATCGTGGCCCTGTCCATCGAGGGCCCGGGCCAGGGCGAGAGCCGGGCCGGCGGGCTGACCGTCGACCTGACCAACTACGAGCGCGCGATCGGCCGTTACATCGACCACCTGGCCTCGCTGCCCGAGGTCGACCCGGACCGGATCGGCATGTTCGGCATCTCGATGAGCGGCTACTGGGGCTCCCGCGCCGCCGCCACCGACCCCCGTCTCGCGGCGCTGGCCGCCTTCGAGGCCGTCACCGGCGACTTCACCACCATCTTCGAGCGGGCCCAGCCCACCTTCAAGAACAACTACATGTTCATGGCCGGGTACACCGACGAGGACGCCTTCGACACCGAGCTCGTCGCCCGGATGCCGCTGGGCGACCTGGTCGGGCAGATCACCTGCCCGGTCCTCTACGGCATCGGCGAGTTCGACGAACTCACCGTGCTGGAGCAGGCCCTAGCCAACTACGAGCTGGTCCGCGCACCCAAGGAGATGCGCGTCTACGAGAACGAGTTCCACCCCCTGGGCGGCACCGCCGCCGAGGTCTTCCGGTTCGGCGCCGAGTGGGTCGAGCGCGCCCTGAACGGCGAGTTCGCCGAACCCGGCCGCGACGTGCGCCACTACGTCCACGCCGACGGCCGCACCACCGACGGCACCGCGAACCCGACCTGGTGGCTCGGCACCACCCCCGCCCGGATCACCGACGCCCGCCGCGCCTGACACCCGGGCCGGGGCGGCTTCGGGCCGCGGACGGCGAAGGGCCCCACCCGGTCGGTCGGGTGGGGCCCGTGCGTGGGCCGGGGGCCGGGGCGACGGTCAGTGGTCGTCGTCGGGCCGGCTCCGGCGGGCCCTCCCCCGCAGGGCGAGGTAGAGGCCGGCCACCGGGAGGGTGAGCAGGCTGTTCCCCTCCGGCAGGAGCCAGACGCTGATCGCGGCCAGGACCGCGAGCACGACGACGGCTTCGATGACGAAGCGCCGGTCGCGGGCGAGCGTCAGGACCGACCGGGTCGGCCGGTCGCCGCCGGCCGCGGCGTCGGTGTCTCGTTCCATGTGGTCCGCCATTCATTCCTCGTTCGGACACGAACTCCCAAGGTACCCGGGTGGGTTCACCAGAGCCGCCACGGGCCCCGGTGCCGGCCGGAGCCGCGGAAGAAGCCCTTGCTGAGCCAGCCGTAGGCCGCCCCCGAGGCGTACCCCTTGTAGTAGGAGGCGTTCAGGCCGCTGGAGCTGCACCCGCGGGTGCAGCCGTTGCGGCTGATCCCGTAGTCGGCGACCGACCCCGCGGCGGCGATGGCGCCGCCCGCGAGCACGCAGCCGACGACGGCGGTGGAGGCGCACATGGCGCCGATGGCGATGCCGCTGCCGACGTAGACGCCGACGTGGCCGACGAAGCGGGCCTGCCGGGCGCCCCGGCAGGAGCCGTTCGGGTTCTTGCCGAAGGCGCACCAGCGCCCGTCGAGGTCGAACTTGTTCAGCGGGTCGCCGTGGACGTAGTCGTAGGCGTTGGCGTTGCCGCCGTACAGCGGGTCGACGGACAGGAAGCGGCCGGTGGCGCCCTGGTAGAGGCGCACGCCCATCAGGACGAGGCCGCCGCCGGGCGTCTCCGCGGAGCGCTGCTTGGCGCCCAGCCAGCCGTACCGGGCGGCCGGCTGGCCGGCCCGGGCCTGGCCGTACTCGTCGTGGTCGAGGACGGTCGGGGCGGTGGTGCCGTCCAGCGGGAGCTGGAGCGTCACGTCGCCGTGCAGGTTGGCCAGCTGGAGCGTGGTGGCGGTGCCGGAGGTGGTGGCCGCCAGGTCGCCGGTGAGGCCGGTGACGTTGCGGACCGCGGTGGCGCCCTCGGTGATCCAGCGCGGGTTGTCGCCCTCGGAGCCGTAGTGGTTCGTCCGGCTCCCCGCCGCCGTCCAGCCGGAACCGGAGTCGGTCTCGGCGCTCCAGCCGCGCAGGCGCTGGGCCGCGTCGAGGGTCCAGGTGGTGCGCCGGCCGCCGGTGGTCTGCTGCTGCACCAGGTCGCTGTTGTAGTAGGCGACGGTGGTGCCGGGCAGGGCGGTGGTGCGGCCGAACGCGTCGTAGGCGTAGCCCGCGTTCACCAGGCGGTCGGCGCTGTCGTAGGTGTTGGTCTGGGTGGTGGCCCCGTTCGTGGAGCACTCCTGGCCGCGCGGCGCGGTGGCCGTGGCGAGGGTGGTGCGGTTGGTGTTGGCGTCGAAGCCGTACGTGCGGGTGGTGCAGACGGCGTCGGTGGAGGTGTCGCGCACCTGGGTGAGGCGGCCGGCCCGGTCGTAGCCGTAGGTCTGGGCCGCGGTCACGCCGGGGGTGCCGGTGTGGGTGGCCCACTGGCCGTGGACGGTCTCGGTGACGGCGTCGTTGACCAGCACGGTGCCGTCGCTGCTGCGCGTGTGGGTACGGGTGACGGCGGTGCCGGTCGGGTCGATCCGGTCGGTGCTGGTGTAGCCACCGGGCAGGCCGCGGCTGACGGCCTTGCCGTCCGCGTTGTAGCGGGCGGTGAAGGTGCCGGCGACCGAGTCGGTGACCGAGGTGGCCAGGCCGCGCGGTTCGGCGGCGGTGTCGTAGGAGTAGGTGGTGGTGGACGGCGCGCTGTCGGTGACCTTGGTGGGCCGGTCGAGCGCGTCGTACTCGGTCGTGGTGGTGGCGCCGTCGGCGTCGGTGTAGGAGGTCTGGCGGCCGAGCGCGTCGTACGCCGTGGTGATGGTGCCGCCGGTGGCCGAGGACTGCTTGACGACCTTGCCGGTGGCGGGGTCGTAGCCGACGGTGGTGGCCGGGACGGCCGGGCCGACGCCGCCGCTGACGGTGGTGGTCACCGGGCGGCCCGCGGCGTCGGAGCCGACGACCGTGGTGCGGGTGACCCCGTTGGCCGTCTCGTCGGTCTGCGCGGTCTCCCCGAACCGGCCGTACTGGACGGTCTTGACGGGCAGTTGCGCCGGGTTGGCGCCGCCGCCGGTGACCGCGCCGGCGGGGCCGGTGCGGCAGACCAGGTCGGCCCACTCCGGGCGTCCGGCGCAGGGGCCGGTGCCGGTGGCGGTCCAGTAGGCGGTCGTGGTGGTCCCGGCGTCGTTGCCGTTGGAGGCGGGCAGCGACTGGCTGGTGATCCGGCCCTGGGCGTCGTAGCCGGTCGTGGTGGTCAGGTTGAGGCCGCCCGCGTCCTGGATCCTCCTGGTGGCGACGCCGAGCGCCCAGTCGAAGGCGGTGCGGTCGGTGCGGGTCTCGGCGAACACCTCCGGCCAGCCGCGCAGCGCGCCACCGGCGACGGTCGTCGTGACCTGGTTTCTGACCTTGGCGGTGCCGTCGCTCGGGCGGCCCTCGTCGTAGCTCTTGACGGTGCGGGTCCGGGCGGTCACCTGGGTGCCCGCCTTCGCCACCGTGGTGGCGCCGCTGACGGCGTCGGCGGCCAGGGTGACCCGGTGCAGCGGGCCCGCGGACTCGGTCTCGCGCTGGCCGTCCTCGCTGTGCACCGTGGTGGTGGACAGCAGTCGGGCGCGCTCGCCGGAGGGCAGCGTGTCGATGCCGAGGTCGGCCAGCTGGGCCTTGAGCTCGTCGCTGCCGCCGAGGGCGAGTTCGCGGTTGGCGGCGGTCAGGGTGCGGACCGCGTTGCCCCACTTGTCGTACTCGGTGGTGGTGAGGCGGTGCCCGGGGGCGGCCTGGTTGACCTGGCGGCCGGAGGCGTTCAGGTAGCTGACGGTGGCCCGGGTGTAGGCGCCGGCCTTCAGGTCGGCGCCGTTGTTCGAGGCGGGCACCTGGTCGGCCGGGAAGACGGCGGTGGCGTCGGTGGGCAGGTCGGTCTGGCCCCAGGCGGCGCCGGCCGCGGCCGACAGGTCCTCGGGGGCATTGGCGCCGGCGGTCGGCACGCCGTACACGACGGTGGTGGCGGCGGTGCCGTTGACGGTGCTCGCGGTGCCCGGCGCGAGGGTGTCGCGGGTGACCTTGGTCAGCATGCCGGGGCCGGCGGCCGGGCTGGTGGCGACGGTGCCGTAGTCCAGGAAGGTCCCGGGCTTGCCGCCCTGCTGGACCCACTTGAGCATGCCGTCGGTGCCGGGCTGCCAGTGGTAGGAGTACTGGGTCTGGGTGCTCTGGCCCAGGCGCGGGTCCCAGGTCTGGATGAGCCGGCCCAGCTCGTCGTAGCGGTAGACGGCCACGTCGGTGGGGGTGGCCGCGCCGGCGCCGGGGGCGGTGGCCCACAGGCGCAGGGTGCTGACCTGCCCGGCGAAGTCGCCGAACCTGCCGCTGTCGCTGGCGTCGGGCGCCGCGGTGGTGGTGTCGGCGTAGACGTACTGCAGGACGCGGCAGCCCTTGGTGGTGACGTCCGCCGCGCAGGCCGGGGCGGACGCCGCGGAGGTCGGGGCGATCACGTACTTGGGCCGGGCGAGGGTCTTGCCGCCGACCACGGTCTTCTCGGAGACCACCGTGGTGGTGGTGTTCGCGAGGCCGTCCAGCAGACTGGCGGTGACCGTCCAGGTGGCCGCGGCCGGGTCGACCTTGGCGAAGGTGGTGACGGTGCCCTCGGTGTCGAAGAGGGTGAAGTCCCCGGCGGCGAACGCGCCCTTGAGGGTCAGTTCCTCACTGCCCGGCTCGGGCACCCAGCCGGTGCCGGCCGCGTCGGCGGTGAAGGAGACCGTGCCGTCCTCGGCGGTGACCACGTCGAGCGAGGTGGCCGAGGTCTTGCGGATCTCGGTGTACGAGGAGGTGGCGACCTCCGAGGAGACGCCGGAGGTCCAGTTCGGGCCGAAGATCGGCGCCTGGCCGTCCTTGCCCGCGGCGGCCTTCGGGTCGCGCGAGCTGCTGGTGCGGCCGGCCGTCAGGCCGAACACCGAGACGTCGGTGGCCGAGACGGTGAGGTCACCGGTGAGCAGGTTGAGCTCGCCGGGGCCGACCTTCTGGGTGGCCGCGCCGCCGGCCTTGCGGTCGACGACGACCTTGACGGGCTCGGCGGAGACCGCCGCGCCGTTGGGGCCGGTGAAGTCGGCGCGGATCTGGACGGTGCCGTCGGGGGTGACGGTACTGGTGGCGTTCCAGGTCAGCCCGGAGGTCCTGCCGCCCTTCAGGGCGACCGGCCAGGAGGCGAGCGCGGCACCGTCGGCGGTGACGTCGCCGGCCGGGATCGGGGTCCAGGCGTCGGCGTCCGAGCGGCGCCAGGAGAAGGCGGCCCGGTCGTACTTGGCGGCGTCGGCCTCGGCGGCCAGCGGGACGCGGGCGGCGGTGCGGGTGCCGTCGTTGGGCGCGGTCACGCCGCCGGCCCCGACCTGGAAGGCGTAGGAGACCGCCTCCGACTTGTTCTCGGCCCGGTCGACGGCCCGCACCTGGAGGGTGTTGGTGCCGGCCTTGGCCGGGGTGACGGTCAGCTTGACCGGGGCGGTGCCGCCGCCGGTGGGGACCTTGGTCCAGTTGGCGCCGTCGAGCGTCCACTCCAGGGCGCTCTGGTCGCCGGCCGGCGGGGTCACGGTGAACACGCCGCTCTGCCCGGCGCCCTTGACCCACTGGCCCGAGGGGTAGTCGGTGGAGGCGACCGCACCCGGCGCGGAGGGCGCCGAGGTGTCGACGGTGAAGTACGCCCAGGGCGACCAGCCGACGTTGTAGTGGGTGCCGTCGTAGGGCGAGGTGCGG
The DNA here is from genome assembly GCF_040684795.1 of Kitasatospora sp. NPDC089797. Taxonomy (NCBI): domain Bacteria; kingdom Bacillati; phylum Actinomycetota; class Actinomycetes; order Kitasatosporales; family Streptomycetaceae; genus Kitasatospora; species Kitasatospora sp. NPDC089797. The sequence continues at coordinate 5,667 of NZ_JBFBGS010000087.1, read as the reverse complement.
AACCGGTAGGTCTTGCCGTTGGCGAGCAGGCCGGCCGGCACCTTGACCGAGGCCGGGGAGCCGCTCGCCGCCCACGGCGAGACGATCACGTTGCCGACCTGGGCGCCGGTGGCGTCGTCGAAGATCTGGAAGGTGCCGTTGACCTTGTCGTTGTTCGGGTCGACGAAGGTGTCCCGCAGGGTGGGGGTGGTCGAGTTGACCCACCACGTCCCGGCGGGGTCCTTGAAGAACGGCGAGCCGGCCTGCTGGTCGGTGCCGGTGCGCGGACGGTAGTTGTACGTGACCGTCAGCTTCGGCACGTTGGTGGCGGCGTTGGCCGAGTTGAACTGCTTCCAGTACTTGGTGTTGGCCTCGTCCGGGGCGCGCAGGCCCATGCTGGACAGGCTGTTCTTCGCCGAGGTCCAGGTCTGGACGAGGTTGGTGACGTCCGCGTTCACCCAGCCGTCGCCGCCGCAGCCGTCCCGGCCCTTGGTCTCGGTCGGGGTCGCCTGCTTGCTGTTCCAGGCGGGCTGGGCCGTCCAGCGCGAGGCGGTGGACGGGCGGCCGGTGTCCCAGACCTCCCAGGCGTACGGCTGGCAGTCGGTGTTCCCGGCGTGGAAGTTCCACAGCGACAGCTTGGCGTTCATCACCAGCGCGTCGGCGATCGGCGCGGTGTCCCAGGTGATGAAGGAACGGGCCTCGCGCGAGCTGCCGTCGGCGTTCTTGGTGCCCGGGTTGCCCAGGTCCAGCTCGGTGTCGGCCGACCAGTCGACCGTCTCGCCCTTCTGGACGTAGGTGTCGAAGACGTTGCCCAGGCCGGTGGTGGACGGGTCGACCGTCACCGGGTAGCGGGTGTTCGGGTCGGCCAGGAAGGCCGCGTCCGGGGTGAACACCAGGTCGATGTCGTCGCCCTGCTGGACGACCTTCAGGGCGACCCCGGCCTTGCGGCTGCGGGCCCCGGCGACGTCGTCGACGGTGGAGTCCCACATCACCGGGGCGGGCAGCAGCGCGCGCTGCTCGCCGGACCGCGCGTCGACGAACAGCACACCGCCGTCCGGCTGCGCCTCGGCCTTCAGGCCCTTGGCCCGCAGCGGCATGGTGTACGAGTAACCGGCCGCACCGGGGCGCTGCTTGAGGACCGTGAACTGCTCGAACCCGGTCCGGGTCGCCTCCACGACGAGGTCGGCCGCGCCGTCGCCGATCGCGTCCCGGTACACCGCGCGGGCGCCGTCGAGCTCGGGCTCGGGCAGGCCGCCCTTCCACTGGAGCTCGACCTGCTGGTCGCCGCGACCGAGGGTCACCAGGGTGCGGCCCTCGCCCTTGCCGGACTGCGACTCGGCGTACGAACGGGCCGGGGTGCCGCCGGAACCGGCCAGCGCCAGGCCGTTGGGGTGCGCCTTGGGGGCCACCGAACCGTCCGCGGCCCGCTGGAGCGCGAGGTCCACGTCCACCCAGTCCGCGGCGGCGGCCGGGGCGTCGGCGGCCGGGGCGCTCGCGGCCCGGGCCTTCGCGCCCTGGGCCTTGGCGCCCTGGGCGGCCGCGGTCGGCTGCTCCAGCGTCCCGGCGTCGCGGTGGAAGCGGATCGGCCCGGCGCTGAGCTCGGTGGTGAGCGACCCGTCCCCGTTCACCCAGGTGGTGGCGGTCTCGGTGCGCTCGGAGAGCGCCTCGACCCGCCGGCCCGCGAGCCGCGCCGCGACCCGGGCCGACGGGATGTCCGCGGCCGTGGTGGCGAACGGCTTCGCGGCGCTGTCGCCGCCGCTGCCGGGCTTCGGGGGCGCCGCGAGGGCGTCCTCCGAACCCGCCAGGAGCGAGACCGCCACCGCCAGGGCGAGTGAGCCGCTCACCACCCTGGCCGGTATCTGTCCGTACATTCTCTGACTCCTTGTCGACAGGCCGCCTTCGTGGCAGCCCGCCGGAGGATCGTAAGGACGGACAAAGTCGACATCTGGTGCGACATCAGGTCAAGAAGGGATCATAAAATGGCAATGGAAAGGTAATCTTCATCTTTTCGTGACACATTGATCATGGATTCCGCGCACCACCGGGCCCGTCCGCGCCGCCCCCCGGTCGGCTTCTGCTGGGGGCGGTCGGCAGGGTACGGTCTGACGGGACGTCAGCGGCGGGCCGGGGGGTTTGATGACAGGCGTGGAGATCGCGGTCGGTTACGTGTTCGCGTGGGCGGTCCGCAAGGCGAGGCGGGTGGCCGGACGGGCGGATACGGAGGTCGACCGGACGCTGGACGCCGGGATGGACCGGCTGCACGACCTGGTCGGCCGCAAGCTCGGCGAGGACCCGGCGCTCAGGAAGCTGGCCGAGGAGGCCGAGGCGGGCCTGGCCGAGCCGAGCGAGCGCACCCGGCGGCGGGTGCAGGACTCGCTGGAGGAGGCCGTCGAGCAGGACCCCGGCTTCGCGCAGGCCCTGGAGCACGCGGTGGAGGAGCTGCGGGCCGCGTCCCGCGCCGCCGCCGGCGGCGGGGTGTCGGCCGGGGACGAGGGCGTGGCCGTCGGCGGGAACGTGGACATCCGCGCGGACCACGGGTCCGCGGCCGCCTGGACCATGGGGGACGTGACGCTGGGAAACCCTCCGCAGCCGGGTCCGCGCCAGGCCTGAGCGGCCCCGGCACGCCCCCGGCCCCGCCCGTCGCCCCACCGGTCGCCCCACCCCCGGCCCCGCACGCCGCCCTGTTCGCCGACCACGGCGGCGTGGTCGTCGGCCAGGCGGCCGCCGTCCACCACCACGCCACGCCGACGGCCCCGGGCACGCCGCTGGACGCCGCCGCCGACACCCTGACCGCCGCCGTCCTCGCCCAGTGGAACCAGGCCTCCTACGACCGCAAACTGCGCGCCCCCCGGCCGATCCCGGTGCGCTGGCAGTGGTCCCGCCGCGGCGTCGCCAGCCCCATGGCGGCCGCGCTCGGGGACCCCGGGAGCGCCGCCCCCTTCCCGCCGCTGCCCGGCGTCGCCCCCACGGACGCCCGCACCCTGCGGGAGGGCGGGATCAAGGACCTGTTCCGGCTCTACGGCAGCCTGCCCTCGGGGCGGATCGCCCTGCTCGGCCGCCCCGGCAGCGGGAAGTCCGAGACGGCGCTGCTGACCCTGGTGGAGGCGCTCAAGCACCGCGGCGGCATCCTGAACCCGGCCGAGCGCGCCACCGTGCCGGTGCCCGTCCTGCTGAGCGTCACCGGCTGGGACGCGGGCCGGGACAAGCTGGCCGACTGGGCGGCCGCCCGGATCGCCGGGGACTACCGCGTCCTCCGCCAGCGCCAGTTCGGGCGCAGGGCCGCGGAGAAGCTGGTGCACGGCGGCCGGATCGCGCTCTTCCTCGACGGGTTCGACGAACTCGAACCGGACACGCGCCGGGCCGCCCTGAAGGAGATCGGCCGGCACGCGGTGTCCCGGATCATGGTGTTCGCGCGCATCGAGGAGTTCACCGAGACCATCCGCGCCGGCCACCTCCCCGGCGCCACCGTGCTGGAACTGGCGCCGATCCCCGGGGCCGAGGCCGCCGAGTACCTCCGGCACTACCAGGTGGACCCGCCGCCCGAGCCCTGGCAGCGGCTGATGGACCACCTGGAGCACCGGCCGGACAGCGTGCTGTCCCGCGCCCTCGACGTCCCGCTCGGCCTGACCCTCGTCCGCGACGCGTTCCCCCGCCCCGAGGCCCTCGCCGACCTGCTCGACGAGGACCGCTTCGCGACCCCCGACGAGGTCATGGTCTACCTGCTGGACCGGTTCATCAGCGTCGCCTACCAGCCGCGCCAGCCCTCCGACCCGGTGCCCTACAACGCGGCGCAGGCCCGGCGCTGGCTGGGCTACCTCGCGGCCAAGATGGCCGAGCACGGCACCTACAGCCTCGACTGGCGGCAACTGCCGCGCTGGGAGCGGGCGTTCCCGAGGATCGGGATGCTGGGCGCGCTGTGCACGGTCACCGCGGCGGCCGGCGGCGCCCTGCTCTACGGCTGGGGCCACTTCAACACCCACCAGATCAGCGGGCCGGGCCGGGGCAGCCTGGTCGGGGCCGCGCTGGGCCTGGTCCTCGGCGTGGCCGCGGGGACGGCCTCGGAGCTGCGCGCCTTCCGGCCGGAGGGCCTCTGGTGGCGGTTCCCGCCCGGCCGCGGCCGCCGCCGGCGCCTGGGCTTCAACCCCGGGGTGGCGGTGATCGTCGGGATCGTCGTCGGCATGGTGTCCGGCGACTACGCCCTCAACACCACCCACCACGTCCTGGCCTCGCTCGCCGTGCTGGCCGTGGCCGGGACGGGAGCGGGCGCCGTCGCGGGCGTGAGCGCGATGCGCGTCCACCCGGCGTCCGGGCCGGGCGGCCGGCTGCGCCGGAAGGCCCTCTACTCCAGACTCCCGCTGCTCCCCGGCGCCGTCGCCGGGGGGCTACCGGTGGGGTTCCGGTACCTGCTCCCCCACGGCACCTCGCACGAACTCCACCCGCTCGCCGGGCCGTTGAACGGCGTCTGGGGCATGCTCATGGTCTCCCTGATCATCGGCGCCGCCCGGCTCCCCTCCCAAGTGGGCGTGCACAGCTCCCCGTTGGCCGTCTGGCGGCAGGAGCTCCGCTGGGACATCGCCTTCGGGGCGCTGTTCGGGCTCTGCGTCGGCCTGGGGTTCGGCCTGCGCGAGAGCTTCATGTGGGACCGGGACGTCGCCGCCGGGATCTTCCAGACGATCGGCATCGCCGTGCCCTGCGGGATCTGCGTCATGAGCGCCGGCTCCGAGGCCGGGCGCAGCACCCTGCTCTTCCTCCAACTGCACCTCCAGGGCGTCTTCCCCGCCCGGGGGATGAGCTTCCTGGACGACGCCTACCACCGCCAGGTCCTGCGGGCGGACGGCCCCCGGTACCAGTTCCGCCACGCGCTGCTCCAGGACAAGCTCTCCTACTGACGCCGGTCGGGGCGGGCGCCGGGCTCCCGGCGGGGGTGCCGGGCGCGCCGGGGTACGGGCGTACGGGGTGCCGGGGTACGGGCCCGCGCCGCGCGTCGACTCCTCGCACGCCCCCGACCACGTTCGGGTGAAGGGGACTTCGCGGGCCGGTCCGTCCGCACGCCGAGGCGGTAGCTTGACGGGCGCCAACCCTTGGGAGAACCGTCGACATGACCATCGATCAGGCCGCCCTCGGCAGCGCGGTGAAGGCGGTCGCCGCCGCCGCGCACGCCGACGACGTAGCCGGGCTGTACCGGGCCGTGATGCCGCCGGCGGGCACCGATACGCCTCCGGCCGAGGTCGCGGCCTGGTTCGGGTCGCTCCTCATCCACCTGGCGCTCACCGCGGCGGCCTCCTCCGGGCTGGCGCGGGGCTGCCCCCGGGAGACCGTGTCGGAGTGGATCGGGGAGGTGCTGGGCCCGCCGCCCACCCCGGCGCTGCTGCGCGCCGCCGATCCCGGCCGCATCGACCACGTCGAGGCGGTGAGCGCCGCGGCGGGCTACTCCCGCTGCCGCGAGTACGCCGTCGACCTGGTGCGGGTGGGCCTGACCGACCCGGAGGAGGATCCGGACGCGCGGGGCGTCGACGCCCACTGCACGGTGACGAACGACAAGGACCTGCGGATCACCGTGATGGCGATGCTCGGCCGCCTCGCCGCCCCTCCGGACGGGCGGGGCTGACCGCTGCCGGCGGCCCATGGTCGCCGGGGTGACCTCGACCGGGTTGAAGTTGCCGGCCTGCTTGACCTTGCCGAAGAAGT
>NZ_JBFBGS010000086.1:0-21853 GCF_040684795.1 Kitasatospora sp. NPDC089797 | reverse complement strand
CTAATTGTCTGGGGCGCGCGCCCCCCCCCCGGCGGCCGGGGACGCCCAGCCCCGTCCCCGGCCGCCCGTTCCCGAACCCCGACGCCTCCGGGAGGAAACGGCACACAGGCCGGCCCGGGACCCCGCGGCGTGGCGGGGCCCCGGCCCGGCCCAAACAGCGTCGGGTGGTTCCGTCACCAGTGGTCGATGATGGAACCACCCGACGCAGCCCCGCCCAGAGCCCGGAGACAGCCGAAAGGGCCGCCAGAATTACCGGCGACTCCGACAGGCGGCCTGAACTGCACGAAACCACTGTTCACCGCCTCCCGGGGCACTGACATCAGGAACCCCACCAGGGGCTGCGCCAGGAGCCGCGGGACGGCTCCCGACGGCGGCCGGACAGCGGACGGCACCGACAGGCTCACCGAAGAACCACCGGCCCGCCGCAGGAGCGAACCCCGAACCGACCGGCGCCCTCCACTACCAGGACCAAGGACAGGAGAAGGGGTCGTCGGAATCTCCGGCCTGCCCGGTACGGCGCCTGACCTGCGGTGACGCCGCACCGGACCGGATCCCCACAAGACCGCGCCGCGATCAGCCCGTGACGGTCCCGGCATGCCGGGTGAGCGCGTCCAGGAGCGCGGTCTGCCGGTCGGTCAGCTTGCCGTCGGTGCGGGCCGTCGCCTGCTTGCGCAGCCACGTGCCGGGCCTAAACGCCGGGTCGTCGCCCAGGCCGGTGCGGTTGGCGGGGCCGTCGAGGGTGCCGCCGGCCTCTAGGTAGGCGAGCAGGCGGCGGTACGACCTGTTCCAGTCCGGCTCCAGCCGCCACAGCCCGTCCAGGCCGTCCAGCTTCGCGGCCTGGACGGCGGTGAGGCCTGCGGCCTTGCGCTGGCGGCGCATCCACGCCCCGGCCGCGTAGCCGTCCAGCTTCTCGGCGGCGGGGACGGCAAGGTGGCCGTGGCGGGCGGCCCAGGCCCGAGCGTAGGCGTGGCCGCGCTCCCAGGCATTGGCGTTCTTCGACCAGACCATCCCGAGCGCGTCCAGCTCGCTGACCCGGGCCGCGTCCAGGAGGTGCTGGCCGTTCAGGTAGCACTGGCGCTCCAGCCAGGAGACCAGCCCGGCGTGCTTCGTCTTGTCGGTGGGGTCGAGGTGTCCGTGCCGGAGGTGGAACGCGGCCGCGACGGCGTGCATGCGCTGCCACTCCACCGCGCGGGGGTTGAAGGCGCGGAGCTTGACGGTCTGCAGGATCCGGGCGGCGTGCCGGCGCGCGTCGATCCGCAGCCAGTCCACCGGCGACCCGGTCGCCGCCGGCCGCTGCCCGTCCGTCCCGGTCCCGGCGGCCGTGCCGTCCCCGGCGGCCGTGGTGGTGGTGAGCGGGGCGGACTGGGCGCGGCTCGCACGCAGTTCCGTGATCCGGCCCACCACCCGGGCGTCATGCGCGGCCAGCGCGCGCAGGACCCGCCAGATGGTGCGGAACGAGGAGGCCTCGATCTCGGCGTCGGCCTCCGCCTTCACCGCCTCACCGGCGTCGCGGACCTCCGCCGGGTCCGCCGCGGCGGTGTCGTCACCGGCCGGCGGGGTCGGGAGGTAGACCGGGGTGACGACCCAGGACACCTTGCCCTGCCGGTAGAACTGGCGCAGCGCCCTGCCCACCGCCTGGACGATGTCGATGACCGAGGACTTGGGGTCCGCGAAGCAGATGGCGTCTACGGCGGCGACGTCGATGCCTTCCGTCAGGAGCCGGCTGTTGCAGAGGATGCCGCGCCCCTCGCCGTCCTCGCCGGTGTGGGTCTTGAAGTCTGCGAACGCGGCCCGGCGGTCCTTGAGCCGGTCGGTGCCGGCCACCGCCTTCGCCCAGATCCGCTCCGGGCGCTCGGAGGCGTCCAGCAGCTCGGAGGCGTCCAGCAGGGTGCTCGCGAACTCCCGCGCCGCGGTCACCCGGGAGTGGAAGGTGATGACCCGTCGCAGGCCGAGGTCGGCGACCGCGCGCAGCACCACGATCTGCAACGCGAGGCGCAGCAGTTCCTCGTTGCTGCGCTGGGAGCGGAGGTCGGCGACGGCGGGGAGGTTGAGGAGCTCGCGCAGGTCCTCGTCGGTCACCACCGGCACGAGGACGCGGTAGTCGGCGAGGTAGCCGTGCTCGATGCCCTGTCCGAGGGTCCAGGTGAACACGGTCTTGCCGTAGATCTCCTGCGAGTCCATGGAGCACAGCACGGGCAGCGCCTGGCCGTCGGCGTCGGCGAGGTCGGCCAGGCCGTCCTTCGCGGGGACCTGGGCGTCGTTGTCGATCGCGGCCCACGCTTTCCCTTCCGAACCGGCCGTACGGTGGGCCTCGTCGATGATTACGAGGTCCCACTGGGCCAGTCCCCAGCCCTGGTGGGCCTCGACGATGCGCTCCAGCGATGCGTAGGTGGCGTAAACGGTGACCGGTTCGCCGGGCTTCTCCTTGACGAGCAGGTCCGCGATGCGCGGGTCTGCGTGGTCACCTGGGCGTGGACGCGGCCACCGGCCTCCGCGCTCTCCAGCGCCTCCTCCCGCGAACACGCCGCCACCGCCAGACCCCGGCGCCCGCCCCTCAGCGACCAGGCTTCGGCGGTCTGCTCCAGCAGCTCGATCGTCGGCACCAGGACCAGCACCCGGCCCCGAGCGGCCAGGCGGCGGGCGCAGCCGGCGGCGATCAGCGTCTTGCCGGAGCCGGTCGCCGCGACAACGGTGGCGCGGCCGCCGTCCTTCACCTCGCGCACCGCGGCCGCCACCGCATCCTTCTGGAACCAGTGCAGCGGCAGCGGATTCGCTGCGGCGGTGCCGGACGGCTGCGCCGGGACCGGCTGAGCGGCTGCGGCGCGGAACGCGGCCGGCACGTCGGCCTCGGTGGCGGTGGTGGTCTCCACGACGGTGCTTCTCCTTCGGATGCTGAGACGGCGGGGCGAGGCGCTCGGTGCTGTGGGAGGGTCTGGGCGGGCGGCCTCTCCCCGGGGCCAGGTCATGGATGGGGAGAGGCCGACCGGACTCTCTACTGCGGCTCGGGCGGCACCCAGCCGCGGACTTCCAGGTAGGCGATGTCGGCGTCCTCGACCGCGCGGCCGGTCTCCACCAGCCACTCCCGCATCGCCTCGGTGACGTCGCCGTGATGGTCCGCGACGCGCTGGGACCACTCGGCGGCGTCGAACCCGCCCGTGGACGCGGAGCCGTAGGTACGCTCCTCCGTGCCGTCGGAACGCGGGACGAAGCCACGGCGGATGCCGCCGGAGTCCTGCTCCGACCCGGCCGAGTAGACGTACTGGTCGGCCTTCATCCGCACGGTGAAGGCGAGACGGCCGCCGGCCTGGCCGGTCTCGTGCACCACCGGGGCCAGGTGCGAGGCGCCGGACTTGATGGCCTGCTTGCCCGCGCGGCCGGCCATCGACTCGCCGGACTCTGCACCTCGGTGACAGCGCAATCGGCATTCCACTGACACCACAGCGGGGCATGCGGTAGAAGCACGGGCGGCGCGGCGAGACAACGGCAGGCAGTACGTGCGGGATGGCAGGTAACGCCGGCAGCACTGAATGGAGACCATCGTCTGCGAAGGTGGTCCGGGAGCCGGTCCAGGGCTCGGTCCGGCTGCCCGCACACTCGGGATCACCGACCTCGCGGCTCTGCAAGCCCGAAAACCATGGTCGCTGCGTCGCCGCGCATGACATGATCGGCCGCATGATCGAATCTCTTGCACGGAACGGCGGCCACCGCCCCGTCCGGTGAAGTGGCTGGACGAGGCCGTGGCCTCAGGAACCGCCACCACGCCTGCCAGCCCTTCCCGCATCGCGGTCTTCGACGCGGTACGCGCCGACCGCACCGGACCCGTCGCCTCCCGGCTCCTGCGGCTCGCGCACTCCGACAACCCTGTCGTACGCGGTGAGGTACTCGCTCTCCTCCGGAGCCTTGCCCACGACGGGCCCTGGCCCGAAGCCGCGGACGCCGGGGTGGCCCGACTCACCGACTCCGATGAGGAAGTACGGTGCCGGGCCGCGAGGCTCGTCGTGGACGCAGGGCGCCGCGACCTCGCCCTCACAGCCCTCGGCGAACTCACCGCCCCCGTCGTACGCACCGTTCTCGCCCACGCACTCGGCGCCCGCATCGCCCACCTGCGAGCCGACCCCCTGGCGTCCGTCCGCTTCCTCGCCCACCTGGAGACCCTGCGGGCGGCCCCGCCCGAGCGATGGCCGGCTCTGGACGCAGCGCTGCACGCCGACACCCGTGAAGCCTCGCATCACCTGGAGAGCCTCGGACGGGACTGGGGGCAGGTGCTGTACCGGCTGGGGCGCGAGCAGCACACGTACACGGTCACGGCCCGCCTCCTCGCCGACCCCGTAACGCGGGACATCGGCGCAGATCTCGCCCGCGAAGCGTGTCACGACTGGCGGGCGGCCCCGGTCGAGCTGTTGCCCCTGCTCGTCCGTCACTGCGGGCAGAGCGTCAGCGATGCCATGGCGAAGGCCCTCACAACGGCCTCGATCTCAAGAGCGGCGATGCGTGCGCACGGCGCCCTGGCGGCCACGGTCCCGTTCACGCCGTACCCGAAGGCCCGTCACCCCTGCCCTGGCGCTACGCCGTCGTACGACAGCGCATCCGCGGCTGCGCTCCTGGCGGCCAAACCCGTGGGGATAGGCCGCCTTGCGCACGCCCCCGCGATCTTCGGCGCCCTATTGGACTCGGGGCCGTTGACTTTCCGGCAGGCGGCCCAGCTGTACAGCCTCACTTTTCGGTGGCCAGGTCGGATGCAGGCCCTGTGTGCTCCGCTGTGGCTGCGCCACGCGGGCCCGCCCGCACTGCCCCGGCTGCTCGCCCACATCACACCGCACTTGGGCGAGTACTCGGTCGGCGAGCACTACCTCGCGTGCCTGGCGCAGATGGGCCGCCACGCGCTGCCCGCGCTGCCGGCCGTGGCGGCGCTGATCGACCGACGTTCCCGGATCCCCGTCAACGACTCCACCCGGGACGCCGAGACGGAACTGGACGAACGCCTGCTGGCCGCTGCTCTCGACGCCCGCCGCGCGATCCTCGCGGACGCCACCGCGCAGCCACCGGCCCCGGGGCCTCGCGTGTGAACGCCTCGCTGTAGAGGTCAGACTGCAACACCCCCTGTCGGGGCGGTGCCAGGACCGGCCGGGCCGCACAGCCCGGCTCCCGACCCGGCCGGGCCCACAGACCGAAGCATCCAGACAGCCAACCCGCCAAGTGAACCGCCCGGCCGTGCCGAGGCTGGTGTCGACCTGCGCCCGGGAGGCTCCTGCGGCGAGTGCGGCGTCGACCATGCGCGCCCGGGCGGCGTCCAGGTCCGCCCGCAGCCCGGCGACCAGGGTGAGGGCGGCCAGCGCCGGTTCCCGCCCGGGGGCGTCGCCGGCCACGGCCGCCGCGAAGGCGCGCTCGGCCGGCATCGGCCGGGCCCCCCGCACCCAGGCCTGCCGGTCCGCGCCCACCGCGTACCGGGCGGTGAGCAGCTCCAGGCAGGACAGCGCCAGCGCCTGCCCTTCGCCGTCGGGTTCGCCCTTGCGGCCCGCGGGGACGGCGGGCGTCCCGACCGGGCCGGGGTCCAGCAGCCACGCCACCGCGCGCCGGCGCAGCAGCTCGGCCAGGGCCCTGTCCCGGCTCTCGTAGCGGACCTCGCCCCAGGGGTCACGCGCGGCGGTGAGGCGCAGCAGCCGGTCCACCATCGCGCCCGGCGCAGGACGGCCGCGGTAAGGGTGTGCATGGCGTCGAGGACGTCGACTTCCTGGTGGGGGCGCCAGCTGTCTGCCAGGGCGGCGGCCTCCTGGTGCATCGCGCGGGCGTAGGAGTCGAGGCAGGCCGGGGTGAAGGAGGGCTGGATGAGGCAGCGCTGGCACCGGTGCTCTCCGCCCGTCGCGGTGAACAGGCCCTTGCCGAGGATCCTCGTGGCCCGCTCGTACAGCGGTCCTCCCTTGTCGAACCGCTCGGCCTGGACGACGAGGACGGTGTTGACGAGCCGTGGCGAGCACAGCAGGTGGACGCGGCGGGTGCCGAGGTCGACCTGGACGATGTCGCCGGTGCGGCGGCAGGCCGCCAGCCACTTCGCGGGATCGCGCACGAGTGCGGGGACGTGGCCCAGGACCGGCCAGGCACCGGGCGCCGGCGCCGGGCCGGGGAGGGCGGAGGGGAGGCTCAACGGGTCAACCACCTGGTGGCCGCGAAGGTGTTCGGACCGGCTGGCGACGGGGCCGCTAGCCGCATCTCACGTCAGGTAGATGCCGGCGAGGGTCGCCGCGTCGCGCAGCAGGGCTGGCGGCGGGTCGGCCTCCTGAAGGCTCTCCAGTGCCAGGCGCATGTGCTCGTGGTTCCGCTCACGGGTCCAGGCCCGCCCGCCGCACCGCTCGATCAGGTCCGCGACGGCGGCCAGCTCCTCCTGGGCGGGTTCGCCGTCCCCGGCGTAGAAGTCCGCCAGGCGCCCGCTGTCGCGGTGCCCCGACTCCAGGCACACCGCGACCGTGGGCGTGATCTTGCGGCGGCGCACGTCGCCGTAGCGGGCCCGGGTCGGTGGCCGCGCGGGCCACAGGTCCGACAGGTCGTTGTGGTACTGGACGGCCATGCCGAGGTGCCAGCCGAACCGGCTGACGGCCGCGACCTGCCCGGTGGAGGCGTCGGTGAGCAGCGCGGGCAGGCAGCAGACCGCGCGCACACCCTCGGCGGTCTTGGCGGCCTGCACGGCGACGGCCTGGTCCAGGCTGGTCTCGCAGCGGCCCTCGTGCTCCTCGTCGCGGACCTGGCCCGCGCACAGCTGGAGCCAGCCCTCGCGGATGATCCGCAGGGCCTGCGAGGTGCGGGGGTGCGGGTGCTCGCCCAGGTGAGCGACGGCCAGGGCCAGCAGGGCATCCCCGGCCATGATGGCGTGCCCGGTGCTGTAGGCCGCCAGTACGGTGAGCCGGCCGCGTCGGCGGACTTCCAGGTCGATGATGTCGTCATGGAGGGTGGCCACGTTCATCAGGAGGTTGCCGGCGACGACGGCGGGCAGCGCGCGTTCGAGTGGCCCCCCGTCGACACCCGCGCACAGCAGGGTGAAGGCGATGCCCTTGCGGCCGGTGCCGCCGCGCACGCCGACCGCCGCACCGCCGTCCTTGCCGGCCCAGCCGTAGTGGTAGTACACGGTCTCCCGCAGCGGCGACGGCAGGGTGTCCAGCACGCGCGCGAGCGCCGGATCGGTCATCCGCGCCGTGTCGGCGAGGATCTCCTCGGCCGTACGGCCCGGACCGGGCGGGGCGACAGGCATCACGGGCAACTCCGTTCTTCCTCCCGACGATGGCCGGCCAGCCCCCACCCTAGGAAGCGAACGGTCCGCCACCATGCAGTTCAGGCACGACTGAACGGGTGATTGCAGACCATCGGGACTGTCCGGTCGCACTCGGGGTGTCCGTGGATCTTGTCCTGAGCTGCAGGTTTGCCAGGTCGGTTGAGAACCGTGCATCCGCGTGTTCTCAACCAACCTGCGTTCTGCGGAATCTCGGCGTGGCTGCTAGTGGACCTTGCCGCGTCTGCGATCGATGTGCCGGCGCGGTCGCCGGTGCCCGGCAGATCCTTGGCGAGCCGGCCTGCGAGTGCGCTCACCGGGCATCGACCGGGTGAGGACGCCGAGTGTGAGCAGAGCGAGCGTCGGCAGCACAGCGACGAGGATTCCCATCGGCAAGGCGTCGGTGGCGCCACCTGCGCCGGCCAGCGGAGCAAGTACCCCGCCGATCATGAACTGGCTGAAGCCGAGCAGAGCGGCGGCCGACCCGGCGTGTCCGCCGTGGTCGGCCAGGGCCTGGGCCGCAGCGTTCGGCATGACGAGGCCCACGCTGGAAACCAGGACGAACAGGCCGATCAGGAGCACGGGCAGGGGAGCCCGTGTCAGCGCCGCGCCCAGGACCGTGGTGCCACCAGCTGTCGCGCCCAGCAGACCGGCGAGCAGCAGCAGGCGGGCGCCGGCCCGGGCCACCAGCCGGCCGCTGATCTGGGCAGCCGCAATGAGTCCGGCGGCGTTGACGGCGAACACGGCGCTGTACTGCTGCGGTGACAGGCCGTGGATTTCCTGCAGGACGAACGGCGAGCCGGAGATGTAGGCGAACATCGCCGCGAAGACCAGACCGTTGGCCAGGACGTACCCGGTGAAGACCCGGTCGCTGAGCAGCTGCCCGACGACAACCAGCAGCGGCTGGCGTGACGCGGAGGACCGGGTCTCCGGCAGTCCTGCGGCGGAGGCCGCCAGCATCACGGCGCCGAGTACGGCCAGGGCCACGAAGATTCCGGGCCAGGCCGTGACGCGCAGCAGCTGGCCGCCGAGGACCGGTGCGAACACCGGCGCCAGGCCGGTGATCAAGGTCAGTGCGGAGAAGAGACGTGCGGTGCGGGTTCCGGAGGTGCGGTCGCGGACCATGGCGTTGGCGATGACGATGCCGAACGCCCCGCCGATGCCCTGGACCAGGCGTAGGCCGACGAAGGTCCGGACGTCGGGCGCCACCGCGCAGAGCGCGCTGGCGATCGTGTAGAGGGCGAGGCCCGCCAGCAACGGACGCCGCCGGCCGTAGGTGTCGCTCAGCGGCCCGGCGATCAGCTGCCCGATGGCCAGCCCGGCCAGGCAGGCGGTGACGGTGAGCTGGGTGGCCGCGGCGCTGGCGCGCAGGTCGCCGGCGAGGTCCGGCAGTCCGGGCAGGTAGCCGTCGATGGACAGTGGTCCCAGGGCCACGAGCGCTGCGAGCAGGACGATGAATCGGGTTTGCCGGCCGGCGGCGTCGTTGCTCATGACTCAGTACGCCACGGTGATGCGGCGGCGGATCGCGGTGCCGCTCTCGACCGTGTCGGCCAAGGCGATCGCGTAGTCGGCGTACGAGATGCGGCTGTTGCCGTCATCGTCGGTGAGCAGGGTATCCCCGGCGCTGCGGTAGGCCCCGGTCCGCTCGCCCGCTCCGATGACTGCGGCGGGCGACACGTACGTCCAGTCGAGGTCGTGCACGCTGCGGTAGAGATCGAGCGCTTCGGACTGGGCCTCGGCGTTGGCCTTCCACAGCGCGGGGAAGTCCGGGTCGTCCATGACCCGGGCGCCGGTCGGCGTGCGTAGGCTACCGGCACCGCCGATGGTGACCAGGCGGGTGACGCCGGCTCGGCGGAGTCCGTCGATCAGCGCACGGGCGGCACCGAGGATCGTGGCGCGGTCGTTCTCCTGGCCGATCCGGGGGCCGACGGCCGACAGTACGGCGTCGTGGGAGGCGGCGAGGCCGGCGACCACGGCGGCGTCTGTGACGTCACCGGTGGTCACGGTCAGCGCCCTGTGCTTGAGTCCGTCGATGTGACCGGCTCGGGTGACCGCGGTGACGGTGTGGCCGCGACGCAGTAGTTCCTCGGTGGTGGGCCGGCCGATGTTGCCGCTGGCACCGAACAGGACGATCTTCATGTGTGCTCCTTGTTTCTGATGGTCAGAGGACGGGCTGGCCGTCGGCGACGATGGCTGCGGTGATGCCGCGCGCGGCGGCGGCGCGCTGGAAACGCTGCTCGATGTCGGGTTGTTCGGTGTAGAACGGCGGGTTGTGGAACAGGCCGTAGTGCATGGCGCAGACGGTGCCGGCGCCGAGTGCGACGGCGGCCTCGACGCCCTGCTCGGGGGTCATGGTCGCCGGGACGTTGGCCGCGTAGCCCTCGAAGTGGGCGATGACGCCGTTGACCGGGACGAACGCGACGTCGAACGGGCCGTGGTCGCGGGCGATCTGCCACCAGCTGCCGTGCCACTGGGTGTCGCCGCAGTGGATGACCCGCCGGCCGGCGCCTTCGACGACCCAGGCGACCTGGTCACAGTCGTTGCCGCGCCAGTCCAGCGAGGTCACCGGGGTGACGGTCAGCTCTCCGATGCGGCGTGACTGGCCCAGGTCCTGGGCGACGGGGGTGATGCCCACCTCGACCAGCGCCGCCGCGCTCGGGGTGTGGCAGCCGATCGTGCCGGTGGCCGCGATCCGGGCGATCAGGTCGTGGTCGTAGTGGTCGGGGTGCAGGTGGGTGATGAGGGCGTGGGTGCCGGGCGGGGAATCGACCGGGTCGACCGGCCGGTGCGGCGGCCCCATCACCGGCGCCAGCGGAGCGACGTTCTCGAGCGGGTCGATCAGCAGGCGGGTGTCGCCGAGACGGATCTCGACGCCGGCCCAGGCCAGCCGACGCACGGAAAGGGTGGAGGTCATGGGCAGTGACGCTAGACCGACGTTGTTGAGAAAGTCAACAAGAGAGTTTTGAATCTCAACGCCACGATGTAGGGTGGTGGCATGCGCACCTACGGGCAGTACTGCGGCATCGCGAAAGCACTGGACACCATCGGCGACCGATGGACCCTGCTGATCGTCCGTGAACTGCTCGCCCTGGGTCCGTGCCGGCACACCGACCTGCGCAACGGGCTGCCCGGGATCGCCAGCAACCTGCTGGTCGACCGGCTCCGCGAACTCGAGGAAGCCGGCCTGATCCACCGCAAGGCCGCCCCGCCGCCGGTGGCCACCACCTTGTTCTCCCTCACCGAGCGTGGCCGCGCGCTGGAGCCGGTGCTGCAGGAGCTGAGCCGGTGGGGCGTGCCGCTGCTGCGTGAGCCGGGCGGCAACGACACCTTCCGCACCCACTGGCTGGACATGCCCGCCCGAGCACTGACCGACCACCGCCCTGACCAGCCGGCAATCGCCCTGCAACTGCACGCCGACGGCAGCGAAGACCTGGTCATCGAAGTCAAGGACGGCTCGGTGCACACACACGCCGGCCGGGTCGACCACCCCACCGCATCACTGACCGGACCGCCGCACCTGCTGGCTGCGACCCTGCTCGGCGACCTCGATCTGAGCGCCGCAGTACAGCAAGGCCTGCTGCTCAGCGGCGAACGCGAGGCAGTAGTGCGCATCCTGCCCCGCTGATCGACCGGCCGCTCGCGGGCCTGCGATCTCAAGCTCTACCGAGTCTGCTTACCGCTTCAGCAGGTCGATCGCGTCCATCACCGGCCGGTAGGCGGTGTTGTTGCACTTCAGCTCCAGCGCCCCGAGCAGCGGGGAGAGCATCCGCCGCCAGTGCCCCGAGTACGACGAGCGCAGCACCGTGCGCACCCGCGCCCGGTAGCGGGCCTCGTTCGCCGCGGCCTCCGCGGCCAGCGCCTTCAGCGTCGCCTCGGCGGCCACGGGATGGGGCCCAGATCACTGACGGGTGGCGGCGGGCGACCCGCGCCAGCCCCGACACCGCCGCTTCGGAGCACGACGGTGGGCAGCCAGTGCATCATGCACCGACTGCCCACCGTTGTTCTTGTGATGTCAGGGCATCAGGTGCTGATAGCCCGCCACAAGGGTTGGTCCGTATTCAAATTGCGTCCCAAGGGCCTCGTACCGGTCGTACTGCGCCTGTGTGATCCGCGGGGCGTAGGTGAGCGAACCCAGGAGGTAGCGAAACGCCATGTCGGGACAGACGTACGCGGCAGTGTGCATGAGCGCGGGCACTGCCCCGGGGACGGACATCCGGGACGAGTCCTGTGCCAGCTTCAGGAGGCCGGGCGTGACGATCATGATCTCGTCGAGGACGGCCCCGGCCAGGTGCTGGTACGGGTTGGGCTCCACCTCCGCTGGCGGGGTGAGGCCCTCCGCACTGAGCCGATCCCGGCAGAGCCGGATGATTCCGAGGAGCCAGTCGCGGGGGTCGATCCCCTCGTCCCTCAGGTCCAGACGACGCTCGCTTCCCAGTGCCCAAAGCGTTTCGAACACCCAGGTCGGCACGGCTGGCGCTGCGAGCCGGACGGCATCGACGAGGAGTGCCTCCACCAGGTACGGCGGCATGTCGTCGGTGTAGTACGCCAGCGCTCGGGCCTCGGTCGTCCAGTCGTCCCGCCAGCTGTGGTGGAAGACCTGCCCCAGATGGGGCAGACCGAACTCGTGCCCGTTGTACCTCTCGGTCATTGCACCCCCGGAGCCAGTGGAAAGATTGATCCGACGATCCACTTCTTACCATTGTGCTTGTTCGACTTCAGCAACCGCACCCTGACCCTGGTCCCGGCATCGACGACGTCGTTGACGTTGCCGCCTGCCAGGTACACCTTGCCCAGTGAGGTCAGGCGCTGGCCGTTCCGGATGACATCGACGTCGATGCCGATGTCCTCGAAGGCTGGCCCGTCCGGTTGTCCGAACGTGCGAAGTGCGTCCTGACTCTTCTCGAGGGCCGACCGCAGAGCGTCCTCGGCGATGCTGAGGTCGGTGAACACCCCGTTTGGCTGGGTGGCGGTGGTGAGAGCCGCGGCCTGCGCGGGCGTGACCCCTGCACGCTCGCCGTTGGGGCCGTAGTTGCCTTCGGCGACGCTTACGGTCCAGTCGAGGACGTCGAACTCGGCCCGGGCGATAGCCGCGGCGGCCTGCTCGGGAGTGTGGCCGGCGTCCGTCAGGAGCCGGGTCAGCAGGTGGTAGCCAGCGCCGCGCATCTGAGTCCTCCTCGGGAAGCGGGCCGTCCCGGCCTCGGTGGGCCGCGACGGCGGGTCGGATCGGTGCGGGACGGGGTCAGCCGGTGACGGTCCCGGCGTGCCCGGTGAACGCGTCCAGGAGAGCGGCCTGCCGCTCCGTCAGCTTCCCGGCGGCGCGGGCCGTAGCCTGCTTGCGCAGCCAGTTGCCGGGCCGGAAGGCGGGGTCGTCTGCGAGGCCGGTGCGGTTGGCGGGGCCGTCGAGGGTGCCGCCGGCCTCCAGGTAGGCGAGCAGGCGCCGGTACGACCTGTTCCAGTCCGGCTCCAGCCGCCACAGCTCGTCCAGGCCGTCGAGCTTGGCGACCTGGTCGGCGGTGAGGCCTGCGGCTTTGCGCTGGCGGCGCGTCCAGGCGCCGACCGCGTAGCCGTCCAGCTTCTCGGTGGCGGGGACGGCGAGGTGGCCGTGGCGGGCGGCCCAGGCCCAGGCGTAGGCGTGGCCGCGTTCCCAGGCGTTGGCGTTCTTCGACCAGATCATGCCGAGCGCGTCCAGCTCACTGACGCGGGCCGGGTCGAGGAGGTGCTGGCCGTTCAGGTAGCGCTGGCGCTCGAGCCAGGAGACCAGCCCGGCGTGGACCGTCTTGTCGGTGGGGTCGAGGTGGCCGTGCCGGAGGTGGAAGGCGGCCGCGACGGCGTGCATGCGCTGCCACTCGACCGCGCGGGGGTTGAAGGCGCGGAGCTTGACGGTCTGCAGGATCCGGGCGGCGTGGCGGCGGGCGTCGATCCGCAGCCAGTCTACCGGCGACCCGGTCGGCGCCGGCCGCCGCCCGGGCGGCCTCCAGCCGCTCCTGGGCCTCCCGTTCCAGTTGTTCCTTAGGGTCGATGCCGCGCCCTGCGGACGTCCCCCTGCCGAGGGTGCCGCTCGGCGAGCAGACAGCTCGGCGGCCAGTCCCGGGCTGCTGCTCCTCGTCTTGTTGGCCGAGTCCGACCGTAGGCCTGCGCCCGCTTGGGTTTCCAGGAAGTTGCGGGGGTTTGCGCTCCTCAGATGAGCACACCGCCTCGGTCCGTGCAGGTCCAGCGGCACCGGCTCGGGGCAGGCCTCGCCGGACCACGCCGTTCCGGCCCGATGCAGATTCCGGTGGTCTTGACGGTGGACCTCCCGTTCCTGAATCGTCGAGCAAATCCGCGCAACTGGCTTGCGAGAGGGGCTTGGCATGGCACTACGGTTGATCGCGAAGGACCCCAATACCGGGGACGACGAGTGCCCGACCGTCTGGTACGACGACGAAGCTGACGAGATCGTCGTGCAGGGCTGGAAGGCCGACGAGAAGCTGCGCGCCAGGTGCCTGGAGACCGGCAGCATCCCCGACACCGAGGATGTCGTCCGGCTGCCGGCCAGGATGGTGCCGATCTTGAGGAAGGCATGCGATGCAGCCGAAGCCGAAGGTACCGACGTTCGCTGAGCAGCTGGCCGCCGCCCGCTCCGCCGCGGTCCACCTGGAGATGCGCGACTCCTACAGCGTGGCCAAGGAGACCGAGGCGTTCGCGGCGTGGCAGGACGGCTTCCGGTACGACCCTGATGACCGGGCGTCCTGGTGGCGGCCGTGGCTGACCTTGATCGAGGAGACCGTCGCCCGCGGGGTCGAGGTCCGCCGGGTCAGGATCGTGTCCGAGCCGGTGTCGGAGTACATCCGGTTCGAGCACTCCGGGACCTTCACCAATGTCGCGGCGGGCGAGCAGATCCGCTGGCTGCCCCGGCGGCAGGCGTCGGACATCGCCTTGCCGGGAAACGACTTCTGGCTGTTCGACGACCAACTGGTGCGGTTCAACCACTTCACCGGTGACGGGGAGTCGGCAGGGCCGTCGTTCAGCGACGATCCGGCGGTGGCCCTGCTGTGCTCGACGGCCTTCGCGTCGGCGTGGGGCCGGGCCGTGCCGTGCCGCACGAGCAGTACAGCGTCTGAGCCCGGGCACCGGACGCAGCAGAATCGATGTCGATCTCCCCGTCCTCCAGCGCCCAGGCGGCCCGCAGAGTTCTGGCCGCACGCCTCACCGAGCTGATGCGCGACGCCGGCTTGAAGGGCGGGGAGCTGTCGGCCCGCTGCGGCTGGCACGCGGCCAAGACCTCGCGCATCCTCAACACCCGCATCGGACCGTCGGATTCGGACATCCGGGCGTGGTGCCGGGCCTGCGGGGCCGACGACCAGGCCGCCGACCTGATCGCCTCCAACAGGGCGGCGGACTCCCTGTACGTGGAGTGGCGGCGGTTCACCCGCTCGGGCCTGCGCCAGGCGCAGGAAGCCCGCGTGCCGCTCTACGTCCGCACCCGCCAGTTCCGCGCCTACTCCTCCCGGGTCGTCCCCGGGGCCTTGCAGACCAGGGAGTACGCCGGCGCGCTGCTGCGCACGGTGGCCGACGTCCGGCAGACTCCGGACCACGTGGCCCAGGCTGTCGAGGCCCGGCTCGCCCGGTCGAGCGTCGTGTTCAAGGGCGGGCGCCGCCTCGTCGCGGTCATCGAGGAGTCCGTGCTGCGGTACCGGATCGGCGGCGAGGAGGTGATGGCGGGCCAGCTCACGCACCTGCTCGGGGTCATGTCGAGGCCGTCGGTGTCGCTGGGGATCATCCCGTTCACGGCCTCCCGGAGCATGTGGCCCGTCGAGACGTTCAACCTGTTCGATGACCGGCAGGCCGGGGTGGAGCTGCTGTCGGCGCAGGTCACCGTGACCGCTCCGTCCGATCTCGCGCTCTACTCCCAGGCGTTCGCCCGCTTCAGCGCGCTCGCCGTGCACGGCGGCGCCGCCCGCGCGCTGATCGCCACCGCGATCAGCGACCTGGGCTGAGGCCCGCAAAAATTCGCAACTTCGTTGAGCCGCAACACGGTTGGTCCGTAGCGTTCACAGGGCCGCCGGGCAGTGCCCGGCGCCATCAGGTACCCCAACAGCAGTCGGAGGAACCATGGCAACCGCAGTTGCACCCACCGACCCGATCATCGGCCCGCTCCGGAACGTGCGCGACCACGTCCCCGCCGACCTGTGGGACAAGCAGGTCGGCCTCCTGATGCGCGACTACCCGTACGACTCCGTCATGGCCGCCCGCGTCCTCGGACAGGGCTACGCCTACCTGCTGACCGCGATGGCCCACCGCGGCGAGAAGCTGGGCCTGGGACCCAGCTCGCTGGTCGACATCGGCGTCCACACGATCATCCTGGACACCGTCGCCTACGCCGAGCTGTGCCGGATCCACAACGGCGGCCACTTCCTGCACCACGTGCCGGCCGTGGAGTTCAAGAACGACGGCACGGTCCTGCGCACGGCCGAGCTCATCGCAGCCGACGGCTGGAACGTGGACCTGCCGCTGTGGGCGGACGCCGCGAAGCGCGGACCCTGCCACCCCGGTAACGACTCGCACTGACACCGGAGTTGAGGTGACCCCGGCCGGGCGGGGACCACCTCGGCGCGGTCGGGTGGTCTTCACCCAAACCCCTGCGCCCGGACGCACCGGGTACCAGGATGACCCGGGTGAAGACCACCTCTCCCACCCAAGGCGCAGCGCCAGACCTGTGGCACCACTACGGCCGCACCCGCGGCGACACCGACCGATCGGTCCCCGAGGAGTTCTCCTGGATCTGGGCCCAGGACAGCGGTCCGGGGGCCGAGATGCTGGGTGACCTGACCGGCCTCCTCGTGGCCGACCTCGGCGCAGGTGCCGCCCGGCACGCAGCCCACCTCGCCACCCACCATGCTCCAGCCCGGGTCGACGCCGTCGACGCCTCCCCCGCCCAACACGCCATGGCCAGCGCCCTCTACGGCCACCTCGCCCCCCGCCTACGCACGGTGCACGCCGACGTGGCCGAGCACCTGAACGAGCGCCCGGGCGGGTACAACGTCCTGTACTCCGTGTTCGGCGCCGTCGACTTCACCGACCCCCGCCTGCTGCTTCCGGCCGCCGCCCGCGCGCTGCACCCCGGCGGCATGTTCGCCGCCGCCACCCTGGGCCACTACATCGGCGGCGCGCCCGCCGAGCCGGACGTCCAGCACGCCGACGTCCCGGCCCGCGCCCCGGACGGCACGCCGACCACGATGCGCCGCTGGGTCCTCCAGGAGCACGTCTGGACGAAGCTGCTGGACTCTGCCGGATTCACCGAGATCACCATCGACCGGCTGCCCCCGGCGACACCGGGCCCGCGCTCAGCCGACACCCTGCTGCTCCGGGCCTACCGGTCCGGGTGACGGCCGCCGGGCAGACCGGCTACCGGATGCGGCGGGCAAGACCCGGTCCCGCCTCGACTTCCGGTGTGTGTGCTCCACCGGCGGCTAGTCATCGACGGTCGCCCGGGCCCGCGCGTGCGATAGCCATCTGGACGGCTTTGTCGGTGGTCACTGCTGCTCTTCTGCCACCGCGGTGGGTTCCTCGGACTGCTGCTCGGGCAGCGCCGGGGTCTCGGTGCCGGCCTGGGCGGTTCACGCCGCGAGCCAGGTGCTGAGTTCCTCTTCGGTGAGGGTGCTCTGATCGACAAGGTGGCCCCCGGGAGTGCGGCGGACGACGCGGGCATCCGGGCCGGGGACGTCATCACGTCGTTCAACAACACTCCAGTGCGCGACGCTGCCAGTCTGCGTGCGGCCAGGGAGGGGAAGCTGCGCGTGGGTGCCACGATCCCCGTCACCTACCGCCGACCCGACGGCGCGGTCCGGACGGTGCAGGTCACCCTGGAGCAGCGCGGGCCCCGTCGATCGGCGGCCCCGTCGCGGGCGGTATCGAGGTGGGGACGTGGTGGCCGGGACGGCCGTACGAGCGGCCGGGGCCGGGAAGGGCGCCGCGGCACGTGGCCGTGGCCCGAACGTAGGAGAGCAAAGCGGCATGGTCAAGAGTCAGTACAGCGGGGAGCGGACGTGGGACGAGGACACGCGGATCATCAACCACTTCGCCAGCTTCCTTGAATTCCAGACCGCGCAGTTGCGCTGGTACCGCGCGCAGCCGCGCCGACAGCAGGTGGCGATGGGGCTGGACCTGGACAAGGGCGGCCGGGATGCCTCGGACATCGTTGAGGACAACGTCGGTCCAGGGACTGATCGCGGCGACGTCCCCGGGGGAATGCTGGGCGGGCGGTGAGGTCACCGGCCGTGCGCTTGGGGCGACCGCACACACTGCCGCGGTGTGACCACGCCCCGAGCCCTCTGGCGGCCCCGGCCCGCTGTGTGACCGGCAAAGCCGAGTAGGGCGGAGGCTATCCGGGTTCCGGTTGCCCGGTCGATGAGTCGCAAGAGCTGACGCAACCGGGCCCGCGGTCCTCGCGAAGCGGGTGGCCCGCGACAGCAACCCTCGGTGGACCACCCCGATGGCGATTCGCGGCCACCTCGAACGGCTCCGGAGCGGCGGGGACTTCGAGCAGTGGTACCGCAGCCGATTCCCGTCGGGAGCCTGTTCGCCGCGGCCGCCGACGAGGTCGGGATCGACAGGGCGGCGGCGCCGGCCGCCCTGGGCCTGGCTGCTGGCGCACTGTGCAGTCCCCCGGCCGGGGGATCCCAGATCCCGACGCGCGACCCCTGAACGACGAGATCGTTCCCAGGGCATGAAGAACAGCCTTCGTGCTCTCGCCGCCGCCCTTGGGACCGCTGCCCTTCTGACGGCCCCCGCCGCACCTGCCCTCGCCGACACCGGCTCGAACAGCGGCCCCGTGATGGAGGCGGACGTGACGGCGCAGATGGTCGGCGGACCCGGCCAGCTCACCCCCGGCAAGATCGACTTCACCGACCGGTTCTCCGCCAACGGTGGGTTCTCCTACTGATCGGCACCAACCTTCTCCTCCTCATCCGCTGAAAACCGCTGCGGCGGTCCTGCGCCGGCCGCCGCAGCGACTTCGACTCGCCGAGCGCACACCGCCCGGCCCTGGTCAGCTCCTCGGGGCGGGGCTCTGTGCCGTCCCGGGTTCGGTAGCACGGCGGACGGCGTAACGGACAGGGGCGGAGCCGATAAGCCAGGCCCGAAAGGTCCGCAGCGCCCACGTGGGCCGCTGGCGGCCCCGGGCCGTGACCTGTGAACCGGAGGCGTCGCTATGCCCGACAACCCGCATCCGACCGTGACCGACCCGGAGTTCTATCGGACGGTCTTCGAGAACGACAGGGTGCGGGTCGTCGAGTACCGCGACACACCGGGCGTGCGGACCCGGCTGCACCACCACCCCGCCAGCGTGCGGGCATAGAGGAAGTCCAGGCTGACGCCCGCCGCGCGAGCGACAGTCCGGAGGCCTCGCCGAACGAGGCGGTGTAGTGGTGCGCGACCACCGCGGTGGCAGCGCCGGCCAGATCGCGCGCGGCGGCCAGGGCCTCGACGTCCGGGACCTGCTCGTCGGGTCCGGCCGCCTGGCCCAGGTCCGCCACCAGCAACCCCAGGCGCAGCACCAGCAGCAGTCGTTCGGCGTCGGGGGCGGCGGGCGGGACACGGCCGGGATCGTCGGCGGCCACCTGGGCGACGACGGCCGCCTCTGCTGGACCACGACCGCACCAAGCGGTGCGGTCCGGCGGAGTGGTCGCGCCGGGAGTTCGCCGACGAGCGGCCGGGGGCCGAACCCGTACGCCGACCTGCCCCCGCACGTCCACGGCCGGTCCGTGAAGACCGGCAAGATCCTGCGCGCCGAGCCGATCGCACAGCAGGTCGTGGAGGACCGGGCGCGCTTCGGCACGAACCTGCCACTCCTGGAAGAGGAGTGGGCGACGTACCAGGTCGGCGCGGAGTCGCCCGGGCCGGATCGACGCCTCCGCCCTGGGCACCCCCGCAACTCCCGCGTGACGGGAATCGTGCGCCCTGTTTGCCGCCGTAGGTGGTGTTGTTTCAAAATGTCGAGAGCGCTGACTGGAAATCCGTGTCGATGCTTCGGCTGGCGGCCTGGATGGCGGCCTTGTCGTCATTGGTGACCTCGGAGCCCAGGGTGTCGTCGAGTCTCATGGTCTCCCGGGCGAGGCGGGCGATGGAGTCCTCCATCGTGGGGTCGAGGCCGAGGCGCCGGAACTCGGGCTCCTTTGCTTTCAGGGCCTGCGTCGTTGTCGTGGTCTGCGCTACGAGGGTGGTCGCCTGTCGAACGAGTGCGTCAGATGAAGCCTGGTCCAGCTTGCCGGCTTCGCGGGCGTCGGTCGTGCTGTCTTCGATGGTCCGGGACAGTTTGGTCGCGGTGCTCTGGACCGCCAGCGCGGAAATAAGGTTCGTGACCTTGTTTGTAGCGCTTTCGAGGTCGCTCATCCCACTCACGATGTCGTCGATGTCGGAGATCACCTTGGCCGCTCCGGGGCTTGTAGGAGCCGATCCGGTATCCGCAGAGGCGGGAGCGGCCGCGGACAGGGTGAGCACGCCGACGAGTACGGCCGCGCTGAGAGTCTGGATGCGGATGTGCGTCATTCGTCTCCCCTGAGAGTCATGTTTTGCGAGGTGCCCGGCCACCGGTCCGTTGTCCAGAAGCGGCTTGCTCTTCAACTCCACCCGCCGCCATCTCGTGGCGTCCCACCCGCGAGATGTCTTCATCAGGCGGACTGAAGACATCAGCATCGCGTTCCTAGCTCTACGGCCACGCAACTCTGCACCAAGTGTCTACGAAAAGACATAAAAAGAGCCACACGCGAGCATATCAAGGCAATCGGGCGAAATACCCCAAGAACACTCGTCAATCCGCTTCCGTGCACTCCCGTTCTTGAAAGCAAGGAACGATCACTGTCCAGGCGCAGAGTGAAGCAGGGACGCGGCTTAGCCAGGACGCCGGGGCAGCCGACGGACACGAGGCGGCCGCAGTCCCTTACAGGGCCGCAGCCTGCCCAGGCGCCTGGGTTATCCGGTGATGCGGCGGGCGGCTCAGTGCTGCGCCCGTGGGCGTCAGCCCTCCGTGCCGCCAGTGCCTTGGGGCGGTGGCGTGGGCGAAGGCGCACTGGACGGTCGGCGCCGCCACGTACGGTACCGGCGGTGCGACCTTGGTGTGCGGCGCGAACGACGTCCCGATCGTGTTCGTGAACCAGTAGACGCTGGTCCAGGTGAGCAGGTCCTTCTCCTCGAACTGGACGTGGGACCTGGGGATGGTGGCCACCCGGCTTCCCCCGGAGCAGCCGCAGCGCGCGCCGTGGCCGACTCAACGTCAGGCCGTGATGTCCACCAGGACTTTGCCGACCATGCGGCTCTCGACCGCTCGGTGCGCGTCGGGGGTGCGTTCGAGGGGAAAGCGGTGCAGCGGCAGTCCGTGCTCCTTGCCGACCGGCATCGCGCCGTCGCGCACTGCGGCGGCGACGTCCTGGGCGGCCGCGGCGCGTGCTTCCGGACCGGCCAGGAAGAGGATCAGGAACTGGAACCGCGCGTTGAGCACCATGTTCTGCAAGACGTCCAGTTCGACCGGCTTGCCGCCGTCGTTGGCGTAGGTCGAGATCGTGCCGCGCGTTCGCAGTACGGCGAGGTCCAGGGCGAGGTTCGTGCCGAGCGCCACCTCGGCGATGATGTCGACGCCGTCCGGGGCTGTCGTGCGGATCGCGGCGGTCGGGTCGCCCTCGCGGTAGTTGATCACGTGGTGGGCTCCGGCGGCGGTGGCCAGCCGGGCTTTTTCCGGACTGCTGACCGTGCTGATCACGGTGGCGCCAGCCCATCGGGCGAGTTGGATCACCGCGTGGCCCACGGCCCCGGCCCCGCCCGCGGCGAGCACCACCTTCCCGTCGAGGGCCCCGGGCCCAAGCCGGCGCGGTCCGTCCTCGGCGACGGTGAGCGCGCGGTGCGCGGTGAGCGCGGGGACGCCGAGTGAGGCGCCGACGTCGAAGCCGGCATCGTCGGGCAGCGGCACGGCCTGTTCGGCCGGCACGACGGTGAACTCGGCGGCGGTGCCAGTGGGCCGCCCCGCAGCGGCCATGAACAGCCAGACGCGCTGACCGACCCGGCTGTGGTCGACGCCCTCACCGACGGCGTCGATCGTGCCGGCGCCGTCGAGGTGCGGGGTGATCTCGGGGAAGTGCTTGGGGTGGCCGGCGCCGGAGCGCGCCTGCCAGTCGGTCGGGTTGACCCCGGACACGGCGACCCGTACGCGGACCTCGCCGGGGCCGGGCTCAGGCAGGTCGCGGTCGACGAATCGGAGGACGTCGGGGGTGCCGGTGTCGCGGTAGACGATGGCCTTCATGATCCGTCCTTGGTACCTGGTGGAGGGGTTTCCCGGTGTGGCCTGACGCTTCGCCAGGGTGGCAGGCGGGGGTGTGGCAGCGGCCCGGGCCGTGGCGGTTACGGTCAGCCGATGGGGAGTTCGTTGGGGCGGGACTCGATGGCGTCGAGGGTGGCGAGGGTCGCGGCGTCGAGGGTGATCCCGCCGGCCGCCGTGTTGGCCTCCAGATGGGCGGTGTCGGCGGTGCCGGGAATGAGCAGCACGTTGGGGGCGTGGTGCAGCAGCCAGGCGAGGGCGACCTGGGAGGGTGTGACGCCCAGTGACGCGGCCACGGCGTGCACCGCCGG
>NZ_JBFBGS010000085.1:0-24496 GCF_040684795.1 Kitasatospora sp. NPDC089797 | reverse complement strand
GGGGGGCCCACTGCGGATGGCCGCCCGGGAGACGCCAGGGGGTGCCCGGCCGCCGGGCGGCCGTGCACCCCCTGTCGTGCCGTTGCCGCGCGGTGCCCGTCCGGAGCCGGGGGAACCGCGGGAACCGTCAGAACTGGACGTCGGTGCAGGAGTAGAAGGCGTTCCCGGTGTCGGCGATCGTCCAGACCGCGACGACCACCTGGTGCCCGGTGCGCCCGCTCGGGATGGTCGCGGTGTGGCTGAGCGTGCTCGGCACCTGCTGGCCGCCGTACGGGACGGTCAGGAAGGGCGTCAGGTCGAGGTTGTCCCGGGTGATCGGCTGGGTCGCGTCGTAGCCCGGCTTGGTGAGGTAGTACTCGAAGTCGGAGGTCGCGTGCCTGGCGGTGAAGGTCCAGGTGAAGGTCAGCTGCTGGCCCGCCGTCACCGGCGTGGTCGGCCAGGCGCCGCCGTGCGGGTCGTCCAGTTCGGCGAAGCGGGAGTTTCCGCCCGCGCAGATGGTGCCGTCGGCGGGGCCGGCGGACGGGAAGCCCTTCGGGCCCTCGACGCTCTGCGGCTCCCACTGGATGTCGCCGCAGTCCCAGGAGACGGCGTTCGCGCTCGCGTCGCAGAGCGCGGCCCGGCTGGGCGGCGTCGAGATGTAGCCGTGGGACTGGGCCGGGAAGGCCAGGGTGAGCGGGATGGCCAGCGCGGCGACGGCCGCCCCGACCAGATGACGTGTGCGCATGGTGCTCCTCCGTGGGGGTGGATGGAGAGTGCGCCGGGGCGCAGACGCGCGCGCGTGGGGGATGCGGCGGCCGGGACACGGGGGACTCCTTGGCATGCCTGCGCCAGCCCGGTGCCCTCACGGTAGGAGTCGGCACCGCCACCCGTCAATGGTCTGAACCATTTTGGGACCGACCGCGCCCGGGGCCCAACTCCCCCGCCGCACCGGCCGGTTGAACGACGAAGCCCCGCCCCCGGCGAACCGGGAACGGGGCCGTGTGGCTGTCGGGGTTACTTCTTGCCCTGGTTCTTCACGGCCTCGATGGCGGCCGCGGCGGCGTCCGCGTCGAGGTAGCGGCCGCCCTTGGCGACCGGCTTGAAGTCGGCGTCGAGCTCGTAGACCAGCGGGATGCCGGTCGGGATGTTCAGGCCGGCGATGTCCTCGTCGGAGATGCCGTCGAGGTGCTTGACCAGCGCGCGCAGGCTGTTGCCGTGGGCGGTGACCAGGACGGTCTTGCCGGCGGCGAGGTCCGGGACGATCGCGTCGTACCAGTACGGGAGCATCCGCTCGACGACGTCCTTGAGGCACTCGGTGCGCGGGCGCAGCTCGCTCGGGATGTCGGCGTAGCGGGCGTCACCGGCCTGCGAGTACTCGGCACCGTCGGCCAGCACCGGCGGCGGGGTGTCGTAGGAGCGGCGCCACAGCTGGAACTGCTCCTCGCCGAACTCGGCCAGGGTCTGGGCCTTGTCCTTGCCCTGGAGCGCGCCGTAGTGGCGCTCGTTCAGGCGCCAGCTGCGGTTGACCGGGATCCAGTGGCGGTCGGCCTTGTCCAGGGCGATCTGCGAGGTGCGGATGGCGCGGCGCAGCAGCGAGGTGTGCACCACGTCGGGGAACAGGCCCTCGGCGGCCAGGAGCTCGCCACCGCGGGCGGCCTCCTTCTCGCCCTTCTCGTTGAGGTCGACGTCGACCCAACCGGTGAACAGGTTCTTCTGGTTCCACTGGCTCTCGCCGTGGCGGAGCAGGATGAGTCGGTACGTCGTGTCAGCCATGGCGCCCAGCTTAGTGGAGGGCCGGAAAACCCCTGGTGAGGTCCTCCGTCACGTGAGTAATGTGTGCACCGCACTACTGACACTTACATGCGTCGGCGGCGGGACTGCCCCTGCCGTCCGGCGGACGTCTGCCCTCGGGAGCCCCCACATGCTCGTCGCCCTGGCCGCCACCCCCCGGATCCGAAGACTGGTGCGGGAGACGGTGGGCGGGCTGCCACGGCAGTTCTGGTGGCTCTGGGTGAGCACGCTGGTGAACAAGCTCGGCGCCTTCGTGATCACCTTCCTGGCACTGTACTTGACCACCGAGCGGGGCTACTCGGCCTCCTACGCGGGCCTGGTGGCCTCGCTGTTCGGCCTCGGCGCGGCGATCGCGGCGATCGGCGCGGGGGTGCTGGCCGACCGGATCGGGCGGCGGCCGACGCTGGTCGCCGCCCAGCTCGGCACCGCGCTGTCCACCGCCGTGCTGGGCTTCGTGGACGGCCAGGTGGCGATCGCCGCGGTGGCCTTCCTGGTCGGGCTGTTCAACAACGCCAGCCGGCCGGCCGTCTCGGCGATCATCGCCGACCTCGTCCCGGCCGAGGACCGGGTCCGGGCGTACTCGCTGAACTTCTGGGCGATCAACATCGGCTTCGGGCTGTCCGCCGCGGTGGCCGGGCTGATCGCCACCCAGGGCTACCTCACGCTCTTCCTGCTGGACGCGCTGTCCACGCTGATCTGCGCCGTGGTGATCTTCATCCGGATCCCGGAGACCCGGCCGGAGCGCACCCCCGGGGCCGGGCCGGACGCCGACGGACCGGCGATCGGCCTCGGCACGGTGTTCCGGGACGGCCCGTTCATGACGGTGGTCGGGCTCAACCTGCTGCTCGCGCTGATCTTCCAGCAGAGCAGCACCACCCTGCCCGTCGACATGGGCGCCGCGGGCATCACGTCCACCGAGTACGGGCTGGTCATCGGCCTGAACGGGTTCCTGATCGTGGTGCTGCAGATCCCGCTCACCCGGTGGATGGAGGGCCGCTCGCGGACCGGGCTGCTGATCGCCAGTTGCCTGCTCACCGGCTGGGGCTTCGGGCTGACCGCGCTGGCCGGGTCCTCCGCCTGGCTGTTCGCGCTCTCGGTCGCGGTCTGGACGGTCGGCGAGGTCCTCAACGCGCCGACCATGATGGGACTGGTCGCCGAGCTGTCGCCGGCCCGGGCGCGCGGGCGCTACCAGGGCGTCTACTCGCTGTCCTGGTCGCTCGCGCTGTTCCTGGGCCCGGGGGTCGGCGGGGTGGTGCTGGAGCACGCCGGGCCCGGGGTGCTCTGGGGCGCGTGCGGGATCTTCGGCACCGTCGCGGCGCTCGGCCACGTGCTGCTGGGCCGGCGGGCCCGGGCGGCCGCGGCGGCCCGGGCCGGGGCGGTGGTCACGGAGGTGGCGGTGACGGAGCCGACTGCGGTGACGGAACCGGCGGTCACGGAGCCGGCCGCGGAGGCGGTCCGACCGGACCGGGCCCCGGCGCAGGCCTGACCGGGCCGAGCCTGACCGGGCCGGGCGGTCAGTCGCCGGAGGGCGCGGCCAGGTGGGCGAAGGCGACCAGGTTGCGGGTGGACTCCCCGCGCTTGGTCCGCCACTCCCACTCGCGCCGGATCGCCGAGGCGAAGCCGAGCTCCAGCAGGGTGTTGAAGGGCTCGTCCGCGTTCTCCAGCACCGTGCCGAGCAACCGGTCGACGGTGTCCGCGCTGAGCGCCTCCAGCGGGAGCCGGCCCGCCAGGTAGACGTCGCCGAGCGCGTCCATCGCGTACGCGACGCCGTAGAGCCGGGTGTTGCGCTCCAGCAGCCAGCGGTAGACCGCCTCGTGGTTCTCGTCCGGACGGCGGATCACGAACGCGTTCACCGACAGGGTGTGGTCGCCGACCCGCAGCGCGCAGGTGGTGCTCAGCTTGCGGGTGCCCGGGAGGGTCGCCACCAGCGTGTACGGGTCGGTGGTGGCCGGCTCCCAGGCCACCCCGGCGTCGTCCAGGGCGGTGCGCAGGAGGGTCAGGGCCTCGTCCTTGGTGCGGATTGCCATGGGGGTGACGTTACTCGGCGGGCAGGGTCGGCAGGCACCGGCGAGCCACGGCCGACGGGTCCCGGCCCGGCGCCCGGGCCCCGGGCGCCGGTACCGCGCCGGCCGGCGGCTTCAGGCCCGGCGGCGCGCCACCGCCAGCCGGCCGGCCGGGCGGGCCATGCTGCCGGCGTACACCTCCGCGGTGCTCGCCGCGGCGGTGTCCCAGCCGAAGGCGGCCGCGTGCCGGGCCGCCGCCGCGCCGCGCCGCGCCACCAGCGCCGGGTCGGTGACGTACGGCTCCAGCGCGTGCGCCCAGGCCTGCGGGTCGTGGCCGGGCACCAGCGTGCCGGACTCGCCGTCCCGCACCGCGACCGGCAGGCCGCCGACCGCGGCCGCCACCACCGGGGTGCCGCAGGCCTGCGCCTCCAGCGCGACCAGGCCGAAGGACTCGCTGTACGAGGGCATCACCAGGGCCGTCGCCGCGCGGTACCAGTCCGCGAGCCGGGCCTGCCCGACCGGCGGGTGGAACCGCACCACGTCGCCGATGCCCAGCTGGGCGGCGAGCTTGTGCAGGCTCTCCGGCCGGGCCAGTCCGGTGCCGGACGGCCCGCCGACCACCGGCACCACCAGGCGCTCGCGCAGCCCCGGACGGCGCTCCAGCAGCGCGGCCACCGCCCGCAGCAGCACGTCCGGTGCCTTCAGCGGCTGGATCCGCCCGGCGAACAGCAGCACCGCGGCGTCCTGCGGCAGGCCCAGGCGGTCCCGGGCGGCGGCCGCGGCGGACGGACTGCCGGGGCGGAACACGTCCAGGTTGACGCCGGGGTGGACGACCGCCAGCTGGTCCGGCCGGGCCGCGTAGTGCAGCGCCAGCTCGGCGGCCTCCTCGGTGGTGTTGGCGATCAGCCGGTCGGCCGCCTCGACCACCTGGGTCTCGCCGATCACCCGGGCCGCGGGCTCGGGCGTGTCGCCCTCGGCCAGGGCGGCGTTCTTGACCTTCGCCATGGTGTGCATGGTGTGCACCAGCGGCACCCCCCAGCGCTGCGCGGCCAGCCAGCCGACCTGCCCGGACAGCCAGTAGTGCGAGTGCACCAGGTCGTAGTGCCCGGGGCGGTGGCCCGCCTCCGTGCGCAGCACCCCGTGGGTGAAGGCGCACAGCTGGGCCGGCAGGTCCTCCTTCACCAGGCCCTCGTACGGGCCGGCGGTGACGTGGCGCACCAGCACGCCCGGGGCCAGTTCGACCGTCGGCGCGTCGTCCGAGCAGATCGACCGGGTGAACACCTCGACCTCGATGTTGAGCGCGGCCAGGCGCTTGGCCAGCTCCACGATGTAGACGTTCATCCCGCCGGCGTCCCCGGTGCCGGGCTGGTGCAGCGGCGAGGTGTGCACGCTGAGCATGGCTATCCGGCGCGGGCGGCGGCGGCCCGGCACGAGCGACTGGAACCGGCCGCGCGCGGGCGCGGCGGACTGG
Organism: Kitasatospora sp. NPDC089797; assembly: GCF_040684795.1. Classification (NCBI taxonomy): domain Bacteria; kingdom Bacillati; phylum Actinomycetota; class Actinomycetes; order Kitasatosporales; family Streptomycetaceae; genus Kitasatospora; species Kitasatospora sp. NPDC089797. Next base: position 19,252 of record NZ_JBFBGS010000085.1, on the reverse strand, counting down.
GCACGGCGTACCGAACGGACGGGGTGCTGGATCACCTGGCTGAAGCCTCCTCGTGTGCGGCCCGTCTCGGCGGTCCGCGTGAACGGGCCGCCGCAATGTCCGGTGTGCGCTGCCCCGTCCGGGCACACATCACCACCAGTGTGCCAACCACGCCGCGGTCGCCGGGCATTCCCGGTCCCGCGGACCGGTCCGCCGGGTCGGCATCGGCGCAGGTCAGGGCGGTGGCGGACCGGCCGGGCGGACGCCGACTACCCTTCTGGGCATGGCTGCCTCCTTCGACCCCGCGACCGCCGCGCCCGCCCGCGGCCGGACCGGACGGCCGGTCGGGACGGTCACCCGGGGCACCACCAACACCAACCGGCTGCGCCGGATGGACCGCTGGATCGCCCACGCCCTGGGCCGGACGCTGCGCGCCGCCGGACGGCCGCCGGTGGCGGTCGACCTCGGCTACGGCGCGGCGCCGTGGACCGCCGTGGAGCTGGCCGGACGGCTGCGCACGGTGCGGCCGGACGTCCGGGTGGTCGGGATCGAGATCGAGCCGGAGCGGGTCGCGGCCGCGCTGCCGTACGCCGAGCCGCCGCTGCTCACCTTCCGGCGCGGCGGCTTCGAGGTGCCGCTGGACGGCGGTGCCCCGGCCCAGCTGATCCGGGCGGCCAACGTGCTGCGGCAGTACGACGAGTCGGCGGTGGCCGGGGTGTGGGAACGGCTGTGCGCCCGGCTGGCGCCGGACGGACTGCTGGTCGAGGGCACCTGCGACGAGATCGGCCGGCGGCACGTCTGGGTCGCGCTGGGGCCGGAGGGGCCCCGGACGGTCACCTTCGCGGCCCGGCTGGGCGGCCTGGGCCAGCCCTCCGACCTGGCCGAGCGGCTGCCGAAGGCGCTGATCCACCACAACGTGCCGGGGCGGCCGGTGCACGCCTTCCTGACCGACTTCGACCGGGCCTGGGCGGCGGCCGCGCCGTACGGGGCGTTCGGGGCGCGGCAGCGCTGGGTGGCGGCGTGCACGGCGCTGGCGGGCAGCTGGCCGCTGGTGGACGCCCGGGGGCGGTGGCGGCAGGGCGAGGTCACGCTGCCCTGGACGGCGCTCGCGCCGTAGCGGCGGGCGGGCCGGTGCGCCGCACGGAACCGCCGGGCGGCGCGGTGCGTGGAACCACCGGGTGGTGCGGTGCGGGTGGGCGACGCGGCGCATTCACTCGAACGAGTTATCGAATATCCCTGGCGTGTTGACGCCTCGTCACGCCACGATGGAGGCCGCCGAGCGGCGACACCACACGCCGCTCGGCCCTCGTCCTGCCCAGCCGTACGCGCTCAGCCGTCCCGCCCGAGCAGGTCCTTCCGGGCCTGCTCGAACACCTCGTACATCTCCGCCCCGAACAGCACGAACCGCACCTCCGCCAGCTCCGCACCCGCCCGCGCGTCACCGCCGCCCAGCACCTCGGCGACGGTGGCCAGCGCGATCCGGGCCGCGTCCGCGGGCGGCCAGCCGAAGATCCCGGCCGACACGGCCGGGAAGGCCACCGTGCGCGCGCCCAGCCCGGCCGCCGCACGCAGCGACTCCCGATAGCAGGAGGCCAGCAGCCCAGCCCGCTCCTCGTACTCCTCCGCCAGGTAGACCGGCCCGACGGTGTGCACCACCCACCGGGCCGGCAACCGGCCGGCCGCGGTCGCCACCGCCCGTCCGGTGGGCAGCCCCTTGCCCCAGTGCGAGGCCCGCAGCCGGCGGCACTCCTCCAGGATCTGCGGCCCGCCCCTGCGGTGGATCGCACCGTCCACCCCGCCGCCGCCCAGCAAGGACGAATTGGCCGCGTTCACCACCGCGTCCACCCGCTGTTCCGTGATGTCACCCTCGACCAGAGTGATCCGCGTCACCGCCACCGCGCCCCTTCCCCGGGCCCGTCCGGCCCCCGTCGGGCCGGGAAACGGGCCGCCGTCCGAATCCGATCACCACACCGCCACCGGCGTGGCAATAACCACAACGGCGCCGGTCGGCCAGAGAAATCCCCGGAGATCACGTTATGGTCGCGAGAAGTTCCCCGAGGCGCGGTGCCAGGCGGGCACTGCGGACGGACGCCGGCCGTTACGCAGTCGGGGAAAGGGAGGAACCACCGATGCCCGCAACGGGAGACGGGCGGGCACCTGGTGCCGCGGACCTGCCGGGCGCCCATGACGGTGCCCCGGGCAGCCATGCCCGTACGCGCCCGGTGACGACCGGCCCGGCCACGGCCACTCCCCCGATACCCCACCCCCGGTCGCAGCCGGTCCGCTCCGCGCACGGCGGCCGCCGGCCCGCACCCTCGCACCTCGCCGAGGCGGCGAACGGCCCGACGGCCGCCGACCCGACCGCGGACGGCGCCGCACCGCTGCGGCTGCTGGTCATCGAGGACGACGCCTCGGACGCCCAGCTGATCAAGGCGGCGGCCGCCGACAGCGGCACCTCGATCGAGATCCACTGGGCCCGCGGCCTCGACCAGGCCGCCCACCTGCTCGCCCAGTCCGCCCCCGCCGGACGGCGCGGCCGCTCCCGCGGCACCGAGTTCGGCTGCGTGCTGCTCGACCTGGCCTCCCCGGCCGCCCGGGCCGGGGAATCCTCCGACGGCCTGGAGGGCCTGCACGAGCTGCTCCGCCGCGCCCCGCACATCCCCGTGGTGGTGCTCACCGACGCCGCCGGCGCCGAACTCGGCGCCGCCGCCGTCGCCGCGGGCGCCCAGGACTTCCTGATCAAGCCCGAGACGGACGGCCCGCTACTGGCCCGCGCGTTGCGCTACGCGGTCGAGCGCAAGCGCGCCGACGAGTCCCAACGGCGCCTGGTCGAGGCCGAGTTGCGCGGCCAGGAGAACGCCAGGCTGCAACGCCACCTGCTGCCCACCCCGTTGCTCGACGGCGCCGGGCTCTCCTTCACCCGGCGCTACCGCCCCGGCCGTCGGCGCGCGCTGCTCGGCGGCGACTTCTACGACGCCGTGCGCACCGACGACGGCACCGTCCACGTCGTGATCGGCGACGTCTGCGGCCACGGTCCGGACGAGGCCGCGCTCGGCGTCGCGCTCCGGATAGCGTGGCGCACCCTGGTCTTCGCCGGCCTCACCGGCGAGGCCCTGCTCACCACCCTCCAGCACGTGCTGGAGCACGAACGGCGCAGCGACGAGATCTTCGCGACGCTCTGCATGCTCGTCATCGAACCCGGCGGCGGCACCGGTCTCGACGCGCTCGGCACCGGCGAGCGGGCCCGGCTCTACCTCGCCGGGCACCCGGCACCGCTACTGCTCGGCCGCGACCACGCCCCGACCACCCTGCCCGCCGACCTCGCCGGGCCCGCGCTCGGCCTGCTGCCGTGCCACGACGGGGAAGCCGCCTGGCCCGCGCAGGAGCTCGAACTCCAGCCCGGCTGGCGGCTGTTGCTCTACACCGACGGACTGATCGAGGGCCGGGTCGGGGCCGGGTCGCGCCGCCTCGGCCAGGACGGACTCGCCGACCTGGTCGCCGACCACCAGGGCGCCGGGCTCACCCGGGGCCGACTGGTCGACAGCGCGATCGCCGAGGTCGAGGAGCTGAACGGCGGCGCGCTGACCGACGACGTCGCGGTGCTGCTGCTGGAGCGCAACCCGGTGCAGCTGATCCTGGGCTGAGCCGGACACACCGCAGCCCGGGCGGGGTCAACTCCCCTCCCGGGCTGCGGTGCCGCACTCCGTCCGGGCCTACCAGGGGCCGTACGGGCCGGTGTTGCTCCGGCCGCCGTGGCCGCTGCCGCCGGTCAGCGCCTTGATCGCGGGGCGCACGTCCACCACGTAGACGATCGAGGCGACCAGGCCGGCCAGGGTGCCGATGCTGCCGAGGAAGTTCGCCCCGAACAGGAGGTCCCAGCCGAAGCTGATGCCCAGGACGGCCAGCCAGAAGCCCTTGGTCTTCTTGTCCGCCGCCCGGTAGGCGTCCTCCCGGCGGGTGGCCGCGTCGATCAGCGCGAAGAACTTGTAGCCCAGGATGGCGACGGCCATCCACCAGAACGGGTTCAGGTAGGAAAAGGCCAGGATCTGGAACACTCCGGTCATCGCGATCTCCTACGTCTCTCGGCTTGCTGCGCCCCGGCCGCCGCCCATCCTGGCACGGCGGCCGCCCGCACGGTGTGAACGTCCCGCCGCCGGCGGAGGTGCCCCGGGCGGTTACTCCGTGGCGCCGTCAGTGGTGCCGTCCGTGGCCGCGGGGCGGGCGGGGGCGGCCTTCCGGGACCTGGCGGGCTTCTTCGGAGCGGGGGCCTCGTCCACCACGGCCTCGTCCACCAGCTCGGCGATGACGGGCTCGTCATCGCCGGCCGGCCCGACGGGCGCGGCCGGCTCGGTGACGGCGACGGGCCCGGCGGGCTCGCCCTGGGGGCGGGCCTTGTCCACCACGACCTTGCCGCGCTCGGCCAGCTCGTCGTAGGTCTCCTTGGCCCGGACCGCCAGCTCGACGGCGCGGGCCACCTGCTGGAGGGCGAAGCCCTGGGCCCGTTCCTGCAGGACCTTGAGGTCGGTCGGGAGCGCGGTGACGGCCCCGGTGACCCTGGCCGGGGCCCCGGCCAGCAGGTCCTGCGCCTCGTGCAGCCTGGCGGTGGCCTTCTCCTGGGCGCCCTGGCGGTCCGCCGCCAGCGCCTCGACCCTGCCCGGCACCTCGCGCAGCTTCTCGTACGCGAGGTCCCCGGCGCCGGCCAGGGCGTACAGCGGGGTCGGGTCGGTGAGGGTCTTCTTGATCTCGTCGGTGATCGGCATGGTTACCGGTCCTCCCGGTGGGTGTTCTGGGTGGCCGCGCCGTCGGTCGTCGGGGTGGAGGCCGAAGCGGCGTTCTCCTTGAGGAAGGCGTCGTAGACCGCGAGCAGCGCCTGCTTCTGCCGCTCGTTGATCAGCGGATCGGCCAGGATCGAGGCCCGCAACTCCAGGCCCTCGCCCCGCCGCTCCTCCAGGATCCCGGCCTGGACGTACAGCGTCTCCGCCGAGATCCGCAGCGCCTTCGCGATCTGCTGGAGGATCTCCGCGCTCGGCTTGCGCAACCCTCGCTCGATCTGGCTGAGGTACGGGTTGGACACGCCGGCGGCCTCCGCCAGTTGGCGCAGCGAGTACTGCGCGTTGCGGCGCTGCTCGCGGATGTACTCGCCGAGCGAGCCGACGTTCAGGGAGGCCATGGGGACAGCCTGCGGGATGCCGCTTGCAAATGCAAGCAGAGCGCTAACGGCTGCAAACGGGGGGGTCGGTGGGGCCCGTGGGCGCGCGCAGGTCAGGCGAGGTGGGCGAGGAGGAGGGCGGTGAGCCGTTCGGGGGTGCGGAGGGGGAGGTAGTGGTCGGCGCCGGGGAGCAGGTGGGCCCGGGCGCCGGGGATGCCGGTGCCGAGGCGGGTGGCGATGGCGGCGATCTCGGGGTGGTCGTGGTCGCCGTGGACGACCAGGGTGGGGGCGGTGATCCGGGCCAGCCGGGCGGCGGCGTCGCGGGGCGGGGCGCCGGTGAGGTGGTGCTCGCTGGTGATCCGGCGGGCGGCGTTCTCGGTGATCATCGTTTCGACGAGTGCGCCGCCGGGGGCGGTGCGGCCGAGGGCGGCCCAGACGGAGCGTTCCAGGTCGGCCAGGGCGTCCGCGTCGCCCCGGCGGCGGGCCTCGGCGTAGGCGGTGGTGGCGGGGGACGGCGGCCAGTCGTGGCCGCTGACCGAGGCGCCGACCAGGGCCAGGGCGGCGACCCGGTCCGGATGGGCGAGGGTGAAGTCGAGGGCGGTCTCGCCGCCCATGCTGAGGCCGACCAGCGCCGGTCGGGTGAGCTGGAAGTGGTCCAGGACGGCGCGGAGGTCCGCCAGGTCGTCGAAGGGCCGCTCCGGCGGTGCGGAGCGGCCGAGGCCGCGGGCGTCGTAGCGGATCACGTCGTGGTGGCGGGCCAGGGCCGGGACGACGGCGTCCCACAGCCGGGAGTCCATGCCGGAGCCGTGCAGCAGGACGACCGGGGTTCCGCTGCCCTGGCGGTCGGCCCAGAGCCGGCCCCCGTCGGGGGCCGGCACCTCGTGTTCGGTCCTCATGCGGAGGATCCTCGCAGACCCCGGGTCAGGCGGGTGCGGGGAGGCGGACGGGCATCAGCACGGAGTAGGTACCGGTGCGGCCGGGGGTGCGGATGGCGAGCGGGGCGATCGGGCCGTCGAGTTCGAGCAGCAGCTGCTCGGGGTGGGCGGCGCGGAGGGCGTCGAGGAGGTAGTCCCGGTTGAGGGCGATCCGGAGGTCGTCGGCGCCGGAGTCGTCGGTGACGGAGTAGTCGGCCCCGGGGTCGTCGGTGACGGTGAGGCGGCCGTCGGGGGTGAGGGCCAGGACGGTGACCTGGCAGTCGGCGCCGTGCGGACCGGAGGGGAGGGTGCGGGTGGCGCCGGTCTCCACGGCCGCGCGGAGGTCGGCGGCGGACAGGGTGACGCGGTGCCGGGGGGCGAGCCGGGTGGCGGCGCGGTGGTCGGGGTAGTCGACGTCGGGCGCGGCGCCCTCGATCCGGTGGCCACCGGTCTCGGCGCGGAAGGTACCGCTGCCGAGCGTGAGGGTGACGTCGTCCGGGCCGTCGGGGAGCAGCGCGCGCAGGGCGTCGACCAGGGCGGTGGGGACGGTGGTGCCGGGGGCCGGCTGCCGGGGGGTGCCGACGGCGGGCAGTTCGGCGAGGGCCATCCGGTAGCGGTCGGTGGCGACCAGGCGCAGCACCGGGCCGTCCGGTTCGAACAGCACGCCGGCGAGGGCGGGCAGCCCGGGATCGCCGCTGACCGCGAAGCGGACCGCGGCGAGGGCGGCGGCCAGGGCGTCGGCGCGGACGGTGAGGCGCAGGTCGGGCGGGGTGGTGGTCATCGGGTGCTCCCTCTGGTCGATCATCGTGCGGATCAGGGAGAGCTCGCGGCGGGCGTCGGCCAGGCCGTCCTCCAGTCGGCGCCGGTGGGCGTCGAGGACGCGGGCGGCCCCGGCACCGCCGGGGGCCGCCAGCACGGCGCGGATGTCCGTGAGCGGCAGGCCGACCCGGCGGAGCCGGACCAGCAGACGGGCGTCGGCGAGTTGGCCGGGCCGGTACCAGCGGTAGCCGGTCTGCGGGTCGACCCAGGCGGGGGTGAGCACCTCGGCGCCGTCGTAGTAGCGCAGGGTGCCGACGCCCAGGCCGCTGGCGCGGGCCAGTTCGCCGATGCTGTGCAGCTCGCTCTCCATGCCGATGACTCTCGGGGCTCGACCTGGTCGAGGGTCAAGCCAGGTGGGCGAGCTTGGCGGGATTGCGGACGGCGCGGATGGCGGAGACCAGGAGGCCGCCGTCGGGGCCCTCGGTGAAGTCGAGGACCGAGACCGAGTCCACGGCGCCGTCCACGCTGATCAGCAGGCCGGGCTGGCCGTTGACCAGGACGGGGCGCACCTGCGCGTGCTCGCCCAACTGGCCGAGCACGCCGAGCACGAAGCGGGCGACGTTGTCGGCGCCGGTGACCGGGCGCAGGGCGGCCCGGATCACCCCGCCGCCGTCGCTCCAGCTGGTGACGTCGGGGGCGAGGAGTTCGAGCATCCGGTTGAGGTCGCCGCCGACGCAGGCCGCCAGGAACTCGTCGGTGGCCCGGCGGCGCAGCTCCGGCGGGGCGTCGTAACGGGGGCGGCGGGCGCGCACGTGCGCCCTGGCCCGGCTGCCGACCTGGCGGCAGGCGGCCTCGGTGCGGTCCAGGGCCTCGGCGATCTCCTGGTAGGAGAAGCCGAAGGCCTCCTTCAGGACGAACACCGCCCGCTCCAGCGGGGAGAGGCTCTCCAGCACCACCAGCAGGGCGATCGAGACGGTCTCGGCCCGCTCGACGCCCTCGGTCGCATCCGGTTCGGCGACCAGGGGCTCGGGCAGCCAGGGGCCGACGTAGGACTCGCGGCGGACGACGGCCGAGTCGAGGCGGTTGAGGGCCAGGTTGGTGACCGTGCGGGCGAGGTAGCCGCCGGGGCTGGCAACCGGGCCGGTGACCCGGCTCCAGCGCAGCCAGGTGTCCTGGACCAGGTCCTCGGCGTCGGCGACGCTGCCGAGCATCCGGTAGGCGATGCCGAAGACCGTCCGCCGGTGCTGTTCGAAGTCGGCGAGCCGGGCGTCACAGGTGTCGGTCACGTTCGGGACGCTACCGCACGGTCCCGGTCAGGAGCGGAGGGTTTCGTACGCCGGGGCGAGCACGGTGGCGAGGTCGCGCCCGTGCACGGTGATGCCGGAACGGCCGAGGCGGCGGAGCGAGGGCTCGTCCGGTCCGTCCTCCGGGGGTTCGGGTCGGAGGGTGAAGTCCCCGCGCCAGTAGGCGGCGACGTTGACCGCGGCGGGCCCGGGCTGTCGGTCGGTCATGCGTCCTCCTCGGCAACGGCGTCCTCCCGGGTGAGGGCGACCAGTTCGCGCAGCGCGTCGGCCGGCAGGTCGGTCAGCCAGCGCTCCCCCGCGCCGACCACGGTGTCGGCCAAGGTCCGCTTGGCGGTGAGGAGTTCGTCGATCCGCTCCTCGACGGTACCGACGCAGACCAGGCGGCGGACCTGGACGTCGCGGCGCTGACCGATCCGGAAGGCCCGGTCGGTCGCCTGTTCCTCGACCGCCGGGTTCCACCAACGGTCCAGGTGGATCACCTGGTTGGCGGCGGTGAGGTTGAGGCCGGTGCCGCCGGCCCGCAGCGAGAGCAGGAAGACCCCCGGGCCGTCCGGGGCCTGGAAGCGCTCGACCAGCTCCTCCCGGCGGGCGCGCGGGACGCCGCCGTGCAGGTACAGCACCTCCGCGCCCAGCCGGCGCTCCAGGTACGGGCGGAGCATGGTCCCGAACTCGGCGTACTGGGTGAAGACCAGGGTGCGGTCCCCCTCGGCCAGGGCCTCCTCCAGCAGTTCGGCGAGCCGGGCGACCTTGCCCGAGCGCTCACCCAACGGCGAGCCGTCGTGCAGGAGTTGGGCCGGATGGTTGCAGACCTGCTTGAGCTTGCCGATCGCCGCCAGCACCGTGCCGCGCCGCTCCACGCCCCGGATGCCCTCGACCCGCCGGAGCAGGTCGGCGACCACCGCCTGGTAGAGGCCGGCCTGTTCGGCGGTGAGGTTGCACCAGACGGTCATCTCCTGCTTGGCGGGCAGCTCGGCCGCCACCGCCGGGTCCGACTTGAGCCGACGCAGCACGAACGGGGCGGTGCGGCGCCGGAGTTCGGCGGTGCGCTCGGGGCTGCGGTGCAGTTCGACCGGGATCGCGTAGCGCTCCTTGAACCGCTCGGCCGGGCCGAGCAGGCCGGGGTTGGCGAAGTCCAGCACGGCGTGCAGCTCGGCGAGCCGGTTCTCCACCGGCGTACCGGTCAGGGCGATCCGGTGCCGGGTGACGGGCAGCGCGCGGATCGCCCTGGACTGCGCGGTGCCGCTGTTCTTGATGTGCTGCGCCTCGTCGGCGACCACCCGGCGCCAGCGGATCGCGCGCAGCGCGGCGAGGTCGCGCTGGACCAGTCCGTAGGTGGTGATGACCAGGTCCACGCCCCGTACGGCGTCGGCGAGGCGGCCGGCGTCGAGGCGGTCGGCGCCGTGGTGGACGTGTCGGCGCAGGCCGGGGGCGAAGCGTTCGGCCTCGCGCTGCCAGTTGCCGACCAGGGACATCGGGCAGACCAGGAGGGTGGGGGCGGCCTCGTCGGAGCGGGCGGCATCGTCGGAGCGATCGGCCTCGTCGGCCTGGTCGGAGCGGGCGGCCTGGTCGGCGTGTTCGGAGGCCAGCAGGGCGAGGGTCTGGACGGTCTTGCCGAGGCCCATGTCGTCGGCCAGCACGGCGCCGAGGCCGAGCCCGGACATGGTCTTCAGCCAGGCGAGTCCGCGCTGCTGGTAGGGGCGCAGTTCGGCGCGGAAGTCGACCGGCAGCAGCGGCACTTCGGGGGCGGGCGCGCCTCCGGCGAGCAGTTCGCCGAGCGGGCCGTCCACCCGGACTCCGGTGACCGGAAGTCCGGCGACCGTCGCCTCGGGATCGAGGGCGAGCCGCAGCAGGTCGGCGGCGGCGAGCAGGCCGTCGCGCTGCTCGCCGAGGAAGGCGAGCGCGGCGGCGATCTGGGCCGGGTCGGCTTCCAGCCAGGTGCCCCGGACCCGCACCAGGCCCTGTTTGGCGGCGGCGAGTTCGGCGAGTTCCTGTTCGGTGAGCGGGGTGCCGTCCGGGCCGAGGGCGGCCTGCCAGCGGAAGGCCGTCACGGCGTCCCGGTCGATCTGGCTGGTGACGGCGAGGGTGCCGGGGGCCGGCGGGGTGGTGGCGCGCAGCGCGAGTCCGAGCCGGGGGCGGCGGCGCCACCAGGCGGGCAGCAGCACGCCGAAGCCGGCCTCGGCGAGGGCGGGGGCGGCGTTGCGCAGGAAGTCGAGTGCGCCGGAGCGGTCGAGCGGGAGGGCGGACGGGCGGGAGCGGTGGCGCAGCCCGTCCAGGGCGGGCCAGCGGTGCGCTGCGCGGGCGAGTTCGGCGACCAGGACCTCGTCCGGGGCGGCCCGGTCGGTCTTGCGGGCAAGTGCGGCGTACCCGGCGCCGCCCTCGTGCAGGTCGGCGGCGCGGATCAGCAGCGAGGGCTCGTCGGCGGCCTGGAGCAGGAACTCCAGCTGCCAGGCGTCGTCGGAGGGGCTGCCGTCGGGGTCGTCGTCGGCGGGGCCGAGTGGTTCGACCAGGCGGAAGCAGAGCCGCAGTGCGGGGTCGGCGGGCTCGGCGGTGGCGTACCAGTCGGCGATCCAGCGGCGCAGCGCGGCGACTTCCCCGGGCGGGGCGTCGAGCTCTCCGGTGGGGGCGGTGAGGGCGTGCAGCCAGCGGTCGGCGACCGCTTCGCCGGGGGCGGGGAAGGGCGTGTCGGTGAGCGCGGCGCGGGCCTCGGCGTCCGTGAGGGCGGCCAGGGCCGCGTCCAGCAGCGCCTCCCCGGTGCCGGCGCCGGTCGGCCATTCGCCCAGCAGGACGGGCGGGCAGCCGGCGGCCAGCCGGGCGGCCTCCCGGCGGGCGGCCGGGGTGGGGTCGGGGAGCCAGCGGGCCTGCGGGCGGCCGTCGGACAGGACGGGCAGCGGCAGCACCCGGCCCCGGCCGACGGCCCGCCAGGCGAGGTCGTGCACTCCGGTGAGCCAGCGCAGCGAGGGGCCGTGGACCACCTCGACCCGGCCGGTGCCGGGCAGGTCGGTGTCGGTGACGGCCCAGTGCGGGTCGTGGACCTCGCCGAGCAGCTGGGCGGCGGCCGCGGTGTCGAAGAGCAGCGCGGGGACCCGCCAGGGGGTGAGCACGGCGCCGCCGCGGGGCGGGGTGACCGGCAGGTCGGGCGAGGGGGCGGGCAGGGTGCCGACGGTGGGCAGCAGCAGGGTGGCCCAGCGTTCGGGGGCCTGCCCGGCGAGCCAGCCCAGGCCGGGGCCGATGCCCGCGAGGACGGCGGCCAGGGTGCCGGCCGGGCAGGCGTAGGGGTGGGCGCGCGGGGCGGGCCGGTCGGGGTGGGGCACGGCGGCGGCGTCGGGATGGGCGCGGGCGTCCTCGGCCCACAGGGCCAGCCGCCCGTCCGCCCGCCAGAGTGCGTGCAGGACGAACATGCGGGGGCCTTCCGGGGCGGGTGGGATCCGTTCTCCGCAGCCTAACCGGGTGGTCGGACAGTGCCCGTCGGGCCGGGCGGACTGGGCCGTCCGGGTGGTTCCGGGACGGACCTCCGCCCTTGTGGTTGAAACTTGAACGAAATCGCCGTACGGTGGAGCCAAGAAGTTGAAGCCTAAACAAATGGCTTCGAACCCGAGGAGGAGCCATGGGCCTGTTCAACCGCACCAAGACCGTCACCGCCGCCCCGGCCGCCGTCCGGACCCCGGCCGGCCCGGACCTGTCGCACCTGACCGGGGACTGGGCCATCGACGCCACCCACAGCGAGATCGGCTTCTCCGTCCGGCACGCGATGGTCACCAACGTCAAGGGCCGCTTCACCGAGTACGACGGCAAGCTGCACCTCGACGGCGCCACCCCGGCGAACTCCTCGGCGGACCTGGTGATCAAGGTCGCCAGCATCGACACCAACCAGGCCCAGCGCGACGAGCACCTGCGCACCGGCGACTTCTTCGCCGTCGAGACCCACCCGGAGATCCGCTTCCGCAGCACCTCCACCGAGCAGCGCGGCGAGGACTCCTACCGGATGCACGGCGAGCTCACCATCAAGGGCGCCACCCGCCCGGTGGTGCTCGACCTCGACTACACCGGCAGCGCCACCGACGCCTACGGCGCGGAGCGGGTCGGCTTCGAGGGGCGGACCGTCGTCGACCGCACCGAGTTCGGCCTGACCTACAACGCGGCCCTGGAGACCGGCGGCGTGCTGATCGGCGAGAAGGTCAAGCTCAGCTTCGACATCTCCGCCGTCAAGGCGGCCTGAGCCCGCCCTCGGCTGCCCCCTGAGCCCACCGCCCCTGCCTATCCCCCCGAGGCAGGGGCGGTGTTCCGTCCGGCGTCCGGTACGGCGCCTCGCCCGCCGGATTCCGGTACGGCGCCTCGCCCGCCGGAGTGCGGCGCCTTGCGCCCGGGCGACCGGCGCGACGCCTCGCGCTCCGACGCCCGGTTCGGCGCCTCACCCCCGGGCGCGCGGTGCGGCGCCTCGCGCCCCGGCGACCAGCGCCGCGTCCGCCGACGGCAGCCAGCTGCCCGCCGGGCGGTCCAACCAGCCCTCGGCCGCGCCGAGTCCACCCGCCGCGGCGGCCAGCGCCGCCAGCCCCGGGTGGTGCTCCCCCGGCCGGTGCACCAGGCTGACCAGGCTCAGCGGCACCGGCTCCACCAGCGGCACGTTCACCGCGCCCGGGACCGTCGGCCCACCGACCGTGGTCAGCATCGGATCGCCGTGCCGGGCCAGGTAGCGGGCCGTCTCGTCCAGGCCCACCGGCGGGACGTACGGCTCGGCCGCACTCAGCCCGTGCTCACGCAGCAGCCGGACGCCGAGGTCGGCCCACTCGGTGGTGGCCGGGTTGCCCGCGCAGACGTCGACCGGGTGCCCCGCCAGCTCGGCGAGCCGCAGCACCGGGCGGGCGGCCAGCGGGTGGGTGTCCGCCATCATCACCGAGATCCGTTCCAGCCGCACCGGCACCTGGGCGAGTCGGCCGCGCACCGGGTCGGGCAGGCCGGCGAAGCGGCCGAACGAGGCGTCCAGCCGGTGCGCCAGAAGTTCGGCGGCGGCCGCGGCCAGGCCGCCGTGGAAGCGGGCCAGCAGTTCGCCCTCCGGCCAGGCGGCACGGGCCCGTTCGAGCACCCGGTCGGCGGTCAGGTCCGGTCCGGTGACATCGCTGTTCAGGTCGAGCAGCAGCGGCCGGGCGACGGCTCCGGCCCCGCCGCCGGCGCCGGCCTCGGCGAGGATCTCGTCGTGCAGGGCGAGCAGCCGGCGCACCCTCGGCAGCAGCCGGTGCCCGGCGGGGGTGAGTTCGACGCTGCGGGTGGTGCGGGTGAACAGCGCATCCCCGAGCAGGCGCTCCAGGGTGCGGACGTCCCGGCTGAGGGCCTGCTGGGCGACGTACAGCCGCTCGGCGGCGCGGCCGAAGTGCAGCGTCTCGGCGGTCGCGACGAAGCCGCGGAGCAGACGCGGGTGCAGGTCATGGGGCATGGGCGGCAGATTAACAACACGGTGTTGTGGATCCGGCGGAACCGGTGTTGGACGCCCGCCGCCGCTCCGGGCGAGGGTGGCCGCATCCCCCGCCGTCCTGCGTCCCAGGAGCCCGATTGCCCGCGCGCGCCCTCCTCGCCTCCTACCGCTCCTACCGTCGGCTGTTCGCGACCCCCGGCGCCGCCGCCTTCACCCTGGCCGGGCTGCTGGGCCGGCTCGCGCTGTCGATGAACGGCGTCTCGCTGGTGGTGCTGCTCGCCGAGCGGCGCGGTTCGTACGCGCTGGCCGGGACGGTCTCGGCGGCCGGGCTGGTCACCGGCGCGATCGGGATGCCACTGCTCGGCCGGCTGGTGGACCGGTACGGCCAGGCCAGGGTGGCGGTGCCGGCCGCGCTGTACAACGCCGCCCCGCTCGCCGCGCTGCTGCTCTGCGTCCGGCTCGACGCGCCGGACTGGGCGCTGTACCTCTGCTGGGCGGCCGCCGCGGCCGCGCCCAACCTGGGCGGGATGGCCCGGGCCCGCTGGGCGCACCTGCACCGGGACAACCCGGCCGCCCGGCACCTGGCCAACTCCCTCGAACAGGCCCTGGACGAACTCTGCTTCATGGCCGGGCCGGTGCTGGCGATGCTGCTCTGCACCGGGCTCGCCCCGGAGGCCGGCCTGATCGCCGCCGGCACCCTCGGCACCGCCGGCGCGCTGCTGTTCGCGGCCCAGCGGCGCACCGAACCGCCTTTGGCCGAAGCGCCGTTGGCCGAACCGCCGTTGGCCGAACCGCCGTTGGCCGTGGCGTCGGCGAACGTGGGGCCGGCGAACGCGGGGCCGGCGAACGTGGGGCCGGCGGCCGGTGGGAAGCACGGCTCCCCGCTGCGGGTGCCAGGGATGCGGGTGCTGGCGCTGACCTTCCTCGCCACCGGCATGGTGTTCGGTGCGAACGAGGTCACCACCGTCGCCTACGCCGAGGCGCTCGGCCACCGGGCGGCGGCCGGTCCGCTGCTGGCCCTGGTCGCGGCCGGATCCTGCGCCGCCGGGCTGCTGTTCGGGCTGCTGACCCCGCGCCGGGCGCCCGCGACCCGCTTCCTGCTCGGGGCGGCGGCGATGGCCGCGGTCCTGCTGCTGCCGCTGGCCGCCGGACTCGGCGGGGCCGGGCTCGGCCTGCTCGGAGCGGCGCTGTTCGCGGCCGGGACGGCCACCGCACCGACCATGGTCACCGGGATGACGCTGGTCCAGGAGCTGCTGCCGCAGCGGCAGTTCAACGAGGGGATGGCGGTGGCGGTGTCCGGCATCGTGGTCGGCATCTCGGCCGGATCGGCGCTCGCCGGAACGCTCGCCGAACACGCCCCGCCCGGCACCGGGTACGCGCTGCCCGCCACGGCCGCCGCACTCGCCCTGCTGATCGCGCTGACCGGACGGCGGCACCTGGGCACCCCCGGAGGCACCCCGGACCCCGGGAAAATGCCGAGCGGGTTGTCAGTGCCTCCGTCTAACTTCTAGGGCATGGGGGAAATCACCTACGTCCGAGGCGATGCCACCACGCCCCAGGGCAAGGGCGTGAAGGTGATCGCGCACATCTGCAACGACCTGGGCGGCTGGGGCAAGGGCTTCGTGCTCGCGCTCTCCAGACGCTGGCCCGAACCCGAGGCCGCGTTCCGACGCTGGCACCGGGAGCGGGCGAAGAACGACTTCGGCCTCGGCGCCCTGCAGTTGGTGCAGGTCGAGCCGTCCATCTGGGTGGCCAACCTGGTCGGCCAGCGCGGCATCCGGACGGGGCGCTCCACCGGAGTGCCGGTGCGGTACGAGGCCATCGACACCGCGCTGGCCGCCCTGGGCGGGCGCGCGCTCGACCTGGGCGCCTCCGTCCACATGCCGCGGATCGGCTGCGGACTGGCGGGCGGGCGCTGGGAGAAGGTCGAGCCACTGGTGGCCGACCGGCTGACGGCGCGCGGCGTACCGGTGACGGTCTACGACGTCGACTGACCGGCGGCGCGGCCTGATGCCGGTGCCGCCCCGGTTCCTGTCCCCGATCCCGTTCCCGACTTCGATCCCGATCCCGATCCCGACTTTGACCCCGACGTCGACTTCGCCGGCCAGGCGTACACGTACTCGGGCAGCAGGTGGCCGCCCGGGAACACACCTGCCTGCACCCTGATCCGCACCCCTCCCTCGCGTTCGTAGAAGGCGATCGCGCGGGTGTTGGCGCGCAGTACCTCCAGGCGCAGCTCCGCGCCGGGGTGCCGCTCGGCGACCTCGGCGCGGGCTGCGGCCAGCAGTTCCCGACCGATGCCCCCGCCGGTGAGGCCCGGGCGGACGTGCAGGTTGTCCACCAGCACCCCGCCGTCGGGCTGCGGCACCAGGTAGACGAATCCGACCCTTTCGCCAGCCCGTTCGGCGACCAGCAGCACGGGCGTGTTCTCCGGCGTCCCGTAGTCGACCGCCAGGCGCAGCTCCCACAGCTCGCGCCGCTGGGCGGCCAGTCCGTCCCCGAGCGCTTCGTCGGGGACGATCCCGCGGTAGCTGGTGGTCCAGCTGTCCGTGTGCAGATCCGCGATGTCCACGGCGTCCGGTGCGCCACCGTGCCGAATGATCGTCCGCCCTGTTCCGGTCATGCGCCGAGCTTCCCACAGAGATGGAGTTGAACATGTTCAACCGCAGCGGCTACAGTTTCGACAGCATTTTGAACGCGTTCGAAATCAAGGGGGCGGTGAGCATGGCACCGGATGCGGAGGGGGCATCCGGTGCCATGAACACCGACAACACCGACACCGGGTGGAACGTCGTCTCCGGCTAGGCTCGTGCCCGTGGACGACCTGGCAGCGACGAACCGAACGGACGGCGAGAAGGGTGCGGCCGACGCCTCGGCCGCACCCGGCACGGACGGCGGGCCCATGCCCGGCGGCCGGGCCCAGCCCAAGACCGACAAGAGCGAGGCGACCCGGGCACTGATCCTGGAGACGGCCATGCGGCTGTTCCAGGAACGGGGCTACGAGAAGACCACCATGCGCGCCATCGCTGCCGAGGCGGGCGTGTCGGTCGGTAATGCCTACTATTATTTTTCGGCGAAGGAATTCCTCATTCAAGGATTCTACGACCGAATGACGTATGACCATGCGGCAGATGCCAGGAATCGCATGGCCAATACGCGGGAGTTCGCCGAGCGGCTTCAGATCGCGCTGGAATCCTGGCTCGACACCGCCGCGCCGTACCACGAGTTCGCCGCACAGTTCTTCCGCACCGCCGCCGACCCGACCAGCTCGCTGAGCCCGTTCTCCAACGAGTCCCACCCGGCCCGGGCGACGGCCGTCGAGCTGTTCCGCGATGTCCTCCAGGGCTCGGAGCTGGCGCCCAAGCTGGACGCCGAGCTGGTCGAGCTGCTGCCCGACGTGCTCTGGCTGCACCTGATGGTCATCGTGCTCTACTGGGTCTTCGACCGGACCGAGGACACCGAACGCACACGAGAATTCGTCCGACGGTCCACGCCCATGGCAGCGCGGGTGATCAACCTCTCCCGCTATCGGGTTTTCCGGCCGATCGTGCGGGACGCCAAGGGCCTCATTCAGGACTTCATCCTGCCGACCATCGGAAAAACAGCCGTCAAGTAAAAGCCGTACAGGAACCGAGACGATACAACAGCCGGGCGCCCCAGGGCTGGAGCGCCCGGCCGGAAAGCACGCGGGTGTCCCGCTGCATCCCGGCATGCGAACGGCCCGCCCCGGTCTGTCCAGGGGCGGGCCGTGGTCGTTCCTCGCTACTCGTCCTCGTCGTTGATCGGCTCCCCGACCCAGTGGATCTTCACCCGGTCAACGGTGTGGTTGCCCTTCCTCCCCACCGGGTGGACGTCGATGCGCTCGACCACCGTCGCCATGAAGGCCCGACGCGTCTCAAGGTCCCACGCGGCCCACGAGGTGCCCTCGCCGATCGGGTCGGCCGCGCGCCCGTCACCGAACCACGAGGCCGGCAGCTCGACCACCGCGTTGGCCTGCGCCTCGAGTTGGTCGATCCTGGCCAGCAGGCGCACTTCGGAATCACTCAGCCGCTTCATCGACGCCCGGTACTGCTTCTGCACGGTCGGGCCGTCGTAGACGCCGGACAAGCGATCCGCCTCGAGGTTCATCAACGCCGCCTGGAGGTGGCTGAGTTCGGTCTTCGCAGCACTGAGGCCGGCCGCATCCGCCGCGCTCTGCCGCTGGTGCGCGAACCGGTGCGCCACCGCCATGAGGACCTCGGCGTCGTGCTCGTCCATCGGGTCCAGGGCCGCCAGGCGGGTGAACGCCTCCCTCGCGACCCGGTCCTCGAAGGAGCGGGCGACGATGCCCTGGCTGTGCTTGCCGGCCTCCTTCGGGCCGCCGGGGCCGGAGTTGCAGACGTAGAAGGGGTAAGGGTTCCTCCCCGTCCCCGGGTTTCTCTGCATGGGACGGCCGCAGGTGAAGCAGGTCAGCAGTTGCAACCGGGTGAAGAGGCCCGTCCAACCGCCTTCACCGTCCTTGGGGTTCCGGACCCGGACCTTCGACGCGTCCCGCCGCATGAAGGCCTGGAGGTCCCACCAGTCCTGCCGCGATATGAGCCCGGTGTGCAGGTCCACCGGCTCGCCGTCGGGGCCGTACATGATCGCGTGGTCCGAGGCGATGGGACGGCGGCGGCGCTTCCCCTCCGAGTCCTCCTCGATGCAGGTCAGCGCCTCCACCGAGTAGCCCGCCAGCCTCGGATCCCGGAGGATCTTCCTGACCGTCTGGGCGATCCACACGGCTTTGCCCGTGGGGCTGATGACCTTCCCGGCCGTGAGCTTGTCGGCGATCTCCTTGTCGTTCAGCTCCTCGACCCTGCGGTACCGGATCATGTCCAGGACGTGGTCTCCCGGCAGGGGCGACTCGGCGGTCCCGGTGTCGGGGACGAGCCTGCTGACCTTGATCCCCTCGACCATGACCCGCTCGGTCTTCAGCCCGTACGGCGGTCGTCCGGACACATGGCCCCCGCGCTTGCGGACCTCGGCGAGGGTGCTGGTGATGTGGAGCGACTTCTGCGCCGACTCCTGCTGCGCCAACGCGGCCGTCAGGCCGATGATCGCCTGCCCGGCGGGGTTCTGCGGGTCGGTGTCGAGCCAGGGCTCGGTGATGGACACCAGGCGGACGCCGTGCTTGTTGAACTCGTCGATGATGCCGAGCACGTCCAGCGCGCCCTTGCGGGACAGCCGGGCGAGCGACCAGACGACCACCACGTCGAGCGAGTTGGCGCACACCACGCTCATCATGGCGTCGAAGCCCTCGCGCACCACCCCGGGGGCCCACCCCGAGACACCGATGTCCGCGAAGACGTGTTCCGGACGCAGATGCCACCGGTGATTGGCAGGCGACTGGACGAGGCGCAGTCCGTCGTCGAGCTGGGCCATCGGCGAACCGTGGCTCTCGTCCTCACGGGCCTTGCTCTGACGGACCAGCAGGGCCACGCGGACGTTGTCCGGGCCCGCCTGTCGGGGAGCCGGCAGGGCGGTCTTCATGGCCTGCTCGACCAGGGCGACCCACTCGGGCGGACAGTACAGACGAGGCGCTTCCAGCTCCTGGGGCATGCCCGAAGGCTATGACAACTGACGTGCCGCTCGGGGGAATTCCTGATCCAGGACTTCATCCTGCCGACCATCGGGAAGGCGGCCGTCACGTAGGGCCCGGCGGTGGTGAGTTGTCGGAAATCGGCGGAGGCCGGCCCGCGGATGCGCGGGCCGGCCTCCGCCG
>NZ_JBFBGS010000084.1:0-24828 GCF_040684795.1 Kitasatospora sp. NPDC089797 | reverse complement strand
AAAATCACCCGTCACGCCCCTCTCCGCACCCACCCCCTCCACCGCCCCCTCCCGCAGCGCGTCCCTCTCGCCTGGGTGGGTGAGGGGGAGGGGGGTGGGTGGTTGCTGGGGGTGGGTGGGGGTGGGGCTTTGGGCGCGCGGGGCGGGCCCGCGCGCCCGGGGGGTGGGGTGGGGAAATGCGGGTGACGTGGGGGCGGGGTGGGGTGAGGATCGGGGGATGGGTGATGCGGAGGTCTTCCTGGTGACCGGGCGGTTGGTGCTGCGGCGGTTCACGGGGGCGGATGTGGACGCGTTGGTGGAGCTGGACGGGGATCCGGAGGTGATGCGGTACCTGACCGGGGGGACGCCCAGTGCGCGGGAGTGGGTGGCGGGGGTGCTGGTGCCGCAGTACCTGGCGCACTACCGGCGGTACGGGGACCTCGGGTGGTGGGCGGTGGAGGAGCGGGGTGGTGGGGGGTTCCTGGGGTGGTTCGAGTTCCGGCCGACGGAGGAGGGGGTGCGGGCGGAGGTCGAGTTGGGGTACCGGTTGCGGCGGGCGGCGTGGGGGCGCGGGTACGCGACGGAGGGCGCGCGGGCGTTGGTGCGGCGCGGGTTCACCGGGTCGGGGGTGGAGCGGGTGGTGGCGTACACCATGGCGGTGAACGCGGCCTCGCGGCGGGTGATGGAGAAGAGCGGGCTGTCGTACGTCCGGACGTTCCACGAGGACTACCCGGAGGCGATCCCCGGGAGCGAGCACGGGGAGGTGGAGTACGCGGTGACGGCGGAGGAGTGGTGGGCCCGGGGCGGTGCCGGGTAGTTCCCGGGATACTGGGGGCATGAGGCTGACCGAGTTCTGGCGACGGATGTACGCGCACTTCGGCGGGGCGTACGCGGAGTCCTTCGCGTCCGACCACGTGATGAGCGAGCTGGGCGGACGGACGGTGCGCCAGGCGCTGGACGCGGGCTGGGAGGCCAAGGACGTCTGGCGGGTGGTCTGCGAGACCCAGGGGGTCTCCGCGCAGCTTCGCTGAGCGCCGGGTGGGACAGACTGTCGGGGTGACGGTGAGCGAAGAGCGGAAGGGCCCGGGCGAGGCGGTGCGGGCCGAGGGGCGGGAGCGGTCGGGCGGCGGGCTGTGGTGGGGCGGGATGCCGCCCTGGCTGCCCCGGGCGATGGTGCTGTTCCTGGTGCTGGTGGGGCTGTTCCAGCTCGCCGACTGGGCGTTCCGGCAGCTGATCGACCTGTTCGTGATGCTGCTGGTGGCCTTCTTCCTGTCGCTGGCGCTGGAGCCGGCGGTGGACCGGATGGCGGCGCGCGGGGTGCGCCGGGGGGTGGGCACCTTCCTGGTGTTCGTCGCGGTCGGGGTCGCGGTGATCGGGTTCCTGGCCGCGCTCGGCACGCTGCTGGTGGATCAGGTGGCGAAGATCGCCGGGGACCTGCCGCACCTGGTGGACAACCTGATCGGCTGGG
Organism: Kitasatospora sp. NPDC089797; assembly: GCF_040684795.1. Lineage (NCBI taxonomy): Bacteria > Bacillati > Actinomycetota > Actinomycetes > Kitasatosporales > Streptomycetaceae > Kitasatospora > Kitasatospora sp. NPDC089797. Next base: position 23,381 of record NZ_JBFBGS010000084.1, on the reverse strand, counting down.
TGAACCGGACCTTCCATCAGGACCTCTCGCTGGGCGAGCTGCAGAAGCGGCTGCTGAAGGACTCCGGGACGATCGAGGGCTACGCCCAGCAGGCCGCGGACAACGTGTGGGGCGTGTCCTCCACGTTGATCGGGGGGCTGTTCCAGACCTTCACGGTCGGGTTGTTCACCTTCTACTTCACCGCCGAGGGCCCGCGGGTGCGCCGGACGGTCTGTTCGCTGCTGCCGCCCGCCAAGCAGGCCGAGGTGCTGCGGGCCTGGGAGATCGCGCTCGCCAAGACCGGCGGCTACCTGTACTCCCGGGCGGTGCTGGCGGTGGTGTCGGCGGCCGGGCACTGGGTGATGTTCGCGTTGATCCACCTGCCGTACGCGGCCGCGCTGGCGATCTGGGTCGGCGTCATGTCGCAGTTCGTGCCGACCATCGGGACGTACCTGGCGGGCGCGCTGCCGGTGCTGGTGGCGCTCACCGTGCAGCCGGTGGACGCGCTGTGGGTGCTGGTCTTCACGGTGGTCTACCAGCAGGTCGAGAACTACGTGCTGCACCCGAGGATCACCGCCAGGACGGTGGACGTGCACCCGGCGGTGGCCTTCGGCGCGGTGATCGCGGGCGCGGCGCTGCTGGGCGCGGTGGGCGCGCTGATCGCGATCCCGGCGGCGGCCACGCTGCAGGGCTTCGTCGGGACGTACGTGCGGCGGTACGAGGTGGCCACCGATCCGCGGATCGACCGGGGCGAGCAGCGCCGGGCCCGGCGGGCGCTGCGCCGGGAGGCGGCCCGGCGGCTGCGCCGGATGGTCGGCGGCGACGGGGAGTGACGGTCCCGGGGACGGGACGGACGACGGGGCGGGCCGGTGGGGAGTGACCCACCGCCCGCCCCGCGGCGTGTTCGGGAGCTGCGGGGCTTGAATCGAACAGATGTTCTTTTGTACTCTCCGGCGTGGAGTTTTCCACAGGGCGAGCCGGGTGGGGCTCGTTTGTCAGTGGGACGCGCTAGCGTCGATGACGATGAAGCGCACAGCACAGAACCCGAGGGAAAAAGCCATGGCAGGTACGGACCGCGAGAAGGCCCTGGAGACCGCGCTCGCCCAGATCGAGCGACAGTTCGGCAAGGGCTCGGTGATGCGCCTCGGCGAGAAGGCCAACGAGCCGGTCGAGGTGATCTCCACCGGGTCGACCGCCCTGGACGTCGCCCTCGGGGTCGGCGGCATCCCGCGCGGCCGGGTGGTCGAGATCTACGGCCCCGAGTCCTCCGGAAAGACCACGCTGACCCTGCACCTCGCCGCCAACGCTCAGCGGGCCGGCGGCACGGTCGCCTTCGTCGACGCGGAGCACGCGCTCGACCCGGAGTACGCCAAGAAGCTCGGCGTGGACACCGACGCCCTGCTGGTCAGCCAGCCGGACACCGGTGAGCAGGCCCTGGAGATCACCGACATGCTGATCCGCTCCGGCGCGATCGACCTGGTGATCATCGACTCGGTCGCGGCACTCGTCCCGCGCGCCGAGATCGAGGGCGAGATGGGTGACTCGCACGTCGGTCTCCAGGCCCGGCTGATGAGCCAGGCGCTGCGCAAGATCGCCGGTGCGCTGAACCAGTCGAACACCACCGCCATCTTCATCAACCAGCTGCGCGAGAAGATCGGCGTGATGTTCGGCTCGCCCGAGACCACGACCGGTGGCCGGGCGCTGAAGTTCTACGCCTCGGTCCGTCTGGACATCCGCCGGATCGAGACGCTGAAGGACGGCACCGAGGCGGTCGGCAACCGCACCCGCGTCAAGGTCGTGAAGAACAAGGTCGCCGCGCCGTTCAAGCAGGCCGAGTTCGACATCCTCTACGGCATCGGGATCAGCCGCGAGGGCGGCCTGATCGACATGGGCGTCGAGCACGGCTTCATCCGCAAGTCCGGCGCCTGGTACACCTACGAGGGCGACCAGCTCGGCCAGGGCAAGGAGAACGCCCGCAACTTCCTGCGGGACAACCCGCAGCTCGCCGACGAGATCGAGCGGAAGATCAAGGGCAAGCTCGGCATCGGCCCGAAGACCGAGGAGCCGGCCGAGGGCGAGCCGGAGGCCGCCGCTGACGGCGCGGCCAAGCCGGTCGTCGCGACCGCCGCCAAGACGGCCGCGGCGAAGAAGACGGCGGCGGCCAAGGCCTGAGCCGTTGACGCAGCACGACACGGTGGGCCCCGAGGACGACGACCACGGCCCGCCGGACTGGTTCGCCGCGGTCGCGGAGCCGGAGCCGGAAGGAGAGCCGGCGCCGGAACCGCGGCCGTCGGCGGGCCGCTCACGGTCCCGCACCGGGCGGACCGCGAGCACGCAGCGGGCGTCCGGCCCCGAGCCGGAGTCCGACCGGACCCCGGGCCGGGTGGCGCGCGGCGCGGCGCCCGGCCCGGCCCTCGACGGGGCGGGGCCGGCACCGACCGCGATCGGGGAACTCGGCCTGCTGGCCGCCTCCGAGCTGCCCACCGGCCGCCGTCGGCGCCGCTCGGCGCTGGAGGCCGAGGGGGAGGAAGCGGCCGCCGCAGGTGGTGCGTCGGCCGCACGCGGTGACCGGAGCGGGGCCGGGGCGGCCGGTCACGGGGGTGTGGCCGCCCCGCCCGCCCGCGCACGCCGCAGCGGTCGCCGCAGCGCCCGGGCCGAGGACACCCGGCCGGCTGAGGACGACGAGGGCGCGCCCCGCGCCGCCCGTGGGCGGGCCGAGGAGCAGGACGATCCGGAGAGCCGCGCCCGGGACATCTGCCTGCGCCTGCTCACCGGCGCCGCCAAGAGCCGCAAGCAGCTCGCCGACGCCCTGCGCAAGCGGGAGATCCCGGAGGACGTCGCCGACCAGGTGCTCACCCGGCTGGAAGAGGTCGGACTGATCGACGACGCGGCCTTCGCGGAGGCCTGGGTGGAGTCCCGGCACGCCGTCCGGGGCCTGTCCCGGCGGGCCCTGGCGCAGGAGCTGCGCACCAAGGGCGTGGCCACCGAACTGGTGGAGCGCGCCCTCGTCCAGGTCGACTACGACGACGAGACGGACGCGGCCCGGGCGCTGGTGGAGCGCAAGCTTCGGGCCACCCGGGGGCTGGACCCCCAGGTCCGTACCCGGCGGCTGGTCGGCATGCTGGCCCGGCGCGGCTATTCCGAGGGCCTCGCCTTCCGGGTGGTGCGCGGCGCACTGGAGGCGGAGACCGGCGAACCGTTGGGAAGCGAGTGGGAGTAGTGGCAGTTCGGCACGTTTCTTGGTCCGGACCAGGCCGAGCCTTGACCCTTTCGTGACCCGCACCTAGCCTCGCACTCAGCGTGCGGCCGCTCCCGCGCAGGCACGCCCGCGTGAGGACGGGGAGTGGGCGCATGAGGATCTCGGCGGGCACCGGTACGGCCGGCTCCCTCCTGCTGCCGATCGGCGGGGCGGCCGTCGCCGTCCTGCTGGTGCTCGCGGCGCTGGCGGTGGTGACGGTCCGGCGGGTGCGGGCCGCGCAGCGGGAGGTGGTCGCCGAGGCCGAGCGGTCCCGCCGGTGGGCCGAGGAGCAGACCGGACGGCAGCGGGCCGAACTCGCCCGGCGCGAGGAGAGTCTGGCCGAGGAACTGCGCCGACTGCGTCGACGGGAGGACGAACTGGCCCTGCAGTCCGCCGAGTTGGAGCGCTCCCGGGGTGAGGTCGAGGCGCTGGCGGCCCGCCGGGCGGCGGCGCTGGAGCACGCCGCCGGGCTCTCCGCCGAGCAGGCGTACGCCCAACTGCTGCGCGAGGCCGAGGAGTCGGCCCGGCGGGAGGCGGTCGTCACGGTCCGGGAGATCGAGCGCGGGGCGAAGGAGGAGGGCGAGCAGCGGGCCCGGGAGATCCTCGCCGGGGCGATCCAGCGGCTGGCCTCGGAGCAGACCGCGGAGACCGCCGTGACCGTCTTCCGGCTGCCGGGCGAGGAGATGAAGGGGCGGATCATCGGTCGCGAGGGCCGCAACATCCGCTCCTTCGAGGCGGTCACCGGCGTCAACCTGATCGTGGACGACACGCCCGCCTCGGTGCAGTTGTCGTGCTTCGACCCGGTCCGTCGGGAGGCCGCCCGGCTCACCCTGGAGCAGCTGGTCGAGGACGGCCGGATCCAGCCGAGTCGGATCGAGCACGTCCACGAGCGCAGCCGGGCGGAGGTCGGGCAGCGCTGCGTCCGGGCCGGTGAGGACGCCCTGCTGGACGCCCGGATCGGCCGGATGCACCCCGAACTCGTGCGCACCCTGGGCGCCTTGCGCTACCGCGCCTCGTACGGGCAGAACGTGCTCGGGCACCTGCTGGAGTCCGCGCACCTGGCCGGGATGATGGCCGCCGAGCTGGGGGTGGACCCGGAGCCGGTGCGCCGGGCGGCGCTGCTGCACGACATCGGCAAGGCGCTCACCCACGAGGCCGAGGGCAGCCATGCGGCGGTCGGCGCGGACTTCGCCCGGCGGCACGGGGAGTCCCCCGAGGTGGTGCACGCGATCGCCGCGCACCACGGCGAGGTGGAGCCGCGGACGGTGACGGCCGTGCTGACCCAGGCCGCGGACGCCTGCTCGGGCGGTCGGCCGGGGGCGCGCAAGGAGTCGCTGGAGCTGTACGTGCGGCGGCTGGCGCGGCTGGAGGAGATCGCGCGCTCGCACACCGGAGTGGCCGAGGTGTACGCGATGCAGGCCGGGCGCGAGGTCCGGGTGATGGTGCGGCCGGACACGGTGGACGACCTGGGGGCGGAGCTGATCGCCCGTGAGGTGGCCCGGCAGGTGTCGGCGGAGCTGACCTATCCGGGGCAGATCCGGGTGACGGTGGTCCGGGAGAGCCGGGCCACGGCGGTGGCGGGGTAGGGAGGCCGGGGCCGGCCCTAGCTCGCCGAGTCGACCTGCTGGGCGGTCGGCTCCGGGACGGCCGCCTCGGCGGCCTCCTCCACGGCCTCCTCGACCGCCTCCGGCTCGGGGCCGCCGGCGAGCGGGACCGGGCCGCCGCGGGCCCGGTCGGCGAGCACCAGGAGGTCCTCGGCGGCGGCGCCCTGGGTGACCCCGACCAGGTGTCCGTCCGGACGGATCAGCAGCACGGTGTGCGGCCCGGCACCCGGGTACTCCTCGGTGACCAGCACCTCGGCCGGCACCGGCAGCGCGGCGGCGACCTCGCCGAGCCGGGGCATCAGCCCGGCGCCGAGCCAGTGCTCGGCTGACCAGACGGTGGTGCCGGGGGCGACCAGCAGCAGCAGGAAGGTCGAGCCGAGCCGGGCGTGCAGGTGGTCCGGGGTGCCGTCGTCGGCGAGCACCGGGAGGTCCGGGACGAGCACGCCGGGGGCGGTGGCGGGCAGCAGCTCGCTGAGCGAGGTGGCGCCGCGCGCGCCGCGCTGCACCGGGACCCGGCCGGGGACGCCAGAGGGCGCCGCCGGGTAGGCGGGCGCGCCGCCGAAGCGGCCGGTGCCCAGCGGGCCGTCGGCGAGCAGCGGGGCGTGCTTGCGGAAGCCGCCGACCAGCAGCGAGCGGCGGGTCTGCTGCCAGCCGCGCAGCGGGCGCAGCAGCGGCATGGACTGGTCGACGGCGCGCAGCCGGGCGCCGACCGCGCCGCGCCGCTCGGCCTCGTAGCCGTCCAGCAGTGAGCCGCCGGGCTGCGGGCCGCCGGAGTGCAGGTGCCAGGCGAGGGCGAGCCGCCAGGCGAGGTTGTCGGCGTCGCGCAGTCCGTCGGCGAGGTTCTGCATGCCGAGGGCGCCGTGCAGGTGGGCGGCGTCGCCGGCCAGGAAGCAGCGGCCGCTGCGGAAGCGGGCGGCGAGGCGCTGCTGGGCGGTGTGGTCGGCGGCGGCGAGCAGCTCGTAGCGGGGGAGTTCGCCGCACCAGCCGGTGAGGGTGGCGGTGACCCGGGTGAGCAGGGTGTCGCCGGTGACGATGCCGGGCCAGGTGGCGTGCGGGTCGACCTGTTCGGTGGGGGCGGGCCGGCCGGGGGGCAGCCGCCAGTCGAGCCGCCAGACGCCGTCCGGCAGCGGGCGGGCGGAGGCCTCGCGGTCGCCGCGCCAGGGCGGTTCGCGGTGCAGCCGGGCGCCGTCGAAGGGCAGGTCGACCCGGACGGTGGCGATGGCGTTGCGGTCGACCGCCGGGCGGCCGGGGAAGCGGATCTTCAGCAGTTTGCGGACGGCGGACCGGGCGCCGTCGCAGCCGACCAGGTGGCTGCCGCGCCACCAGGTGGCCGAGCCGTCCTGGGTGCCGTGGGTGCGGACGCTGACCCCGTCGCGGTCCTGTTCGAGCTCGACCACCCGGTTCAGCGGGACCAGCCGGACCAGCGGGGTGCCGGTCAGGGCGTCCCGCAGGCCGCGCTGGAGGCGGTGCTGGGGGAGGTGGAAGGCGGGCGCGTCGGTGAGGTCGAGCCGGAGCACCTCCTGGCGGCGGCGCCAGACCGCGAAGGAGTCCCACAGCGCCGAGTCGGAGACGGCCCGGGAGTAGCCGATCCGGGTCAGGAAGGCGGCGGTGTCGGCGCCCAGGACGACGCTGCGGGGGCCCTCGGGGCAGAGCCCGGAGCCCTCGTCCAGGACGACGGTCGGCACCTCGTGCCGGGCGAGCGCGAGGGCCAGGGCCAGACCGACCGGTCCGGCCCCGACCACGATCACCGGATCCATGCGGGGACCTCCGGGCACGAACCGGCCCATGGGCCGGCGTCAGTTACCGCTGCCGCATATGCCGCGTGGATGCTCCCGGGAGGTGTCACGAAGAGCAATGCAACAGTTCGCCTGGGTGTCCGTCAAGCAGCAGCTGAAGTGCGCCGGTTCGCGCCGCGACGGCCGCGTGCTTCGATCCACCGCGCGAGCGCGGTCAACAGGAGGCACAGGGCGATGTAGATCGGCGTGATCACCAGCACCACGGGGATGTAGGGGAAGCCCGCGGCGTTCAACGGCTGGCTGGCGATCTTCTTGCCCATGAAGAGCAACTCGTTGTAGGTGATGACGAAGCCCAGCGAGGTGTCCTTGAGGGTGACCACCAGCTGGCCGATCATCGACGGCAGCATCGAGCGGACGGCCTGCGGCACCAGGATGCCGGACATCACCTGGGTCTTGCGCATCCCGAGGGCGTACGCCGCCTCGCCCTGGCCGCGCGGGACGGCGTTGACGCCGCTGCGGATGATCTCGGCCTGGACCGCCCCGTTGTAGAGGCTCAGGCCGAGCACCAGCGCCCACATCGGGTCCTTGGCGAAGAACGCGTAGTAGAGCGCGACGATCAGGATCAGCAGCGGCATCGCCCGGAAGAACTGGACGACCGAGGTGCAGACCCAGCGGACCGGCCGGTGGTCGGACAGCTGCCCGGCGGCCAGCAGCGTGCCCAGGGCGAGCGAGAAGACCGCCGCCAGGCCGAAGGCCTTCAGGGTGGCCAGCAGGCCGTCCACGATCATCTGCTGGACGTAGGTGTACTGGAACGCGTCCCACAGGGCCGGGTCGAACTGGCCGTTGTCGGAGAGCGCGGCGACCACGTACCAGAGCAGTCCGGCGATGCCGACCAGCGAGAGGGCGCCGAGGACGCGGTAGCGGGCGCGGGTGCGGGGGCCGGGGGCGTCGTAGAGGACGCTCGCCGTCGCCGGGCGGTTGAGGAGCTTCATCGGGCCACCGCCAGTCGGGATTCCAGGAAGCGGAAGAAGGTGGCGATCGTCGCGCTGATCAGCAGGTAGGCGCAGGCCACCCAGAAGAAGATCGAGAAGATCGAGTAGCCGCGCTCGGAGAAGGTCTGCTGGGCGCTGTACAGCTCGCCGACGCTGAACGCGCCGGCGATCGCCGAGTTCCTCGGCAGGGCGATGAACACGCTGCTCATCGGGGCCAGGACGGTCCGGCCGGCCTGCGGCAGGACGACCAGGGTGAGGGTCTGGAAGAAGTTCATGCCGAGGCTGCGGGCCGCCTCCGCCTGCCCGAGCGGCACGGTGTTGATGCCGGAGCGGAACACCTCGCAGACGAACGAGGCGGTGTAGCCGCCGAGCGCCAGGACCGCGAAGGTGAGGTGGCTGAAGTGCACGCCGAGCGGTGGCAGGCCGAAGGTGACGGCGAAGAACAGCAGGGTCAGCGGGGTGTTGCGGAACAGCGTCACCCAGGTGGTGCCGAAGGCGCGCAGGACCGGCACCGGGGAGACCCGGAAGGCCGCCAGCAGGGTGCCCAGCAGCAGGGCGAGCAGGGCGCTGAGCGCGCTCAGCTCGATCGTCTGCAGGAAGCCGTCGCGGAACAACGCGAAGTTGTCCTGCTCGAACAGGAACCCCATCCGGCGGCCCTCCTCTCACAGATGGTCAGAACGGGTGGTCGGGTACGGCGGCCGGATCAGTAGCGGTCGAGGGTCGGGATCGCCGGGGCGGCCGAGCCGGACGCGCCGAGGGTCGCGTCGTAGGCCTTCTTCCAGTCGCCGTTGTCCTCGTGGGCCTTCAGGGCGTCGCTGATCGCGTCCCGCAGGACCTTGTCGTCCTTGTTGAGGCCGACGCCGTAGTTCTCCTTGGTGAACGGCTTGCCGACCACCTTGAGCTTGGGCTTGTACTTGGAGGCGTAGCCCTTGAGGATCGCGTCGTCGGTGGTGACCGCGTCGACCTCGCCGGACAGCAGCTTCTCGACGCAGGCCGAGTAGGTGTCGAACTGGGTGATCTTCGGGTTGTACTGCTTGATGTTCTGGATCGAGGTGGAACCGGTCGCGGTGCAGATGTTCTTGCCGCTGATGCTCTCCGGGCCGGTGATCGAGGTGTTGTCGCTCTTCACCAGGAAGTCCTGGCCGGCGATGTAGTACGGGCCGGCGAAGGAGACCGTCTTCTTGCGCTCGTCGTTGATGCTGTAGGTGCCGACGTAGAAGTCGATCTGGCCCTTGGCGATGGCCGGTTCGCGCTGCGAGGAGACCAGGGTCTGCCACTTGATCTGCTGCGGGGTGAACCCGAGGTCGGCGGCGACCATCTTGGCGATCTCGATGTCGAAGCCGCTGCGGTCGCCGCTGGCGACGTCCTCCCAGCCGAGGTTCGGCTGGTCGGCCTTGGCGCCGATGATCAGCTGGCCGCGCTTCTTGGCCTCGGCGATGACCGGGGAGTCGATCTTGGCGTCGGTCTTGACCGTGTAGGTCGGCAGCGCCGGGGCGTTGCCGGTGCTCGCCGCGTTGGAGGCGGGCGTGCCGTCCTTGCCGCAGGCGGCGGTGGCGGTCAGCGCGACGGCACAGAGCGCCACGGCGAGGGTGCGGGAAGTCCTCATGAGGGTTGTTCTCCTGGGGGTGGGCCGCGGCGTCGACCGGGCTCTGGCGTCGGGAAGTCGGGCAGGGGCGGGACCGGCCGGCATGGTGGCCGGCGGCGGCCCGGCGGGATCTCGAAGCGTCAGTGGTGGAGGATCTTCGAGAGGAAGTCCTTGGCGCGCTCGGAGCGCGGCGCGGTGAAGAAGGCGTCCGGGGTGTTCTGCTCGACGATCTTCCCGTCGGCCATGAACAGCACCCGGTTGGCGGCGGAGCGGGCGAAGCCCATCTCGTGGGTGACCACGACCATCGTCATGCCGTCGGCGGCCAGTTGGCGCATGACCTCCAGCACCTCGTTGACCATCTCCGGGTCGAGCGCCGAGGTCGGCTCGTCGAAGAGCATCACCTTCGGCTTCATCGCCAGCGCCCGGGCGATCGCCACCCGCTGCTGCTGGCCGCCGGAGAGCTGGGCCGGGTACTTGTCCGCCTGGGCGCCGACGCCGACCCGGTCCAGCAGTTCGCGGGCGGTCCGCTCGGCCTGCGAACGGACCACCTTGCGGACCTTGACCTGGGCCAGCACCACGTTCTCCAGCACGGTCTTGTGCGCGAACAGGTTGAAGCCCTGGAACACCATGCCGACCTCGGCGCGCAGCTTGGCGAGCTCCTTGCCCTCGGCGGGCAGCGGCCGGCCGGACAGGGTGATCGTGCCGGAGTCGACGGACTCCAGCCGGTTGATCGTGCGGCAGAGCGTGGACTTGCCGGACCCGGACGGGCCGATCAGCACGACCACTTCGCCCTGCGCGATCTCCAGGTCGATGTCCTGGAGCACGTGCAGCGCCCCGAAGTGCTTGTTGACCTTGCTCAGCACGACCAGTGGGGCGGCTGCGGGGGTGGAGTCCTTGACCGGGCTCTCGGTCATCGCGCCTTGCTCCCTCTGTGTCGACCTGTCGGTTCCTGCCTGCCCCGGAAGCCTCAACTCCCTTGGGCGGCAATGGTGGTGCGAATCCGGGGGTCGCGGCCGGCGGAGCCGCGGCCCCCGGTGGGGTGACCATAGGAGCGCTGACGGCGCCCCGTCAGCCGATCTGAGCGGAACTTGAGGATCACGAAACGGCCACGCGTTTCGTACGTACTGTTCGCAAGGCCGTCGACGGGGCATGTCACAGCCGGAATCCGCGCCGGTGCCGGCCGTCCCCCACGGGCCCGGTGCGCGGTCGAACCTGGCGCCGGGCCGCGCGCTGGCCCATACTGCGCAGGACCGGGCCCCGAACGAACAGTCCGGTGATCACGTGGGGGAAGGAGGAGAACAGGATGCGACTACTGCTCGTCGAGGACGACGAACGCGTGGCCGCGGCACTGGTCGCGGTGCTCGGCCGGCACGGCTTCCAGGTGCGGCACGCCCGCAGCGGGCACGAGGCGCTGGACGCGCTGGTGCCGGACGGCAACGAGCCGTACCGCGTCGTGCTGCTCGACCTCGGGCTGCCCGACCGCGACGGCTTCGAGGTGTGCAGCCGGATCCGGGCCGGCAGCGGCGTGCCGGTGATCATGGTGACCGCCCGGGCCGACATCCGCTCCCGGATCCACGGCCTCAACCTCGGCGCCGACGACTACGTCACCAAGCCCTACGACATGGGCGAACTGCTCGCCCGCATCCACGCGGTGGCCCGCCGCGGCGCCCAGCCCCCCTCGGTGGCGGTGCCCGCGCCGGACGCCGTGCCGCAGCAGCGCGGCCCGCTGGAGTCCCGCGGCATCCGGATCGACCGGGAACGCCGCCGGGTCAGCGTGGACGGCCGGGACGTGCCGCTCACCCGCAAGGAGTTCGACCTGCTGGCGCTGCTCGCCCAGAGCCCCGGCGTGGTCTACCGGCGCGAGCAGATCTTCAGCGAGGTCTGGCGCAGCGGCTGGGAGGGCAACGGCCGCACCCTGGAGGTGCACATCGGCTCGCTGCGCAACAAGCTCGCGCTGCCGGGGCTGGTCGAGGCCGTGCGCGGCGTCGGCTACCGCCTGATCCCCGACTCCCCGTCCGCCCCCGCGGAGCACTGACCGCACGTGCGCACCCGCCTGCTCGGCATCCTGATCGCCCTCATGCTCTGCGTCCTGGCCGCCCTGGGGCTGCCGCTCGCGGCGGCGTTCGCGGCGGCCGAGCAGAGCCGGGTGGTGGTCGACCGGCTCGACGACGCCGCCCGCTTCGCCCAGGACCTGCCCACCTCGGGTGCCGTCCCGCTGGAGTCCGCCCGCAAGGCCGACCCGGAGGCCGCCCCGGGCGACGTCAGCCGGCGCAACGCGATCGGCACCGAGGTCCGGCGCTACTACGGCCTGTACGGCGTGCGGCTGGGCATCTTCCAGCGCGACGGCACGCCGATCGCGGTCGCGCCCGGCGACTGGCGGGTGCCCGCCGTCGGCTGGGGCGCCCAGGCCTTCCAGGAGGCGCTGGACGGGCGGCGCAGCCACAACCCGCCGCAGGTCTGGCCGTGGACCGACGACCGGACGGTCATCGTCGCCGCCCCGGTGGTGCGCGACGGCGACGTGGTCGCGGTGGTGCTCAGCGAGTCCCCGACCGGGGCGCTGCGGGCCCGGATGCTGCACAAGTGGCTGGTGCTGGCCGGCGGCGAGGCGGCCGCGATGGCCGTCGCCGTGCTGCTGGCCGTCCGGCTCACCGAGTGGGTGCTGCGCCCGGTGCGCACCCTCGACCGGGCCACCCACGACATCGCCACCGGGCAGCTGACCGCGCGGGTCGCCCCCGGCGGCGGGCCGCCCGAACTCCAGCGGCTGGCACGCTCGTTCAACGAGATGGCGGACCACGTGGTGCACGCCCTGGAGCAGCAGAAGGCCTTCGTCGCGGACGCCTCGCACCAGTTGCGCAACCCCCTCTCGGCCCTGCTGCTGCGGGTCGAGGTGCTCGGCCTGGAGCTGCCCGAGGGCCACGAGGAGGAGCTCAGCGGAGTCCGGGAGGAGGGCACCCGGCTGGCCCGGGTGCTGGACGACCTGCTCGGCCTGGCCACCGCCGAGCACGCCCGCCCCGAACCCGAGCAGACCGACCTCGCCCGGCTGACCCTGGCCCGGGTGGACGGCTGGCGGCCGGTGGCCGAGCGGCGCGGGATCGAGCTGGGCTGGGACGGCCCGGCGATGGCGATCGGGATGGCGGACCCGATCGGCTTCGGCTCCGCGCTGGACGCCGTCCTGGACAACGCGCTCAAGTTCGGTCCGGTGGGCAGCCGGGTGCTGCTGCGGGTCTCGGTGTTCCGTGACGAGGTCGCGGTGACCGTCATCGACGCCGGGCCGGGGCTGACCGAGGACGAGCTGTCCCGGGCCGGCGACCGGTTCTGGCGCAGTGCGCGGCACCAGAACGTGGACGGTTCGGGGCTGGGCCTGTCGATCGCCCGGACCCTGCTGGCGGCCGGCGGCGGCTCGCTGGACTTCGCGCCGGTCCGGCCGACCGGGCTCGCGGTGACCCTGGCGGTGCCCCGGCCGGGGCGGCCGTGAGGGGCGGGGCGGGTGACGCGGTCGGGGCGGTCGTGAGGGGCGGGGCGGGTGACGCGGTCGGGGCGGTCGTGAGGGGCGGGGCGGGCGCGGAACCGCGCTACGGCTTCACCGAGCGGTAGTAGCGCGCCGCGCCCTCGTGCAGCGGGAGCGGGTCGGTGTAGACCGCGGTGCGCAGGTCGACCAGCTGGGCGGCGTGCACCTGGGCGCCGATCTGGTCCCGGCTGTCGATCACCGCCCGGGTCATGCCCTCGACCAACCCCGGGTCCACGTCGTCCCGGGTGACCAGCAGGTTGGGCACGGCCATGGTGGCGACGGCGTCCTGGGGCTCGGCGTTCGGGTAGGTGCCCTTCGGCATGGTGGCCGCCCGGTAGGCGTCCATGCCGTCGCCCTCCGTCCGGTGCAGGGACTCGGCGAGGTCGGCCAGCGGGACGATCCGGATCCGCATGTGGTCGGAGAGGTCGGTGAGGGCACTGGTCGGCAGGCCGCCGGACCAGAAGAAGGCGTTGATCCGGCCCGCGCGCAGCTCGTCCGACCCGTCGCTGACGCCCCCCGGGACGGGGATGATGTCGTGGTCCGGGTCCAGGCCGGCCGCGGTGAGCAGCCGCCTGGCCACCAGGTTCACCCCGGACTCCGGCAGGCCGACGCCGACCCGCAGGCCCTTGAGGTCGGCGGTGCGCCGGACCGGGGAGTCCGCCGGGACGACCAGCTGCAGGTAATCGTCGTACAGCCGGGCGATCGCACGCAGCTTCCCCTTGCCGGCGCCCTGGTAGGCGGCGACCGAGTCGGCGGTGGCGATGGCGAAGGTGTCCCGGCCGTCGATCACCCGCCGGAGGTTGTCCACCGAGCCCTGGGAGCTGTCCAGGGCCAGCCGCACCCCCGGCATGGTCCGTGAGACGTGGGTCTGCAGCAGCTGCCCGTACCGGTCGTAGACCCCGAGCGGGACGCCGGTGGCGAACCGGGTCTCGCCGCGCGGGTACCCGGGCGAGCCGGCCGCCGACAGCCACCAGCCGCCGAGCCCGGCGACCAGCAGCGCCAGGGCCAGCACCGTCCGCCACAGCGGGCTGCGGGCCGCGCGGCGGACGGCGGCGCCGAGGCGGGACGGAGCGGTGGGGGTCATGCAGGGATACTGCCAGGCGCTCCGGTGGAACGGGAGGGGAACGGTGCGTGGAAGCTCCGGGAAAAGCGGTTCGCGGCTGCCCGTACCCTGGTCTGGTGAGCGGTGAGAGCGGATTGAAGAGCTACAAGGTCGTCACGCACGGCTGTCAGATGAACGTCCACGACTCCGAGCGGCTGTCCGGCCTGCTGGAGGACGCGGGCTACGTCAAGGCCGGGCCGGAGGGCGACCCGGACCTGGTGGTGTTCAACACCTGCGCGGTGCGCGAGAACGCCGACAACAAGCTGTACGGCAACCTCGGGCAGCTCGCCCCGGTCAAGGGCCGCCACCAGGGCATGCAGATCGCCGTCGGCGGCTGCCTGGCGCAGAAGGACCGCGAGTCCATCGTCAAGCGCGCCCCCTGGGTCGACGTGGTGTTCGGCACCCACAACATCGGGCACCTGCCGGCGCTGCTGGAGCGGGCCGCGGTCGAGCGCAAGGCCCAGGTCGAGATCCTCGAGTCGCTGGAGACCTTCCCCTCCACGCTGCCCACCCGCCGCGAGTCCGCGTACGCGGCCTGGGTCGCCATCTCGGTCGGCTGCAACAACACCTGCACCTTCTGCATCGTCCCGGCGCTGCGCGGCAAGGAGGAGGACCGCCGCCCCGGCGACGTCCTCGCCGAGATCGAGGCGCTGGTGGACGAGGGCGTCATCGAGGTGACCCTGCTCGGCCAGAACGTCAACGCCTACGGCTCCGACCTGGGCGACCGCGAGGCGTTCTCCAAGCTGCTGCGCGCCGCCGGGCAGATCGAGGGCCTGGAGCGGATCCGCTTCACCTCGCCGCACCCGCGCGACTTCACCGACGACGTGATCGCCGCGATGGCCGAGACCCCGAGCGTGATGCACCAGCTGCACATGCCGCTGCAGTCCGGTTCGGACCGGGTGCTCAAGGCGATGCGCCGCTCCTACCGGCAGGACCGCTTCCTCGGGATCATCCGCAAGGTCCGCGAGGCGATGCCGGACGCGGCCATCTCCACCGACATCATCGTCGGCTTCCCCGGCGAGACCGAGGAGGACTTCGAGGAGACGATGCACGTCGTCCGCGAGGCCCGCTTCACCAACGCCTTCACCTTCCAGTACTCCAAGCGCCCCGGCACCCCCGCCGCGGAGATGGACGAGCAGGTGCCGAAGGAGGTCGTCCAGGCCCGCTACGACCGGCTGATCGCGCTCCAGGAGGAGATCTCCTGGGACGAGAACAAGAAGCAGGTCGGCCGCACCCTGGAGATCCTGGTCGCCGAGGGGGAGGGCAAGAAGGACGACCGCACCCAGCGCCTGTCCGGCCGCGCCCCGGACAACCGCCTGGTCCACTTCACCAAGCCCGAGGAGCCGGTGCGCCCCGGGGACGTGGTGACCGTCGAGATCACCTACGCCGCCCCGCACCACCTGCTGGCCGAGGGCCCCAGCCTCGCGGTGCGCCGCACCCGGGCCGGCGACGCCTGGGAGAAGCGCCAGGCCAAGCCCGCCGCCGCCCCGGCCGGTGTGATGCTCGGACTGCCGGGGATCGGCGCCCCGGCCCAGCTGCCGTTGGCCGCCCCCGCGGGCGGCGCCTGCTGCGGCGACTGACCCGCGTGCCGTGACGGCGGCCCGGTGGGAGCTTGCGAGCTCCCACCGGGCCGTTCCGCTTCCCGGCCGGTGCGACGGGGCGAAGACGGCCCGACGCCGCACTAGAGTGATCGGCATGCTGGTAGCCGCCGCCGTGTGCCCCTGTCCGCCGCTGCTCGTCCCCGAGGTCGCCACCGGGGCCGCGCCCGAGCTGGACGGGCTGCGCGCCGCGTGCGACGAGGCGCTGGCGGTGCTGGTCGCGGCGGACCCGCAGCTGGTCGTGGTGGTCGGCACCGGGCCGGACGCCGAGGTGTGGACCGAGGGCGGGGCCGGCTCCTTCCACCGGTACGGGGTGCCGCTGGTCGCCAAGCTGCCCGGCGGGCGGGTCGAGGGGCCGGAGCTGGCGCCATCGCTGACCGTCGGCGCCTGGCTGCTGGAGCGCGCCGGGGTGACCCTGCCGACGCACGCCTGCGCGGTGCCCGCGGACGCCCCCGCGGACCGGATGCTCGGGCTGGGCCAGGGCCTGGCCGGGCTCGCCGACCGGGTCGCCCTGCTGGTCCTCGGCGACGGCAGCGCCTGCCGGTCGCTGAAGGCGCCCGGCTACCTGGACGAGCGGGCCGAGGGCTTCGACGCCGCCCTGGCCGCCGCCCTGGGGTCGGCCGACCTGCCCGCCCTGGCCGCGCTGGACCCGGCGCTGGCCGCCGAGCTCAAGGCCGAGGGCCGGGCGCCCTGGCAGGTGCTGGCCGGCGCCGCCGAGGGCGCCGGCCTCACCGCCCGGCTGGGGTACCAGGACGCGCCGTACGGGGTCGGGTACTTCGTGGCGTCCTGGAACTGAGGTTCAGGACTGCGGGGGCTGGGGCGGCCGGCCCTCCTCGTCCTCCGGCTTCGGCTTGTGGGCGAAGTCGCCCACCGCGTCCTTGGCCTTGCCGGCGCCGTGCTCGATCTTGTCGCTGTACTTGCCCTTGGTCGCCTTGTCGATCGCGCCGCCGGCCTTGTCCACGATCTGCTCGATCTGGTCACTGTGCTTGCCGGCGAGCTCGCTGGCCTTTCCCTTGAGCTCCTCGGCCTTGCCCTTGAGGTTGTCCATCAGGCCCATGGTGATCTCCTTCGTTCCCTGTCTCCTGCACAACGCACGTGACGGGTAAAGCGTTCGCAAAACCGGGGTCGGATGCGGAAACGGCCGGAGGCAGTCCGGGAAACAGTCATATCCTCGCGCAGTCCGGGCCGGGAGGCAGCCCGGGCCGGGGCCGCGGGGCCGGGCGGCCCGGTGGCGGCCGCGGTTTGGGAGACTGGAGCGGTGAGCAGCTCCCGTGTGATCAGCATCGTCGGCGCGACGGCCGCCGGAAAGTCCGACCTGGCCGTCGCCATCGCCCGCAGCCTCGGCGGCGAGGTGATCAACACCGACTCGATGCAGCTGTACCGGGGCATGGACATCGGCACCGCGAAGCTGACCACCGCCGAGCGCGGGGGAGTGCCGCACCACCTGCTGGACGTCTGGGACGTCACCGAGGCCGCCAGCGTCGCCGAGTACCAGCGGCTGGCCCGGGCCGAGATCGACCGGCTGCTCGCGGCCGGCCGCCCGCCCGTGCTGGTCGGCGGCTCCGGGCTGTACGTCCGGGCCGCGATCGACGAGATGGAGTTCCCCGGCACCGACCCGGCCGTGCGGGCCCGGCTGGAGGCCGAACTGGAGCAGGCCGGCCCGTACGCGCTGCACCGGCGGCTGGCCGAACTCGACCCGCCGGCCGCGGAGGCGATCCTGACCTCCAACGGCCGGCGGATCGTCCGGGCCCTGGAGGTCATCGAGATCACCGGGCAGCCGTTCACCGCCAACCTGCCCGGCAACACGGCGGTGTACGAGGCGGTGCAGATCGGCGTCGCGGTGCCGCGCCCCGAGCTGGACGAGCGGATCGCCCTGCGGGTCGACCGGATGTGGGAGGCCGGGCTGCTGGACGAGGTGCGGGAGCTGGAGCGGGCCGGACTGCGGGACGGCCGGACCGCCTCCCGGGCGCTCGGCTACCAGCAGGTGCTCGCCCACTTCGCCGGGGAGTGCACCGAGGACGAGGCGCGGGCCGAGACCGTCCGGGCCACCAAGCGCTTCGCGCGCCGTCAGGAGTCCTGGTTCCGTCGCGACGACCGCATCCACTGGCTCTCCCGGCCGGCCGGCACCGACCCGGTCGACCTGCTGGAACGCTCCCTCGAACTGATCGACCGTCAGGGAGTTCCGGCCGCATAGGTGCTGTTCCGGCCAATTCGGCGGTGCACCTGCGCGCGCAGGTGACCGTGCAGGGCACACCGGGGGTCACGGCCCGATCACGTGATGGCCACGGATCACCCGAGGACCCCGGTCAGGCCCCGAACGTCCCCTCTGGACATGCCATCATCGATGCCATAAGGGTCGACCCGCGCGGGTCGACCGGGCCAGGCCGCGAGTCCGCTCGTGTCGAACTGTCAGGGGAGGCCGTGTGTCGACGGGTACCGGCCCCGAACCCGGCCAGAGCGGGAGCGTCACCGCACCGGCCGCGGAGTTCGACGAGTCGACGAGGGGGGACCTCCCCGTGCTGACCGGCCTGGAGGCACCGACCTCGTACGCGGCCGCGGTGCCCGCGCTGGACACCCGCACCCCGCCGGGCGCCCCGGTGCACGAGCGGGAGATCCGGCCGCTGCGCCGGCTCCGCTGGTGGCAGACCCTGCCGATCGCCCTGCTCGGCACCCTCGGCTCGCTGATGTTCGCCTTCCCGCTCGCCTTCGGCTCGGCCGGGGCGCGGGCCACCATGGTCGGGATGCTCGGGCTGCTGTTCACCGCGGCCTCGGTCGGCTGGGGCGCGATGGCCGCCCGGCACGCCGGCTACAAGTGGCCGGGGCTGCCGCGCCGGGGCTCCGGGCAGCGGGCCGGCTGGAAGGCCATCGTGGTCTACACCCTGATCGCGGTGGCGGCCTGCGCGCTCGCGGTCTGGCGGGTCGCCTACCTCCGCTGAGCGGACCGCCTCGGCTGGGGGCGCTGCCCGGGCGCTCAGTACCATCGGTGGGGTGAGCGCATCCTCTCCTCAGCAGCGGGCCGGCCTCCCCTTCTTCAAGGGGCACGGCACCCAGAACGACTTCGTGATCGTGCCGGACCCGGACGGCGTGCTGGAGATCGGCCCGGAGGCCGTCGCCGCGCTGTGCGACCGGCGGGCGGGCATCGGCGGCGACGGGCTGCTGCGCGTGGTGCGCGCGGCCGCCGACCCGGCCGCCGCGGACCTGGCCGACCGGGCCGAATGGTTCATGGACTACCGCAACTCCGACGGCAGCATCGCCGAGATGTGCGGCAACGGCCTGCGGGTCTTCGCCCGCTTCCTGGTCGAGGCCGGCCTGGCGAAGTCCGGTGAGCTGGCCATCGCCACCCGCTCCGGGGTGCTCACCGCGACGGTCGGCGAGGACGCCGCGGACGGCACGCCCGGCGAGGTCACCGTCGGCATGGGCCGGGCCCGGCTGCCCGGACCGGACGGCATCGAGGTCGCGGTCGGCGAGCGGCGCTGGCCCGCCCTGAACGTCAACATGGGCAACCCCCACGCGGTGGCCTTCGTCGAGAGCCTGGACCACGCCGGGGACCTCCTCGGCGCCCCGCTCACCAGCCCGGAGGGCGCCTACCCGGAGGGCGTCAACGTCGAGTTCGTGGTGGACCGCGGGCCCCGGCACGTCGCCATGCGGGTGCACGAGCGCGGCTCGGGCGAGACCCGCTCCTGCGGCACCGGCGCCTGCGCCGTCGCGGTGGCGGCGATCCGCCGGGACGGCGTGGACCCGGCGGTCACCGGCGCGGCGGTCTCCTACACCGTGGACGTGCTGGGCGGCCGACTGGTCATCACCGAGCACCCGGACGGCCGGGTGGAGATGACCGGGCCGGCCGTGATCGTGGCCGAGGGGCGGCTGGACGCCCGCTGGTGGGAGTCGCTCGGCCGGTAGTGGCGGCCCGGTTTGCCCAATTCGTACGGTGACGAATCCCCCCGATCGGGTGATACCGGTCGCGGACGGGAATCACGGCGTCGCGGAACGTGCTCTGCTCGGTAGCATGGACCACCGGGTCGATCACCCCACGGGGAGGGGCAGCGCCCGGCGACCGTTGCCGGAGGTGCCGATGACCATCGAAGCCGGGCAGTCCTTCACGGGGCAGCCGACGACCGCACGGCAGGCCGGGGCCAGGCGGCCCCTGGGCGAGCTGGGCCGGGCCGCACTGGGCCGGGCCGGGCGGGCCGCCCTGCTGGCCACCGGCCGGCCGCCGGTGCCGGACGCGCTGGAGCCGCTGGTCCGGGTGCACCGGCGGCACCATCCGCAGGCCGACCTCGCCCTGCTGGCCCGGGCGTACCGGCTGGCCGAGGCCAGCCACCGCGGCCAGAAGCGCAAGAGCGGCGAGCCGTACATCACCCACCCGCTGGCCGTCACCATGATCCTGGCCCAACTCGGCGCCGGGACCACCACCTTGGTCGCCTCGCTGCTCCACGACACCGTCGAGGACACCGAGTTGACGCTGGACCAGGTGGGCGCCGGGTTCGGGCCCGAAGTCGCCTACCTGGTCGACGGGGTGACCAAACTGGAGAAGGTCGACTTCGGCGCCGCCGCCGAGGCCGAGACCTTCCGCAAGATGCTGGTCGCCACCGGGGACGACGTCCGGGTGATGGTGATCAAACTCGCCGACCGGCTGCACAACATGCGCACCATCCGGCACATGAAGCCGGCCAGCCAGGTGCGGATCGCCAAGGTCACCCGGGACGTGCTGATCCCGCTGGCCGAGCGGCTCGGCATCCAGGTGCTCAAGGCGGAGCTGGAGGACATCGTCTTCGCCACCCTGCACCCCGAGGAGCACGCCCGCACCCGCGGCCTGATGGCCGGTCACGAGGCCCGGCCGGACACCCTGCTGGAGCCCTTCGCCCGGAAGCTGGCCCGCCAGCTGGCCGAGACCGGGGTCGCCGCCGAGGTGACGGTCCGGCCCCGGCACTGCGTCTCGCTGCACCGGGTGCTGCTCAAGCGGGCCGCCGCGCCCGGGCGGGACGGCCTGCCGCAGGAACCGCAGCCGGCCGACTTCGGGCGGCTGCTGGTGGTGGTCGAGGAGAACGCCGACTGCTACGCGGTGCTCGGTGAGCTGCACACCTGCTGGACGCCGCTGCCCGGGGAGTTCAAGGACTTCGTCGCCGCCCCCAAGTTCAACCTCTACCAGTCGCTGCACACCGCGGTGGCGCTGGACGGCGGCGCGGTGGTCGAGGTGCTGGTCCGGACCCGGCGGATGCACGGGGTGGCCGAGACCGGGGTGGTCGCGCTCGGCGACCCGTCCCCGGCCGGCCCGGCCCAGGACGCCGACGAGCTGGACCGCACCGACCCGGCCCGGCCCGGCTGGCTCAGCCGGCTGCTGGAGTGGCAGCAGGAGACGCCGGACCCGGACGCCTTCTGGTCCGCGCTCACCGCCGACCTGGCCGGCGACCGCGAGATCACCGTCGTGACGGAGAGCGGTGAAACGCTTCAGCTGAGGGCCGGGGCCAGCTGTGTGGACGCCGCCTACCTGCTCGGCGAGGAGACCGGCCACCGATGTATCGGCGCCCGGGTCAACGGCCGGCTCACCGCGCTGTCCACCGTGCTCCGGGACGGCGACGTGCTCGCGGTGCTCACCGAGAGCCTCCCGGCCGGCGGCGCGGCGCAGCCCTCCGGCCCGTCCCCGGAGTGGCTGGCGCACGCCCGCACCCCCGCCGCCCGGCTGGCCATCGAACGCTGGCTGGCCGACCACCCGGCCCGGCTGCCGGTGGTGCGCACCGGCCCGGCCGGCGGCCAGCCGGCCCCGCCCGCGCACCGGGCGGGCGAGCGCCGGGCGGCCCCGGTCGCGGTGGCCGGCCGGCCCGGGGCGACGGTGCGGCTGGCCCGCTGCTGCACGCCCGTCCCCCCGGACGCGGTGGCCGGCTACCCGATCCGCGGCGGCACGGTCGCCGTGCACCGCACCGGCTGCCCGGCCGGGCAGCGGCTGCGCGCCGACGGGCGCGCGGAGCTGGAGGTCCGCTGGCAGGCGGAGGACGCCCCGGCCGCCGGGCACCGGGTCACCCTGCGGGCCGAGGCGCTGAACCGCCCCGGGCTGCTCGCCGACCTCACCGCCGCGATCTCCGCCGGGGGCGTCGGCATCGTCTCCGCCGAGGTCGAGCCGCCGCAGGAACTGCGGGTCCGGCACACCTACACCGTCGAGCTGCCCGAGCCGGGCGCGCTGCCCGCGCTGATGCGGGCGATGCTGCGGGTCTCCGGGGTCTACGACGTGAGCCGCCCGCACGCCCCCGAGGGCATCCGGACCCGCCACTCCGGGGGAAATGGGGGTGACCGGCCCGCGCCGGGCGTGCGACCATCGTGGGGAATTCACGGCCGGTCCACGGCGTTCTCAGGGCTGAGGAGTCCTGGTGGGATCCAGGGGGCCTCGCCGAAGCCATCCAGCGACCAAAGGACAGAATGACCTCCACGTTCGAAGCCCGCGACCACGCCGACGCCCCGCGCCGCCTCGACGGTCTGCGGGCGGAAGCCCTCATGGACGAGGACCTCGCGGCCATCGACGAGGACCTCGGCCACAGCTACGACGGCGACCAGTACGACCGCAGCGAGCGCGCCGCCCTGCGCCGGGTCGCCGGCCTCTCCACCGAACTCGAAGACGTCACCGAGGTCGAGTACCGCCAGCTCCGCCTGGAGCGCGTGGTGCTCGTCGGCGTCTGGACCGACGGCACCCTGGAGGAGGCGGAGAACTCGATGGCCGAGCTCGCCGCGCTCGCCGAGACGGCCGGCTCCGAGGTCCTGGACGGCGTCATCCAGCGCCGTGACAAGCCCGACGCGGCCACCTACATCGGCTCCGGCAAGGCCCAGGAGCTGCGCGACATCGTCTCCTCCACCGGCGCCGACACCGTGGTCTGCGACGGTGAGCTCACCCCCGGCCAGCTGATCCACCTGGAGGACGTGGTCAAGGTCAAGGTCGTCGACCGGACGGCCCTGATCCTGGACATCTTCGCCCAGCACGCCAAGTCCCGGGAGGGCAAGGCGCAGGTCTCGCTCGCGCAGATGCAGTACATGCTGCCGCGCCTGCGCGGCTGGGGTCAGTCGCTGTCCCGGCAGATGGGTGGCGGTGGCTCCGGCTCCTCGGGCGGCGGCATGGCCACCCGTGGTCCCGGTGAGACCAAGATCGAGACCGACCGGCGCCGGATCCGCGAGAAGATGGCGAAGCTCCGCAAGGAGATCGCCGACATGAAGAAGGGCCGCGACACCAAGCGCCAGGAGCGCAAGCGCCACCAGGTGCCGTCCGTGGCCATCGCCGGGTACACCAACGCCGGCAAGTCCTCCCTGCTCAACCGGCTCACCGGGGCGGGCGTGCTGGTGGAGAACGCGCTGTTCGCCACCCTGGACCCGACCGTGCGCCGGGCCCAGACCCCGAGCGGGCGGCTCTACACCCTGGCGGACACCGTCGGCTTCGTCCGGCACCTGCCGCACCACCTGGTCGAGGCCTTCCGCTCGACCATGGAGGAGGTCGCCGACGCGGACCTCATCCTGCACGTGGTGGACGGCTCGCACCCCGAGCCGGAGACGCAGCTGGCCGCCGTCCGCGAGGTCATCGTCTCGGTCGACGCGCAGAACGTGCCGGAGATCGTGGTGATCAACAAGGCGGACGCCGCCGATCCGCACGTGCTGCAGCGCCTGCTGCGCCGCGAGCCGCACGCCATCGTGGTGTCGGCCCGCACCGGTGCCGGCATCGAGGAGCTGCTGCAGCTCATCGACGACGAGCTGCCGCGCCCGGCCGTCGAGGTGCGGGCCCTGGTGCCCTACACCCAGGGCGCCCTGGTCTCCCGGGTGCACAAGGAGGGCGAGCTGCTCGCCACCGAGCACACCGCCGAGGGCACCCTGCTGCACGCCAAGGTGCCGGCCGAACTGGCCGCCGAGCTGGAGCACTTCGCGGTCGCCCTGCGGGGCTGACCACCGCGTGGAGCGGCCCCCGGACGATCCGTCCGGCGGGCGCGGCACCCTGCCCGGGACGCCGCCCAACAACCAAAGGTTTTGTTGGTCTAGGGAACAGCTGTACAACCATGACCAACAGACAG
>NZ_JBFBGS010000083.1:0-25097 GCF_040684795.1 Kitasatospora sp. NPDC089797 | reverse complement strand
GGTTACATTCCGAACCCGGAAGCTAAGCCTCACAGCGCCGATGGTACTGCAGGGGGGACCCTGTGGGAGAGTAGGACGCCGCCGAACAATCATTCCAAAAAGCCCCCCTCCCATTCGGGAGGGGGGCTTTTTGCGTTACCCTCTGCCAATGCAGAACCTGACCCTGACCTGGCAGACCGCCGGGGGTGCCGCCGTCGTCCTCTACGGAGGTGCGTACGCCGCCGCGAGGGTCCGGAAACCGGGGGTGTCGGCGCTGCTGCGGGAGGCCGGCACGCTGCTGGCGCTGTTCGCGCTCTGGCAGCTGGTGGGGCACCTGTCGGTGATGAGCACCGACCACGCGCTGGACCGGGCGGGCTGGATCCACCGGACCGAGCGGGCGATCGGCCTGCCGGACGAGGCCTCCTGGCAGGCGGCGGTCACGCCCCACCCGTTGCTGGTGCGACTGGCGAACTACTACTACG
The DNA here is from genome assembly GCF_040684795.1 of Kitasatospora sp. NPDC089797. NCBI lineage: Bacteria > Bacillati > Actinomycetota > Actinomycetes > Kitasatosporales > Streptomycetaceae > Kitasatospora > Kitasatospora sp. NPDC089797. Next base: position 24,636 of record NZ_JBFBGS010000083.1, on the reverse strand, counting down.
CGGTCATGCACTTCGCGGTGATGCTCGGCGTACTGCTCTGGGTCTTCGTGCGCCACCGGGAGCGCTACGCGTGGGTGCGCAACACGGTGGTGATCACGACCGCGGTCTGTCTGCTGGTGCAGTTCGTCCCGGTGGCGCCGCCGCGGATGCTGCCGCAGAGCGGGTTCGTCGACGTGGCCGCGGAGTACGGGCAGTCGGTGTACGGCGGTGCGGTCGGCGGCGTGGTGGTGGCCGACCAGCTGTCGGCGATGCCGTCGGTGCACGTCGCCTGGTGCGTGCTGGCGGCGGTCGCGGTGGTGCGGGTGTCGCGGAGCCCGTTGCGCTGGGTGGTGCTGCTGCACCCGGTGCTGACGGTCGCGGTGGTCGTGGTGACGGCCAACCACTTCTGGGCGGACGGCATCGTCGCGGTCGCGATCCTGTTGTTCGCCTACGCCGTCCTGGCGTCGGCGGCCCGGGTGTCGGCGGCACGGCAGCGGGGCCGGCGCCCCGTCGGGACGACGGAGCTCCGACCCCGCGCCGGTGCCGAGGACCGGCCCAGGCAGGTCACTTGACCGGCAGGGCGACCTTCCCCCAGGAGCCGTTGCTCAGCGCGGAGGTGGCCCGGTACCAGGCGGCGAGCCCGGCGACGGCGGCGACCCAGCCGGCGGCCTTGCCGAGGCCGCCGTAGCCGCCGAGGACGGCGATCGCGCTCAGCACCAGGGAGACCGTGAACAGGCCGTAGACGGCCCGGTTGACCAGGCCCGCGCCCCAGCTCGCGGCCGTCAGGCTGAGGGCGAGCAGGGCCCACAGCAGCAGGAACAGGCCTACGGCGTTCTTGCCGGCGCCGCCCGCCACCGACCAGGTCGCCCAGAAGGCACCGAGGCTGGTGAAGGCGGTCCCGGTGAAGCCCTCGTCGCGGCGGAGCTGCCAGAGGCCCGCGATGAAGAGGGTGACGCCGCCGAGGATGTGGGCGAGGTGGGTCGCGTCCCCGACACCGGCGCCGTGCAGGATCCCGGTGGAGAGCAGACCGTAGGCGAGAAGTGTGAGGCCGAGGGCGAGGTAGCCGAGGTTACCCGCGTCGGCTCCGGTGGAGCGGGCGTTCGTGGCCCCGGTAGCGTCGTTGCTCACCGGAGGCTCCTTTCACTCTGGGCGCGCGCAGGGCGCAGTGACGCTTGGTGTGTTCGGTGACGGGGGTGCGCGCGACCGCGCCGAGGGCGGCCGGCGGAGGGCCGGCGCGGGCAGCGGTCAGAAGTGAGGTCAGAAGTGATGGGCCGGCGGAGAGCCGCTGGTCACGTCCTCGCCGGGGGATTCCCCGGCGAGATCGGTGTACCCGGCACCGCTTGCTTGTACCCTTGTGAAGATAACAATTCGTGACGGCGTCAGTTGTGGGGGATGCTCATGACTGATGAGGCTCGTGGCTGACGACGCTCACGACTGACGCTGGGTCGGCACCCGCAGGGTCAGGATCGCCATGTCGTCGGAGGGCGGTTCCGGGGCGAAGCGCTCGACCGCGCGCTGCACCCGCATGGCGACCGCGCCGGCGGTCAGGCCGGTGCAGCCGGTGAGCACCTCGGCGAGGCCGTCGTCACCCAACATCCGCCGCCCCTCGCGGCGTTCGGTCACGCCGTCGGTGACGCAGAGCAGTACCTCGCCGGGGGAGAGCACCAGGTGCTCGGCGGTGAGTTCGAGGTCCTCCATGACACCGAGCAGTGGCTGCGGGGTGGCGGCCCGGTCGACCTGGCCGTCCGTGCGCAGGCGGAGCGGGAGCGGGTGGCCGGCGCAGACCAGGGACAGCTCGGTGCTGCCGTCCGGGCGGGGCGTCAGCTCGCCGTAGAGCAGGGTGAGGAAGCGGCTGCGGGCGCCCTCGTCCAGGATGGCCGCGTTGAGCCGGCGCAGGACCTGCGGGGCGTCCAGGCCCTCGCGGGCGAGCAGCCGCAGCGAGTGCCGGGCCAGGCCGGTGACGGAGGCGGCCTCCGGGCCGGTGCCGCAGACGTCGCCGATGGCGAAGCCGTAGGTGCCCTCGCGGATGGTGAACAGGTCGTAGAAGTCGCCGCCGACCTCGTTGCCCTCGCCCGCGGCCTGGTAGTAGACGTCCACCTCGACGCCCGGGATCTCGGGCAGGTCCGGCGGCAGCAGGCTGCGTTGCAGGGCCTGGCTGGTGGCGGTGCGCTCGGAGTAGAGCCGGGAGTTGTCGAGGGCGAGGGCGGCCCGGCGGGAGAGGTCCTCGGCGAGTTCGAGGATCTCCTGGCGGAACCGCACGCCGGCCGGGACGCCGAGCGCGAGCAGCCCGATGACCCGGTTGCGGGCGGTCAGCGGCAGGACGACGGTCTCGCCGAGCAGGCCGGCGAGTTCGGGGCTGTCGGTGAGGCCGCCGCCCTCGGCGGTCTCGGCGGGCCCGGTCCAGAAGCGCACGCCGTGGGTCGGACCGGCCTCGGGGGAGGGGGTCTTGTCGAGCAGGTCGCGCAGCGGGTCGATGCGGTCCTCGTCCTCGTGCAGGACGAAGGCGAGGCCGGCCGAGGAGCTGTGGTCGCCGTTGGTGTAGACGGCGCACCAGGAGGCGAGGGTGGGGACGGCCATCTGCGCCATCAGCGCGAGGGTCTGCTCGTGTTCGAGGGTGCCGGCCAGCAGGTCGGAGGCCTCGACCAGGAAGGAGAGCGAGCCGCGGCGCAGTCGTTCGAGCTCGGTCAGCCGGGTGCTCTCGACGGCCAGCGCGACCCGGTCGGCGGCGAACTGCAGGCGCAGCGCGTCCTCGTTGTCGTAGCGGCCGGGGGCGGTGGTGGCGATGCCGAGCGAGCCGATCAGGCGGCCCTCGACCTTGAGCGGGACGGTGACCAGGGAGCGCATGCCGCTGTCGGCGAGCAGCGGCAGGCCGGTCGGCCGGGCGGCGAGGTCCTCGTGCACCGACGGCAGCCGGGCGGAGTCGTAGCGGTTGCCGGTGCCCACCGGGAAGCGGGCGTGCCGGCGGTGCCCGGCGGGCAGGCCGGTGGCGGCGCGGACCTCGAACTCGGTCTCGTCGTCGGTGGTGAGCAGCAGGTAGGCGGCGTCGGCGTCGAGCAGGTCGCGGGCGCGTTCGGCGGTGCGCTGGAGCAGGGTGTCGAGGTCGTCGGTGGCGACCGGGCCGGCCAGCAGGTCGAGCCGGGGGCCGGCCGGGTCGGGCCGTTCGCCGGGCAGGGCGCGGGCGGGGGAGCGCAGGACGGCGCGGTCGGCTTCGAGGACGAGCAGACAGAGGGTGGAGGGCACGCCCTCGGTGTCGCGCACGCGGACCTGGACGCCGTAGACCTCGACCTCCTCGCCGTCGGGCCGCCGCACCGCGTAGCCGCCCTCCCAGCGGGCCAGCCGGAGGGTGTCGGTGAGGCCGAGGCCGCGGCCGGGGGACTGCGGCCAGACCGCGAGGTCGGCCCAGGGGCGGCCGAGGACGGTGGTGGCGGGGTGCCGGAAGAGGGCCTCGGCGTCCGGGTTCCAGGCCAGGACGCGGCCGTCCTCGTCGAGCTGGACGACGGCCACGTGCACCGGGCCGGGGCCGCTGGGCAGGTCGCTGCCGGGGGTGGCGGGGACGGCGTAGCGGGTGCCGGCCACGTGGGCGGGCAGGGCGAGGCGGAACCAGACGGTCTTCTGCCCGGCGGCGTACTCGACGCCCCAGCGTTCGGCGAGGGCGGAGCACATCAGCAGGCCGCGGCCGCCCTCGCCGTCGGGGTCGGCGTAGCGGTCGGAGGCGGCGACCGGTCCGTCGCCGAGCGAGGGCAGGCCGCGCTCGGGATGGTGGTCGGTGACCTCGATCCGGACGGTCTCCTCCTCGCGCAGGCAGCAGACCTCGGCGGCGGTGCCGGCGTGCACGACGGCGTTGGTGACCAGCTCACTGACCAGCACGACGGCGTCGTCGACGACCTCGGGCAGGCCCCAGCCGAGCAGCGCGTCCCGGACGAAGCCCCGGGCGGTGGCCGCGGACCGGCCGTCGGGGTCGAAGGTGGCGGCTGCGCGCGCGGTGACCACGTTGCCACTTCTCCTCTGCTGCTCTGGCCCTGACTGTCCGGGGCGCGGCGCCGACCTCCCCGGGGGCGTCGACCGGGGTGAGCGGCGGCGCTGGGGTCGGGTCGTGGCCCGGTGCAGCGCTCCACCCTACTTTCCGCTTGGTTCCCCGTGGGGGCGGGGCCGTGAAACAGGCACCTGAGGGTGATTCTGCCCACCTGTTTCGGACGGTGCGGGGACAACCGGGCGCAACCGGCCGTATACCCGGCGCCAGTGCTGCCAGACTGGGGGGTCCGCGACGGCCGGTGGGAGCAGTACGGTCGTGGGGGTGCCGGTGGGCCGCGAGGGTCGGCCGGTGTGCAGCCCAGCCGGGCCGGTGCCCGGGCCCGCGCCGTTCCGGCGCGGCGGTCACCGGACAGTTCACACGATGTGGGAGGGGCCCGTTGAGTTCGGCCACCAAGGACGCAACCAAGGACGCCACCGGAACGACGCCGCCCGCGCCGCGCGGCGGTCGGGCCGGGGCCGTGCCGCGGATCGCGGCGGGCCGGCGGTCAGGGCACAACCGCAGCGCGGAGCCGGCCGAGCTGCGCAAGCTGCTGGCGGCGCTGACCGCGATGCGGGACGGCAACTTCCGGCGTCGGCTGACCGTGCCGGGGGACGGGCCGCTGGCGGAGATCGCCGCGGTGTTCAACGAGGTCGCCGAGCGCAACCAGCACCTGACCGGTGAACTGGCCAGGGTGCGGCGGGCGGTGGGTCGGGAGGGCCGGCTGAACGAGCGGCTGGAGACCGGCGCGGGCGAGGGCGCCTGGATGGCGGCGGTCGACAACTGCAACGCGCTGATCGACGACCTGGCCCGTCCGATGGCCGAGGTGGGCCGGGTGCTGAGCTCGATCGCCGAGGGCGACCTGGACCAGAAGATGGAGCTGCGCTCGCTGCACAGCAACGGGGTGAGCCACCCGCTGCGCGGCGAGTACCTGAAGATCGGCCGGACGGTCAACGGACTGGTGGACCAGCTCTCGGAGTTCACCGACGAGGTGACCCGGGTGGCCCGTGAGGTGGGGACCGAGGGCAAGCTCGGCGGTCAGGCCAAGGTCCGCAGCGTGTCGGGCAGTTGGAAGGACCTGGCGGACTCGGTCAACACCATGGCGGGCCGGCTCACCGCGCAGGTGCGCAACATCGCCCAGGTGACCACGGCGGTGGCCAAGGGCGACCTGTCCCGCAAGGTGACCGTCGACGTGGCCGGCGAGATGCTGGAGCTGAAGAACACCGTCAACACGATGGTGGACCAGCTGAACGGCTTCGCGGCGCAGGTCACCACGGTGGCCAGGGACGTCGGGACCGAGGGGCGGCTGGGCGGTCAGGCGCAGGTGCCGGGCGTGGCCGGGGTGTGGCGGGAGTTGACCGATTCGGTGAACTTCATGGCCGACAACCTGACCGGCCAGGTGCGCAACATCGCCCAGGTGACCACGGCGGTGGCGCGCGGTGACCTCTCGCAGAAGATCGAGGTGGACGCGCGCGGCGAGATGCTGGAGCTGAAGAACACCATCAACACGATGGTGGACCAGCTCTCCGGCTTCGCCGAGCAGGTGACCCGGGTGGCCCGCCAGGTGGGCACCGAGGGGCGGCTGGGCGGCCAGGCCCAGGTGCCCTGGGCGGCCGGGGTGTGGCGGGACCTGACCGACAACGTCAACTTCATGGCGAACAACCTCACCGATCAGGTGCGCAACATCGCCCAGGTGACGACCGCGGTCGCCAAGGGCGACCTCTCGCAGAAGATCCAGGTGGACGCGCGCGGGGAGATCCTGGAGCTGAAGAACACCATCAACACGATGGTGGACCAGCTGTCCGCGTTCGCCGACGAGGTGACCCGGGTCGCCCGGGACGTCGGCACCGAGGGGATCCTCGGCGGGCAGGCGAGCGTGCCCGGGGTGTCCGGCACCTGGAAGGACCTGACCAACAGCGTCAACCTGATGGCCAACAACCTGACCATCCAGGTCCGCAGCATCGCCGAGGTGACCACGGCGGTGGCGCGCGGCGACGTCTCGAAGAAGATCACCGTCGACGCCCGGGGCGAGATCCTGGAGCTGGTGACGACCGTCAACACGATGGTCGACCAGCTGTCGGCCTTCGCCGACGAGGTGACCCGGGTTGCCCGCGAGGTGGGCACCGAGGGCATCCTGGGCGGTCAGGCCCGGGTGCGCGGGGTGTCGGGGATCTGGAAGGACCTGACCGACAACGTCAACTTCATGGCGTCGAACCTGACCGGACAGGTGCGCAACATCGCCGAGGTCGCCTCCGCGGTGGCCCGCGGCGACCTCTCCAAGAAGATCACCATCGACGCCCAGGGCGAGATCGCGACCCTCGCCGGGACCCTGAACACCATGGTCGACCAGCTGTCCGCGTTCGCGGTGGAGGTCACCCGGGTCGCCCGCGAGGTGGGCACCGACGGCACCCTGGGCGGTCAGGCGAGCGTGCCGGGCGTGGCCGGCATCTGGAAGGACCTGACCGACAACGTCAACCAGATGGCCAACAACCTCACCGGCCAGGTCCGCAACATCGCGCTGGTGATCACGGCGGTCGCCCGCGGCGACCTCTCGCAGAAGATCGACGTCGACGCCCGCGGCGAGATCCTCCAGCTCAAGACCAACATCAACACCATGGTCGACCAGCTGTCGGCCTTCGCCGACGAGGTGACCCGGGTCGCCCGCGAGGTGGGGACCGACGGACGGCTCGGTGGCCAGGCCCGGGTGCCCGGGGTCGACGGCACCTGGCAGGACCTCACCGAGTCGGTGAACGAGCTGGCCAACAACCTGACCCGGCAGGTGCGCGCGATCGCCCAGGTCGCCACCGCGGTGACCAGGGGCGACCTGAGCCTGCGGATCGACGTGGACGCCGCGGGGGAGCTCGACGAGCTCAAGGACAACATCAACCAGATGATCGCCAACCTGCGCGAGACCACCCGCACCAACCAGGAACAGGACTGGCTCAAGACCAACCTGGCCCGGATCTCCGGCCTGCTGCAGGGCCGCCGGGACCTGGAGGCGGTCGCCTCGCTGATCATGACCGAGCTGACCCCGGTGGTCTCCGCCCAGCACGGCGCCTTCTTCCTGGCCCAGCCGGCCGGCCGGACCGCCGAACTGATCACCGAGGACGACGACGAGAACGACACCGTGCTGCGGCTGATCGGCAGCTACGGCTACCAGCGGCGGGCGATGCCGACCACCTTCCGGCCGGGCGAGTCGCTGATCGGCCAGGCGGCGGTGGAGAAGCGGGCGATCATCGTCAAGGAGGCACCGCCCGGGTACCTCAAGATCGCCTCCGGTCTCGGTGAGGCCTCGCCGACCCACATCGTGGTGCTGCCGGTGCTGTTCGAGGGCCGGCTGCTGGGCGTGATCGAGCTGGCCACCTTCAGCTCCTTCACCACCGTCGCGCTGGACTTCCTGAACCAGATCGCCGATCTGATCGGGGTCACCGTCAACACCATCAGCGTCAACACCAAGACCGAGGGCCTGCTGCTGGAGTCCCAGCGACTGACCGCCGAACTCTCGATGCGGTCGGCTGAGTTGGAGGCGCGCCAGGAGGAACTGGAGCGTACCAACGAGGAGTTGCAGGAGAAGGCCGAGCAACTCGCCCAGCAGAACCGTGACATCGAGATCAAGAACAGCGAGATCGAGGAGGCCCGGCAGGTCCTGGAGGAGCGCGCCGAGCAGCTCGCGCTGGCCTCCCGGTACAAGAGCGAGTTCCTCGCCAACATGTCGCACGAGCTGCGCACCCCGCTCAACTCGCTGCTGATCCTGGCCAAGCTGCTCTCCGACAACAACGAGGGCAACCTGTCGCCCAAGCAGGTCGAGTTCGCCGACACCATCCACGGCGCCGGCTCCGACCTGCTCCAGCTGATCAACGACATCCTCGACCTGTCCAAGGTCGAGGCCGGGAAGATGGACGTCCGGCCGGCCCGGATCGCCCTGGTCCAGCTGGTCGACTACGTCGAGGCTACCTTCCAGCCGGTCGCCCTCGACAAGAACCTGGACTTCGCGGTGCGGGTCTCGCCCGCCCTGCCGGTGACCCTGCACACCGACGAGCAGCGGCTCCAGCAGGTGCTGCGCAACCTGATCTCCAACGCCGTGAAGTTCACCGACACCGGCGGCGTCGACTTCTCGATCAGCGCGGCCGGCCGGGACGTCCCCCAGCACGTGCGGGAGCGGCTGCTGGAGTTCGGCTCGATCCAGGGCCCGGACGACGAGCTGATCGCCTTCTCCGTCTCCGACACCGGCATCGGCATCCCCGGCAACAAGCTGCGGGAGATCTTCGAGGCGTTCAAGCAGGCCGACGGCACCACCAGCCGCAAGTACGGCGGCACCGGCCTCGGCCTGTCGATCAGCCGGGAGATCGCCCGGCTGCTCGGCGGCGAGATCCACGCCGAGAGCGAGCTGGGCAAGGGCTCGACCTTCACGCTCTACCTGCCGCTGCGCACCGACGCCCCGGACGCCGCCGAGCGGCCGGCCGAGCGCCCGGGCCCGGCGAACCAGCCGGTGCTGCGCGCCTCGGTCGGGGTGACCCCGGTGGGCCTGCCGGTGCCGGTCGGCGAAAGCCCGGCCGACCACTGGGCCCAGGAGGTCCGGGAGCTGGCCGAGGAGCGCCGTCGCGGTGCGGTGGAGCGCCGCCGCAGCGCCGCCCTGGAGAGCGCCGCGGCCCCCCGGGCGGTGGAGCCGGTCCAGCAGCCCCGGCCGGCCCGTGGCGACACCCGCTTCGACGGCCAGCAGGTGCTGATCGTGGACGACGACGTACGCAACGTGTTCGCCCTCACCAGCGTGCTGGAGCAGCACGGGCTGACCGTGCTGTACGCGGAGAACGGCCGCGAGGGCATCGAGATGCTGGAGCAGCACGAGAACGTGGCGCTGGTCCTGATGGACATCATGATGCCGGAGATGGACGGCTACGCGACCACCGAGGCGATCCGCCGGATGCCCCAGTTCGCCGGTCTGCCGATCATCGCGCTGACCGCCAAGGCGATGAAGGGCGACCGGGAGAAGTCCCTGGAGGCGGGCGCCACCGACCACATCACCAAGCCGGTGGAGACCGACCACCTGCTGGCGGTGATGTCCGAGTGGTTGAACGCGGACCGCGCGTGACGACGGCGGCGGGCGCGAAGCCCGGGGCGGGCCCCGGGCTTCGCGCCGGTCGGTCGGTCGGTTTGCTGGCGGTCGGGCCCGGGAACCCGGTAGGGTCACCGAGCGTTGCGAACAGTGACCGGACGGCGACACGCTGCTGAGCGTGCGCCGGAGCACTGGCTGCGCGCCGTTCCGGATCGGGTCACGACGGAGCGATGTGCCGGGCGAGGGGGTGCGGCTAGCATGACCGGGGTAGCGGTGGGCAGTACGCGGGTGCCTACACCGGGCGGCAGGCAGGCGACAGGAGGGCGAGCCCCGATGCAGAAGGCGAAGATCCTCCTGGTCGACGACCGGCCGGAGAACCTCCTGGCGCTGGAGGCGATCCTCTCCGCCCTGGACCAGACGCTGGTGCGCGCCGCCTCCGGCGAGGAGGCGCTCAAGGCGCTGCTGACCGACGACTTCGCGGTGATCCTGCTGGACGTCCAGATGCCCGGGATGGACGGCTTCGAGACCGCCGCCCACATCAAGCGCCGCGAGCGCACCCGGGACATCCCGATCATCTTCCTCACCGCGATCAACCACGGCCCGCACCACACCTTCCGCGGTTACGCGGCCGGCGCGGTGGACTACATCTCCAAGCCCTTCGACCCGTGGGTGCTGCGGGCCAAGGTCTCGGTCTTCGTCGACCTGTACGTCAAGAACTGCCAGCTGAAGGAGCAGGCCGCGTTGCTGCGGCTGCAACTGGAGGCGGGCGGCGGCGAGCCGGCCCTCGGCGGGGCGCTGCTCGGCGAGCTGTCCGCGCGGCTGGCGGCGGTCGAGGAGCAGGCGGAGGCGCTGGGCAAGCAGCTGGACGGCGCCGAGGACGCCGGGGTGGCCGCCACCGCGGCGCACCTGGAGCGCAAGCTGGCCGGCCTGCGCCGGGCCCTGGACGCGATGCGCCCCGGCAGCACGTAGGTGTACGACGGCGGGTTCACCCGTCCGAGTGGCCCGCTGGTGCGTCCGGGTGAAACCCGGTCAGCGTGACGGAGTGTCTGCGACACGTCGGGGCGCCCCGGCTCGGCCGCATGGGCACTGGTCGCCCGCCCCGGTAGGCTGCTGACCCATGGCCACTCGTACGCCCGGAAACGCCGCACGCAAACCGAGTCCGGGACCGTCCAAGAAGGCCGCGGCCAAGTCCCCGGGCAAGCCGCCCGCGAAGAAGGCGGCCGCCCGCCGGGCCCCCGCGAAGAAGGCGGCGGCCAGGTCGGCGCCGCCGGCTCCGCCGCGCCGCTCGGGGCTGATGAGCCTCCTCAACGCGCTGGCGAGCCCGATCGCCGCGATCTTCCGCGGAGTCGGCGACGGGGCCAAGAACCTCCACCCGGACCACCGCAAGGACGGGCTCGGCCTGCTGCTGTTCGGCCTCGCGCTGGTGGTCGCGGGCGGCACCTGGTTCAGCTCGGAGGGCTGGCTGAACGGCGCGGCCACCGCCGTGGTGTCCGGGCTGTTCGGGCGGCTCGACGTGCTGGTGCCGTTCCTGCTGGCCGGGATCGCGATCCGGCTCTGGCGCCACCCGGAGCTGCCGGAGGCCAACGGCCGGATCGTGATCGGGCTGAGCACCCTGCTGGTCGGCGTCCTCGGCTTGGTCCACATCGGCTGCGGCGCGCCCACCATGGGCAGCGGCGCCTCCCGGATAAGGGCGGCCGGCGGGATCATCGGCTGGGCCGCGTCCACCCCGATGATGGCCGCCGCCGGCGCGGTGCTGGCCGTGCCGCTGCTCCTGCTGCTGGCCTTCTTCGGCCTGCTGGTGGTCACCGCCACCCCGGTCAACCGGATCGGCGAGCGGCTGCGCGGGGGCGCGATAAGGCTCGGGGTGATCGAGCCCGGGCCCGAGGACGAACTGCGCTGGGGGCGCACGCCGGAGCACGAGCCGTCCACCGATCCGCCGGAGGACGCCGACCCCGACGCGCTGCCCTTCACCGTGGACACCGCCGCCGACGACCCGACCGACGAGGTGGCCGCCCGCCGGCGCCGCCGTCGGCGCCGGGCGGACGTCGAGGACGGGTCCGACGGGTCGCCGGAGGCCCACCGGGTCTCGCTGGACAAGGAGCCGCTGGACCCGTACGCCACCCGGGACCTGGCCGCCGGCGCGGCCGCCGACCTGGACGGCGCGCTGGTCTACGGGGTGCCCGCCTCCTCCGCGGTGGCGGACATGATGCACCAGGTCAAGGACCTCACCGCGCCGCCCGAGGAGCCCGCCGTCCCGGCCGCCCGCAGCGCCGGACCGGGCGCGCCCGCGGAGCACGGCCCGGCGCCGGTGCGGATGGAGCAGCTCCAGCTCGGCGAGGGCGTCACCTACGCGCTGCCCTCGCTCGACCTGCTGGAGCGCGGCGGCCCGGCCAAGGCCCGCAGCGCCCTCAACGACGAGGTGGTGGCCCAGCTCACCAGCACCTTCGCCGAGTTCAAGGTGGACGCGAAGGTCACCGGCTTCACCCGCGGCCCGACGGTCACCCGCTACGAGGTCGAGCTCGGCCCGGCGGTCAAGGTGGAGCGGATCACCGCGCTCGCCAAGAACATCGCCTACGCGGTGGCCAGCCCGGACGTGCGGATCATCAGCCCGATCCCGGGCAAGTCCGCGGTCGGCATCGAGATCCCCAACCGGGACCGCGAGATGGTCAACCTCGGCGACCTGCTGCGCTCGCGCACGGCCGCCGAGGACACCCACCCGATGGTCGTCGGCATGGGCAAGGACGTCGAGGGCCACACCGTGATGGCCAACCTCGCCAAGATGCCGCACATCCTGGTGGCCGGCGCGACCGGCGCGGGCAAGTCCTCCTGCATCAACTGCCTGATCACCTCGATCCTGGCCCGGGCCACCCCGGACGAGGTCCGGATGGTGCTGGTCGACCCCAAGCGGGTCGAGCTGACCGCCTACGAGGGCATCCCGCACCTGATCACGCCGATCATCACCAACCCCAAGAAGGCCGCCGAGGCCCTCCAGTGGGTGGTGCGCGAGATGGACATGCGCTACGACGACCTCGCGGCGTACGGCTTCCGGCACGTGGACGACTTCAACGCGGCGGTGAAGGCCGGGAAGGTCACCCCGCCGCTGGGCAGCGAGCGGGAGCTGCGGCCGTACCCGTACCTGCTGGTGATCGTCGACGAGCTGGCCGACCTGATGATGGTCGCGCCGCGCGACGTCGAGGACTCGGTGGTCCGGATCACCCAGCTGGCCCGGGCGGCCGGCATCCACCTGGTGCTCGCCACCCAGCGGCCCTCGGTGGACGTGGTCACCGGTCTGATCAAGGCCAACGTGCCGTCCCGGCTGGCCTTCGCGACCTCCGCGATGGCCGACTCCCGGGTCATCCTGGACCAGCCCGGCGCGGAGAAGCTGATCGGCAAGGGCGACGCGCTGTTCCTGCCGATGGGCGCCAGCAAGCCGATCCGCATGCAGGGGGCGTTCGTCACCGAGGCGGAGATCGCCAGGGTCGTGCAGCACTGCAAGGACCAGCTGAGCGCCGTCTACCGGGACGACGTGACGGTCGGGGGCGGGCCGAAGAAGGAGATCGACGAGGAGATCGGCGACGACCTGGACCTGCTGATCCAGGCGGCCGAGCTGGTGGTCTCCACCCAGTTCGGTTCGACCTCCATGCTCCAGCGCAAGCTCCGGGTCGGCTTCGCCAAGGCGGGCCGGCTGATGGACCTGATGGAGTCGCGCGGGATCGTCGGCCCGAGCGAGGGCTCCAAGGCCCGGGACGTGCTGGTGAAGCCGGAGGAGCTGGACGGGGTGCTGCTGACCCTGCGGGGCTGAGCCTCCCGGCCCTCCCGGGCCGGGTGGGTTCACTCGTTCGGAGGAGGGTAGGCGCGGTGTGGGGAACCGAATACCGGTACGCCGCGTCACAGGCCGGAAAGCGCCCCCTGGGTCCTGACGCGCACCTCCGCTGACGACCGGTCAGCGGGGGCCGGACCCCGGCCGGAGCGGGCACGCGCATTCGGGCCCGTTCCGCTTGAGAAACGATCCGCCCACGCCCCTAGACTGTTCTCCAGCAGGTGGCCATCCGCTCGAAAGGCGTGCCCCGTGACCATCGGCAAGTCCTCCGACCGCGAGACCGCCCCGTCGTCCGTCGAGCCGACCGACGACGCGGCGCAGGCGGCCGATGCCCCGAGCATCGGCCGGGTGCTGTCCGCCGCCCGGATCGAGGCGGGACTCACGGTGGACCAGGTGAGTACCGCCACCCGGGTACGGGTGCCGATCGTCCATGCCATCGAGGAGGACGACTTCGGGCGCTGCGGCGGCGACTTCTACGCCCGCGGGCACATCCGCGCGATCGCCCACGCGGTCGGCGCGGACGGCGAGGAGCTGGTCGCCCGCTACGACGCCGCGCACGGCGGCTCGCCGGCCTCCAGGCGCCCCGCCACCCAGCTGATCGACAGCGGCCCGATCAAGGTGCCCGGTCGCAGCCGGCCGAACTGGGCGGCGGCCATGGTCGCCGCGATCGTCGCGGTGGTCGCGCTGATCGGCTTCAACCTGGTGAGCGGCAAGAGCGGCCACACCGGCACCGGCACCGCCAGCGCGCCGCTGCCCAGCGGCTCCGGCACCGGCTCGGTCGCCGCGGCGACCCCGACCGTCCAGCCCCCGGCCCCCGTGCCGAGCGCCGCGGCGATCGCCGCCGTCCCGGCCGACAAGGTCACCGTGAAGCTGGTCGCCGAGGGCACCAGCTGGGTCTCGGCGACCGACGGCAGCGGCAAGTCGCTGTTCCAGAACAACATCAGCGACGGCCAGGACCAGACCTTCACCGACCCCAAGCAGATCAAGCTGGTGCTCGGCAACGGCGGGGCCGTGCACGCGTACGTCAACGGCAAGGACCTCGGTGTCCTCGGCAAGGACGGCCAGGTGGTGCACGTCACGTACACCCCCGGAGACCCGCAGGCGGGCTGACCACAGGGCCCGCCGGGGCCGTCGATGATCAGCTGATCGAAGGCACGCGGCCTCCGGGGCGAACGGCACCGGAGGCCGCGCGTTAATCTTGGGCCTATGCCTGAACGCCGCACTGTCGCCCTTGTCACGCTCGGATGCGCCCGCAACGAGGTGGACTCCGAGGAACTCGCCGGGCGACTGGAAGCCGACGGCTGGTTGCTCGTCGACGATGCCGCCGAGGCCGATGTCGCCGTCGTCAACACCTGTGGCTTCGTCGAGGCCGCCAAGAAGGACTCCGTCGACGCCCTGCTGGAGGCCAACGACCTCAAGGGGCACGGCCGTACCCAGGCCGTCGTCGCGGTCGGCTGCATGGCCGAGCGGTACGGCAAGGAGCTCGCCGACGCGCTGCCCGAGGCCGACGGGGTGCTCGGCTTCGACGACTACTCCGACATCTCCGACCGGCTGCAGACCATCCTCTCCGGCGGCCACCACGCCCCGCACATCCCGCGCGACCGCCGCAAGCTGCTGCCGATCAGCCCGGCCGAGCGGCAGTCCGCCGCCGAGGCCGTCGCGCTGCCCGGCCACGGCGCCGAGGCCGCCGCCGAGCCGATCAGCGACCTGCCCGAGGGCCTCGCCCCGGCCTCCGGCCCGCGCACCCTGCGCAAGCGGCTGGACGACAACCCGGTCGCCTCGGTCAAGCTCGCCTCCGGCTGCGACCGGCGCTGCTCCTTCTGCGCCATCCCCGCCTTCCGCGGCTCCTTCATCTCCCGCCGCCCCTCCGACGTGCTCCAGGAGGCCCAGTGGCTGGCCGGGCAGGGCGTCCGCGAGGTCGTCCTGGTCAGCGAGAACAACACCTCGTACGGCAAGGACCTCGGTGACATCCGGCTGCTGGAGACGCTGCTCGGCGAGATCTCCGTGATCGAGGGCGTCGAGCGGGTGCGGGTCTCCTACCTGCAGCCCGCCGAGATGCGCCCCGGCCTGATCGACGCGATGACCGGGACCACCGACGTGGTGCCCTACTTCGACCTGTCCTTCCAGCACTCGGCGCCCGCCGTGCTGCGCCGGATGCGCCGCTTCGGCTCCACCGACCAGTTCCTGCAGCTGCTGGGGACCATCCGGGACAAGGCCCCGCAGGCCGGCGCCCGGTCCAACTTCATCGTCGGCTTCCCCGGTGAGACCGAGGCGGACTTCGCCGAGCTGGAGCGCTTCGTCACCCACGCCGGACTGGACGCGATCGGCGTCTTCGGCTACTCCGACGAGGACGGCACCGAGGCGGCGACCTACGACGGCAAGCTGCCCGAGGACGTGGTCGCCGACCGGCTGGCACGGCTGAGCCGGCTCGCCGAGGAGATGACCGCCCAGCGGGCCGAGCAGCGGATCGGCACCGAGGTCGAGGTGCTGATCGAGTCGATCGAGGACGGCGTGGTCGAGGGCCGGGCCGCCCACCAGGCCCCGGAGACCGACGGCCTGACCACCCTGCACGGCGTCGAGGACCCGCGGGTCGGGCAGTTCTGGCGGGCCACCGTGGTGGCCAGCGAGGGCGTCGACCTGATCGCCGAGGCGCTGGAACAGGTGCGCGTGCCCGGGACCGCGGGGGCCGAGGCTCCGGGAGCCGGGGAATGACCAAGGGGCCCGGCGCCCCGGCCGCGGCCCACCCGGGCAGACCGGCGGCCGCCCTGCCGACGGCGCCGGGCGTCTGGAACATCGCCAACGTGCTCACCATGGTCCGGGTGCTGCTGGTGCCGGTCTTCGTGGCGCTGCTGTTCGCCGACGACGGGCACAACCCGAAGTGGCGGGCCGTGGCCTGGGCCTCGTTCGCGATCGCGATGATCACCGACCTGTTCGACGGGGAGATCGCCCGCCGCAAGGGGCTGGTCACCGACTTCGGGAAGATCGCCGACCCGATCGCCGACAAGGCGATCATGGGCGCCGCGCTGATCGGGCTCTCCCTGCTCGGCGACCTGCCCTGGTGGGTCACCGCGGTGATCCTGGCCCGGGAGCTCGGCATCACGCTGATGCGCTTCTGGGTCATCCGCTACGGGGTCATCCCGGCCAGCCGCGGCGGCAAGCTCAAGACGCTGACCCAGGGCACCGCGGTGGGCATGTACGTGCTGCCGCTGACCGGCTGGCTGGCGACCGGGCGGGCCTGCCTGATGGGCCTGGCGGTGCTGCTGACCGTCGGGACCGCGCTCGACTACATCGGACAGGCGCTGCGACTGCGCCGTGAGGGTGCGGCCGCGGAGCGCGCGGACCGCTAGGGAACGGGGGCCCGGTGACGGACTACGAGCTGGCCGAGCGGGTGCACGCCGCGCTGCGGGCGGAGGGCGGCACGCTGGCCGTCGCCGAGTCGCTCACCGGGGGCCTGCTGGCCGCCGCGCTGGTGGACGTCCCCGGGGCGTCGGCGACCTTCCGCGGCTCGGTCACGGCGTACGCGACCGAGCTGAAGGCCTCGGTGCTCGGTGTGGACGAGGGCCTGTTGGACGTGTACGGTCCGGTCCACCCGGTGGTGGCCCGACAGATGGCCGAGGGCGTCCGCGGACTGCTGGGCGCCACCTACGGGCTCGCGACGACCGGGGTGGCCGGTCCGGAGCCGCAGGACGGGCGGCCGGTGGGCACGGTACACCTGGCGGTCGCCGGCCCGGGCGGAACTCTGGTCAGTTCGCCCCTGCTGTCGGGCGCTCGTGCCACAATCCGTCACGGGGCGGTGACCGCCGCACTGGAACTGCTCGCCGGCCGGCTCAGCGGCCGGGCCCGGTCCTAGCCGCCCGCGGCCGGATCTCCACCGGGCCGTGATAGGCCGGACCTGCCCGTGGGGACGGCTCGGCCGGAGGATCGTGTTACATCCAACGGCCTGGTTGGGCAGAAACCAGGTGGCGAACGAGTTGCGTGACGGTGGCCGGGTGGGCCAGGTCGGGTACCACGAGGGGCCCGCGAACCCGGGTACGACACCGGAACAAGGAGGGGGACGGCCTTGCAGCCCAGAGTGAACACGACCAGGGTCCCCGCACGCGAAGCGGGCAAGGCGGTACGGTGGGGGCGTGACATCTCGATCCGCAGTCCGAGGAGGGAGGCACCGATGATCCTGCTCCGTCGCCTACTGGGCGATGTACTGCGTCGGCAGCGCCAGCGCCAGGGCCGCACACTCCGCGAGGTGTCGGCGGCCGCACGGGTTTCGCTCGGATACCTCTCCGAGGTCGAGCGGGGACAGAAGGAGGCCTCCTCGGAGCTGCTCTCCGCCATCTGCGACGCACTCGACGTCCGGATGTCCGAGGTCATGCGCGAGGTCAGCGACGAACTGTCGCTCGCCGAACTTGCGGCGATGGCCACCCTCTCCGAAGGTGATCTGCTGAGGCCGGTACTCGAACCGGTTCCGCTGCCCGCCCCCGGCGCCGACCGGGCGACCATGTCGCCCAAGTCCGCCGCGATGGACGTGGTCGCCGCCTGAATCCGGCCTCGACACCCGGGCTGCTCCGATGCCCGGGGCGAGCGGAGGAGGGCGGTCGTGCGAAGAGTCGCGACGGTGCGCACGGTGGCCCGAATACGGCTGCGGGCGCGGCGATTGGTGCCCTGGCCCGCCCGGTGGGTCCTGGTGGCCCTCGCGGCCGGGCTCGCCTGGTGGCTGGTGGCCGTCCGGGGCCAGCTGGCCGACGGCGCCGTGCTGGGTCTGCTGGCGGCCGGCGGCTGGGGACTCGGTCTCATTCCGGTCCACGCCGACCGGAACGCCACCGGACCGGTGCGCCGCCGCCCGGCGGCGGCCGTGGGCCGGGTGGAGGCACCGCCGCCACCGATCGGGTGAACGGACGTGCACGGAGGCCGCGGGGTCGTTGACTCCGCGGCCTCCGTGCTGCTCACCCGCCCCGGGCCGTCACGGCCGCAGCCGCAGACCGCGCGGGGTGGCGTGGAAGCCGGCCTCCTCCAGCGCGCGGCCCAGCTCGGAACCCAGCGCGGGCTCGCCGTTGGCCCGCTCGACCGTGACGCTGCCGAGCGCGCCCGCCCGGACCGCCCCGGCAAGCGCCCCGGCGGCGGCGGACAGCGTCGCGCCGTCCTCCGTCCAGGACAGCAGGGACTTGCCGCCCCGCTCCACGTACAGCACCAGCTCGCCGTCCACCAGGACCACCAGGGCACCCGCCTTGCGGCCCGGGCGGTGCGCCCCGGCCTCCTTGGCCCCCGCCTCCGACCGCGGGGCGGGCGGCTCGGGCCAGGGCAGCGCGGCACCGTAGGCGTTCGCCGGATCGGCGGCGGCCAGCACCAGCAGCTGCGGCGGCTCGGCGGCCGGCGCGGCCGGCCACTCGGCGGCCCGGGCCCGCTCCAGCCGGCCGCTGACCGAGCGCAGCCGGTCGGCGGCGCCCTCCACGGCGAACTGGGCACCGCCCAGGCCCTCGACGAAGTAGCCGCGACGGGCCCGGCCGCGCTCCTCCATCGCGGCGAGCACCCGGTACACCCCGGCGAAGCCGCCGGGCACCCGTTCGGCCGCGACCGTGCCCCGGGTGAGCAGGCCGTGCCGGTCCAGCAGGCTCTGCGCCCGGGCGGTGGCCCGGACCGTCGGATCGGCGGCCGGCGCGGGCAGCAGCGACCAGCGCCCGGCCACCGTCGGGGGGCCGCTGCGCAGGGCCCCGCCGGGCCGGCCCAGGGCGCGGCCCGCACCGCCGTAGCGGCCGCGCGGGGTGGCCCGGGGCGCGCGGTGGGCGGTGGCACCGGCCGTCCGGCCGGAGCCGAGCAGGGCGCGCATCGGGGCGAGCGTGTCATTGGTGACGCAACCGGCCCAGACCAGGTCCCAGAGCGCCTCGACCACCGCCGGCTCCGGTGTCTCCGGCGGCAACTGCTGGACGAGCTGGCGGAAGAACAGGCCGTAGCCGCCCGCCAGGGCCTCCAGCAGGGCGCTGTGCAGCGGGGTGAGCGCCGGCGGGACGGGCTCCGGGCGCAGCAGGTGGGCGTTCTCGGCCAGGTGCAGGGAGAGCCAACCGTCCTTGCCGGGCAGCGCGCCGGCGCCGCACCAGCCGATCTCGCCGGCCGCCGTCAGTTCGTCCAGCAGGCCGGGGGAGTAGTCGGCGAGCCGGGCCGGGAGGATCAGCTTCTCCAGGGCGGAGGCGGGCAGCGCGGTGCCCTGGAGCTGTTCGACCACCCGGAGCAGACCGTCCGGGCCGCGCAGCCGGTGGCCGGCCAGGTGCTGCCACTGCGGGAGGAAGGCGGCCAGGGCGCGCGGCGGGACCGGCTCCACCTCCTGGCGCAGGGCGGCCAGCGAGCGGCGGCGCAGCCGGCGCAGCACCTCGGTGTCGCACCACTCGGCGGCGTGCCACTCGGGTGTGGCGGGCCGCTCGGGGGCGGGGTGCCGCTCGGGGTCGGGGTGGCCGGCGGGCCTGAACTGGCCCTGGACCAGCCGGCCGGCCGCGGTGAGCCGTTGCAGGGTGCCGGTGACCACGGCGGTGCCGAGGCCGTAGCGGGCACCGGCCTCGGCGGCGGTGAAGGGGCCGTGGGTGCGGGCGTGCCGGGCCAGCAGGTCGCCCAGCGGGTCCTTGACCGGCTCGGTGAAGGCCTCGGGGACGCCGACCGGCAGCGGGGTGCCCAGCGCGTCGCGCAGCCGTCCGGCGTCCTCGATCGCGGCCCAGCGCTGCTCACCGGCGATCCGGACCTGGATCACCCGGCGGGCGGCCTCCAGCTCCAGGGCCCACAGCGACTCGGCGCCGCGGGTCGTCAACTCGGCCTCGGTGAGCGGGCCGAGCAGGCGCAGCGCGTCGGCGACGCCCTCGGCGTCCCTGATCCGGCGCTCGGGGGTGCGGCGTTGGAGCTCGGCCTCCAGTTCGGCGAGCACCCCGGGGTCGAGCAGCTCGCTCAACTCGGCCTGGCCGAGGAGTTCGGAGAGCAGCCGGGAGTCGAGCGAGAGGGCGGCGGCCCGGCGCTCGGCGAGCGGGGAGTCGCCCTCGTAGAGGAACTGGGCGACGTAGCCGAACAGCAGCGAGCGGGCGAAGGGGGAGGGCTCGGGGGTGGTGACCTCGACCAGGCGGACCGCCCGGGATTCGAGGTCCCCCATCAGCTCGACCAGTCCGGGGACGTCGAAGACGTCCTGGAGGCACTCCCGGACGGCCTCCAGGACGATCGGGAACGAGCCGTACTCGGAGGCGACTTCGAGCAGTTGGGCGGCGCGCTGGCGCTGCTGCCAGAGCGGGGTGCGGCGGCCGGGGCTGCGGCGCGGCAGCAGCAGGGCGCGGCCGGCGCACTCGCGGAAGCGGGAGGCGAACAGGGCGGAGCCGCCGACCTGTTCGGTGACCAGCTGCTCGATCTCGGCGGCCTCGAACAGGGCGGCGTCGGCGCCGACCGGGGCCTCGTCGGCGGCCGGACCGGTCGGTGCGGAGGGGGCGGCGAAGTCGAAGTCGGGGGCGAGCAGGTCCGCGTCCGGGAGGCGCAGCACGATGCCGTCGTCGGCGTGCATGACCTGCGGGTCCAGGCCGTGCTTCTCGCGCAGCCGGGCACCGAGGGCGAGCGCCCAGGGGGCGTGCACCTGGGCGCCGAAGGGGGAGTGGATGACGATCCGCCAGTCGCCGAGTTCGTCGCGGAAGCGCTCGACCACGATGGTGCGGTCGTCGGGGAGGTGGCCGCAGGCGGCGCGCTGCTCGGCGAGGTAGTCGAGGAGGTTGGCGGCGGCCCAGTCGTCCAGGCCGGCCCGCTTGAGGCGCTCGGTGGCCTCGGCGGGCCGGAGGGCGCCCAGCTCGCGGGTGAACGCGCCGAGGGCGCGGCCGAGTTCGAGCGGGCGGCCGAGGGTGTCGCCCTTCCAGAACGGGAGCCGGCCGGGGACGCCGGGGGCGGGGGTGACCAGCACCTTGTCGTGGGTGATGTCCTCGATCCGCCAGGAGGTGGTGCCGAGGGTGAACACGTCGCCGACGCGGGACTCGTAGACCATCTCCTCGTCCAGCTCCCCGACCCGGCCGCCGCCCTTCCCGCCGCTCTTGCCCCCGGCGGCGGTGGAGCCGGCGATGAAGACGCCGAACAGGCCGCGGTCGGGGATGGTGCCGCCGGAGGTGACGGCCAGCCGCTGGGCGCCGGGGCGGCCGGTCACCGTGCCGGTGACCCGGTCCCAGACCACCCGGGGGCGCAGCTCGGCGAAGGCGTCCGAGGGGTAGCGGCCGGCCAGCATGTCGAGCACGGCGTCGAAGGCGGACTGCGGGAGCGTGGCGAAGGGCGCGGCCCGGCGGACCACGGCGAGCAGGTCGTCCACCGGCCAGGCGTCCAGGGCGGTCATCGCGACCAGTTGCTGGGCGAGCACGTCCAGCGGGTTGCGCGGGACGCGCAGTGCCTCGATCCGGCCCGCCCGCATCCGTTCGGTGACCACGGCGGACTGCACCAGGTCCCCCCGGTACTTGGGGAAGAAGACGCCGGTCGAGACGGCGCCGACCTGGTGGCCCGCCCGGCCGACCCGTTGCAGGCCGGAGGCCACCGAGGGCGGGGACTCGACCTGGACGACGAGTTCGACCGCGCCCATGTCGATGCCCAGCTCCAGGCTGGAGGTGGCGACCACGGCGGGCAGCCGGCCGGCCTTCAACTCCTCCTCGACCAGGGAGCGCTGCTCCTTGGAGACGGAGCCGTGGTGGGCGCGGGCGATCACCGGGGGCGCGCCCTTGGCGGCGCCCGAGCCGCCCATCAGCTCGGCCGGGGCGTGCGCCTCGGGGGCGGCGGTGCCGGTGGCGCGCTCGTACGCGATCTCGTTCAGCCGGTTGCAGAGGCGTTCGGCCAGGCGGCGGGAGTTGGCGAAGACGATGGTCGAGCGGTGCGCCTCGACCAGGTCGACGATCCGCTCCTCGACGTGCGGCCAGATCGAGGCCTGGCGCTGCGGGTCGGAGCCCGCCGCGCCGCCGGTGGCCGGGGCGACGGGGAGGTCGTCCAGGTCGGGGACGGGGACGACCACCGAGAGGTCGAACTCCTTGGCGGCGGCGGGCTGGACCACCGTGGCGCCGCGCCGGGGGCTGAGAAAGCGGGCCACCTCCTCGACCGGGCGGACGGTCGCGGACAGGCCGATCCGGCGGGCCGGGCGGTCCAGCAGTTCGTCCAGTCGCTCCAGGCTGAGCGCGAGGTGGGCGCCGCGCTTGGTGCCGGCGACCGCGTGCACCTCGTCGAGGATCACCGTGTCCACTCCGCGCAGGGCCTCCCGGGAGGCGGAGGTGAGCAGCAGGAAGAGCGACTCGGGGGTGGTGATCAGGATGTCCGGCGGGTGGGTCGCGAAGCGGCGGCGGTCGGCGGCCGGGGTGTCGCCGGAGCGGATCGCGACCTGGACCTCGGGCTCGGGCAGGCCCAGCCGGACGGCGGCCTGGCGCAGGCCGGTCAGCGGGGCGCGCAGGTTGCGCTCGACGTCCACCGCGAGGGCCTTCAGCGGGGAGACGTAGAGCACCCGGCAGCGGCGCTTGGGCTCGGCGGGCGGCGGGGTGCTGCTGAGCCGGTCCAGGGCGGAGAGGAAGGCGGCGAGGGTCTTGCCGGAGCCGGTCGGGGCGACCACCAGGACGTCGGTGTCCTGGCCGATGGCGCGCCAGGCCTCGGCCTGGGCGGTGGTGGGGGCGGGGAAGGCGCCGGTGAACCAGGCCCGGGTGGTGGGGGCGAAGCCGGCCAGCGGGTCGTCCGGGTGGGGGGTGTCGGCGGGTGGGGGTGGGGGCGCCATGCCCCCATGGTGCCGGGTGGGACTGACAAGTGGGGTGGGGGCGGGGTGGGCTGCGGGCCGGGTGGGGGAGTCGGGGGAGTCGGGGGAGTCGGGGGAGTCGGGGGAGCTAGGGGAGTCGGGGGAGTCGGGGGAGTCGGGGGAACTGCGGGGGCAGGAATGATGAACCGCTCATATGGTGATGAATCGGGCGCGTGATCAATTCGTGACCGCGGCCGCAGCAGTGCGGGCGCACCGGACCGACGAGCGGAGAGCGTGGGATGGCGCAGGCGCATCGGCCCGGCGGGTCCGTCGGCAGGCGCGGGATCCGTCGCCGCGGGGGCCGTCGCAGGGTCCGCGGGCCGGTGGGGGCGCTGCTCGCGATGCTGCTCGCGGCCCTGGTGCTGGGCGGCGCCGTGCCGTACGGGTCCGGGCCCGGGCGGACGTACCTCAGCTACCTGGTGCTGGCCGGGCGGGCCGATGCCGCGGGTGCCGCCCGGGCCGGGGCGGAGAGCCGGGCGGCGGGCGGGCAGGTGGTGCAGGAGTACCCGCAGATCGGGGCGGTGCTGGCGTACGCGACCGACGGCTTCGCCGAGCGGGTGCGGGCCCGGCCCGGGATCGCCGCGGTCGGGGCGACCCGGACGACGCCGGTGCTGGGGCCGCCGCGGGCGGTGGACGGGGCCGGGGACTTCGCGGCGGGGGGCCGGCGTGGGGGCTCGGGGGCGGGGGACCGGGTGGCCGGGGGCCCGGCCGTGGACGGGGTGGCCGGTGGCCCGGCGGAGGACGGGGAGGACGGGACGGTGCGTAGGGCGTCGGAGGGGTGGGACGGGGGGACGGTCACGGTGCCCGACCCGGGGGAGGGCGGTGCGTGGAACCTCGCCGCGGTGCACGCCGGAGCGGGGCGGGCCGGCGACGGCGCCGGGGGCGCCCCCGGCGCGGAGGCGATGCGCAAGGTGCTGGTCGCGGTGCTCGACTCCGGCGTCGACGACACCCATCCGGACCTGCGGACGGCCGTCGACCCGAAGGCCTCGGCCTCCTGCGCCGACGGGCGGCCGGACGCCCGGGCCGGTTCCTGGCGGCCCGACCCCGGGGTCGGGGAGAGCGGGCACGGCACCCACGTCGCCGGGATCGTCGGAGCGGCGGGCCGGGACGGGAAGGGCGTCACCGGGGTCGCCCCCGGAGTGCGGATCGCCGCCGTCCGGCTGCTCGGGCCGCTCGGGCAGTACTACGCGGAGAACATCGTCTGCGGGATGCTCTGGGCGGCCGACCACGGGGCCAAGGCGATCAACGACAGCTACTTCGCCGACCCGTGGAAGTACAACTGCCCCGAGGACCGGGACCAGGCGGCACTGATCGCCGCCGTCGGCCGGGCCGTCGCCTACGCCCAGCGCAAGGGCGCGGTGGTGGTCGCCTCGGCCGGCAACGACGGGCAGGACCTCGGCGCCGCCCGGACCGACGAGCGCAGTCCCAACGACCGGGTCTCCGGGCCGGCCCGGACCCGCTACCTGGGCGCCGAGTGCATCCGGCTGCCCGGCCAACTGCCCGGCGTGGTCACCGTCACCGCCGTCAACCGGGACGGGCGGCCGTCCTCCTACACCAACTACGGGCGGGGGCTGGTCTCGTTGGCCGCCCCGGGCGGGGACCCGGACGCGGGGGCGCAGGGGGCGATCGTCTCGGACTGGCCGGGCGGGCAGTACGCGGTGCTGGCGGGCACCTCGATGGCGGCGGCGCACGTGACGGGGGCGGTGGCGGTCGCGGCGGCGCTGCATCCGGACTTCGGGTCGGCGCGGTTGGCGGAGTTGTTGGCGGTGGCGGCGGCGGGGGCTTGTCCGGTGGGGGAGCGGGGGTGTGGGGATCGGCGGGTTTTCGGGGCGGGGGAGGTGGTGGTGCCTCGGTGAAAGGGGGCCGCTGCGCGGGGCTTCTGTGGGGGTGGGGGCTTTCGGGAGGGTGGGTGACGCCGGGGGCGGTGGAGGGGGTGGGTGCTGCGGGGGCTGGGTGATTTTCGGACTGCCGACTCTCATCGGGGGTGGCTGGGCGCCGTTGGCAGTCTGAAAATCACCCGTCACGCC
>NZ_JBFBGS010000082.1:0-30834 GCF_040684795.1 Kitasatospora sp. NPDC089797 | reverse complement strand
AGGGGGGACCCTGTGGGAGAGTAGGACGCCGCCGAACAATCATTCAGAAAAGGCCCACCCGGGTTACCGGGTGGGCCTTTTCGCGTTTCCGGACCAGGAAGCCCGCCCACTGTGACGCAGCTCACGCCGCAGCAAGAACCTGCAGGTCGTACCGGGCGTCTGGCTGGTGTGAGATCACGCAGGAGAGCACTGGACGAGCTGGACGAGGAACGCCTCCTCCGGCTGGTGGCCAGGGGCGACCGCGGGGCGTTCGACGAGTTGTACCGCCGGACGTCGCCGTGGCTGGCGGTGCGGTTGCGCCGCCGCTGCTCGGACGAGCAGATCGTCGCCGAGGTCATGCAGGAGACCTATCTGGCGGTGTGGCGCGCGGCCGGCGCGTTCGCCGGCAGCGCGGTCGGCGGGACGGCCGTCGGGTGGCTGTGGACGATCGCCGCGCGCCGGCTGGTCGACGCCTTCCGGCGCCGGGCCCACCACGCCGAGCCGCCGGTCGCCGCCGCCGAGCGGTCGGTGGTGCCGGCCGCCGAGGAGGAGGCGCTCGCGGGGACCGTCGGCGGCGATGTCGGCGACGCGCTGCGGCGGTTGGCGCCGGAACTCCGTGCGGTGCTGCAGGCCACGGTGCTCGACGGGCTCTCCGTCCGGGAGACGGCCGTGCTGCTCAGACTGCCCGAGGGCACGGTCAAGACCCGTGCCCGCCGGGCCCGGATCGCGATGCGGGAGGCGCTGGGATGAGGGAGGAACACGCGTCGAGGCGGTTGATCGACGACTACGCCCGGGGGGCCGTGCCGATGCCGGCGGACGTCGTCTGGGCGGTGGAGGCCCATCTGGAGACCTGCGCGTCGTGCCGGAGCCTGCTGGCGGCGTCGGTGGCCGACGGGGTGCCCGAGGTCAGCACGCTGCTGGCGAACGTCCGGAGCGGCCTGGAGCCGCAGTTGGCGGCGACTGCGGCACCGCCCGCGCGGCGCCGTCGGGCGGGCTGGGTGTCGGCCTGGCTGACCCCGGTGATGGCGCCGTGGCTGGCGATGACGGTGGCCGTCACCCTGGCCGCGCTGCTGCTGGACGCGATCGCGCCGACGACCGTGCTCGGCGGTGCCTCGCCGGTGTCGCTGGTGGCCCCCGTGCTGCCGTTGTTCGGGGTCGCCGCGGCCTGGTCGCGCGGGCTGGACCCGGCGCACGAGCTGACCGCCTCGACTGCCCGGGCGGGCCTGCCGCTGCTGCTCAGGCGGACCACGGCGGTGCTCGCCGTGGTGGTGCCCGGGCTCCTGCTGACGGGGTGGCTGACCGGGACGACGACGGCCGCTCAGTGGCTGCTGCCCTCCCTGGCCTTCACCTCCACCGCCCTGGCCCTGGGCAGCGTGGTCGGGGTCACCCGGGCCGCCGCCGGTCTGGCGGCCGGCTGGGGTGTCGCCGTGCTGGTGCCCGCGGGCCTGACCCGCCACGCCCCGCTCGCCGTGCGGCTCGCCCTGGAGGCGGACCGGATGCCGGCCTGGGCGTTGCTCCTGCTCCTCGCCGTCGGCGCCGTGATCGCCCGGCGGAACGCCTACTCGACGCTCTGATCGCTCCGATCGCTCTGCTCAACGCCCTGAACGACCAACGACCCTCGAAACGACCATCGACCCTCGAAAGGGGCCACCGCATGGTGCCCATGACGCGCGCGGCCGAGACCGCGCCGAAGACCTACGCCTGGGAGATCCGGGCCAGCGACCTGCGGGTGCGGGTCGGCCGGAAGAAGATGGCCGTGGACGGACTGGACCTCTCCCTGGGCCTCGGTGCCCACGGCCTGCTGGGGCCCAACGGTGCGGGCAAGACCAGCCTGATCCGGGCGCTGGCGACGGTGCTGCGGCCGGCCGGCGGTGAGCTGGAGCTGCTCGGCACCTCCGTCGGCGGGCTGGGCGACCACCGGGCGCTGCGGCGCCGGATCGGCTACCTGCCGCAGGACTTCGGCTACTACAAGCGCTTCACGGTGCGCGAATTCGTCGAGTACATGGCCTGGTTGAAGGAGGTGCCGAAGGCCGAGGTCCCGGCGGCCGTCCAGCGGGCGGTGGAACGGGTGGGCCTGGCGGACCGGGCCGACCACCGGATGAAGACCCTCTCCGGCGGCATGGTCCGGCGGGCCGGCATCGCCCAGGCGATCGTCAACGACCCCGAGGTGCTGCTGCTGGACGAGCCGACGGCCGGTCTGGACCCGGCCCAGCGGCTGCGCTTCCGCGAACTGCTGCAGGAACTGGGCCGGGACACCTGCGTGGTGGTCTCCACCCACCTGGTCGAGGACGTCGCGGCGGCCTGCTCCGACGTGGTGCTGTTCGCCGAGGGCCGGCTCGTCTTCCAGGGCACGCCGGACGACCTGGCCGCGGCCGGCGGCGCCGGGTACCCGGGCGACAGCCCGCTGGAGCGCGGCTACTCGGCCCTGCTCAAGGACTCCGGGCAGCCGGGGGGTACCTGGTGAGCGGGCGCGTGCTGGGCATCGAACTGCGGCGTTCCGTCGCCCTGTGGGCCGGCCTGGTCGTGCTGGGCAGCAGCCTGGCCATCCTGTACGCGCTCGACGGACTGTGGTGGCGGGGCACCACGGCGTGGAACGCGCAGTGGACGCCGATGGCGTTGACGACCCGTTCCCTGCTGGCCTACCTGTGGCCGCTCTCGATGGGTTTCGGGGCGGTGTACGGGCTGCGTGACTCCCGCTCACGGATGGGCGAACTCCTGGCGAGCACCCCGAGGCCGGCGTGGCGCCGGGCGGCGCTGCCGGCCGGCGCGCTCGCACTCGCGGTGGCGTCGGGCTTCGGCCTCCTCGTCCTGTGGGGCGCGGGCCAGGTGGCGTTCGCCGACACCGACTACCTTCCGGTGGGGTGGCTGCCGATCTCGCTGGTCGCGGTGCTGGCCCTGGCCGCGGCCGCCGTGTTCGGCATGGGTGTCGCCCGGGCGCTGCCCTCGGTGCTCGTCCCGCCGATCCTGGTGGTGGGCGCCCTGCTGACGGTCATGTACCTGCGCCAGACCACGGACGGGGCACTGCCGTCCGGCCAGGCGCCGAACCGGTTCTCCCAGCTGTCGCCGGTGACCGACATGCCGCGCCAGCTGCTGCTGACCTTGTCCGGGAGGGTGGACCTGGGGCAGGCGCTGTGGTTCCTCGGTCTGCTCGGCACCGGGTTCGCGCTGCTGGCGGCCTCGACCCGCCGGGCCCGCCTGCTCTCCGCGGCTCCGGTCCTGGCCGGGGCGGTGCTGGCCCTGCTGGTCCTGCCGGCCGATCCGCGGGACACCTTCGTCGTCGACCGGTCCGCCGCGGCCCCGGTCTGCGACGGCCCGGTGTGCCTGACCCGGGCGCACCGCTCACAGCTGCCCGCGTTCGCGGCGAGCGGCAAGGAGGCACTGCGGGTGCTGCACCAGGCCCTGGGCGATCAGGCACCGGCCTCGGTGCACGAGGAGACCGCGCTGCGGGCGATGTCGGACGAGCGGCAGCTGTCCGCGGACGTGGTGCTGATCGACCTCGACGACCCGCTGATCGCGCGTGCGACCGGCGCCGAACTGACCCGTCTGATGGTCGGCCAGGGCCTGGCGCCGAACTGTCGGCCCCGCACCATCTGGGAGGGCGGCGGGCAGACCACGATCCCGGCGCAGAGCGTCGCCGCGAGCTGGGCCCTCGGCGATCGCGGGCTCGTCCCGCTGGAGCAGCCGGCCGGGGACCCGTACACGCAGCAGGAGTGGACGAAGGCCCGGGCCGCGTGGGAGACGCTGAACTCCCTGCCGGCCGCCGAGCAGCGCTCCCGGATGGCCCGGGTCCGTGCCGCCGCGCTGTCCTGCGGGACCGAGCTGGCGCCGCTCACGGGGGAGGTGTCCCGATGAGGTGGGTGACCCTGTACGCGCGCTCGCGGCTGGCGCCGGCCTCGGCGGCCGTCATCCTGGTCGTCGTGGCGGCGGCGTGGGCCGCGGCCGGCCGCGGCCCGGGCCCGATGGACCCGGGGACGGTCGTCCTGGTCCTGGCGGTGAACGTCGCGGCCGGCTCGATCGGGCTCGGCGGGCAGGACGCGGCGCTGGAGCGGATGGCCGCGATCCGGTGGGTGCCCCGCCGGGCGGTGCACGTCCTGCTGATCGGTGCGGCCGCCGGCGTGGGGCTGGCGGCGCTCCGGCTGGTGGGAGCGGCGTCGGTCCCCACCGGGCTCGTCGTCCGGGATGCCGCCGGACTGGCCGGTCTGGCCGCGCTCGGGGCGGCGCTGTGGGGAGCGCACCTCGCCTGGACCCTGCCGGTCGGCTGGCTCGCGGTCACCGTGCTGAGCCCGCCCGCACCCGGCACGATGGGGGAGGTGCTGCACTGGATGACCTTCTCCCCGAGCACGACGGCTTCCGCCGGAACGGCGTGGGCCCTGCTGGTGGTCGGCACCGTGGCGTACGCCCTTGCGGGTCCGCGGCGATAGGCGTCAACTCGGCGGTGTGACAACAGATCTGACGAAACAAGTGAGCACCGCTCCCGGTCCGGGGGCGGTGCTCATCGGTGTTCCCGGCCGCCGGGTGACCGTCCGTTCGGTGGGTGGGTGCAGTTGGTGGCGGTTTGCTTCCCTCTTGTGACGATTCGGTGCGTATACGGCCTCGGGCGTGCCACGGTGGCCGGATCCGTCCCGGATTGCTGTTGTACTGAGTACGCGCCAGTAGCTTTCCCGGGGGGCAGGTCCGGCGGTCCGTGGGGGACGGATCGGCTGCCCTCGGGGGCCTGTCGGGACTTCCCCGGGAGGGCACGTGCCCCGCAGCGGCACGGCTCGAACGGATTGTCGGCCGACGGGCGGGCCCACGGCGGTGACCACGGGATGTTGACACGGTCACAGGGGGTGAGGGGAGATGGGGAGGAGCAAGATCATTGGGGCGGACGGGGCGAATCCGGTGGAAGGGGCCCGTTGACACCGTCGGTGCTTCGGGTGCACCTTTCCGGTCCGGTTGCCCCCGGGAGGGGGAGGGATGTCCTCCCGGGGGCAACCGGACCGGATCCTCCTACCTGCTGATGTCGCTCAACGTTCCGCTGATGTTGAGGAGTTCGTGACACGTGGGCGCCTGCTTGCCCGAGGCCGGAGTACCCGGGGACTCGCAGGTCACGTTCGCGGTCACGGCCTGGTTCTCCGGGATCTGGAGGGGAGTCACCCAGTGGTAGTCCCAGTTGCGGAAGGTCTCCAGGGCGATCGTCGTGACCACCTGGTTACCGGCCATGATGGTCACCACACCCTGGTCGCCCTGGAAGTTGGCGATCACGAGGTCGGTCATGTCGAAGACCTTGCCGCGCGGCACCTGGTAGTTGCCGCTGGCCGCACCGCCGCCCGCGGTCTGCACGTCGATGGCGGCGGAGGTCTGCCGGCCGGTGCCCGGCTGGGCCTGGCCCGGGCCGGGGGCGGGGCCGCCGCCCGGCTGTCCGGCGCCGGGCTTGGCCGAGCTGCCGGGGCTGCTGCCGGGGGCCGACGGGGCGCCGCCGGGCGTGCCGGGGCCGGGGGCGCTCGGGGAGGCGCTCTGCTGGGCGACGGCCTGTTCGGCGGCCTGCTTCGCGGAGCTGCGCACCGCCGGGCGGACCAGGGCGAACCAGGCGAGCAGCAGGGCGAGGATCGCCGCCAGCAGTGCCAGCAGCCACTTGGGGAAGATCGGCAGCTGGATGAACTCGCCGTCCAGCACCGGCCGTTGAACCGTGGCGGCCTCGGTGGCCGCAGCGGCGGGGGTGGTCGGGGCGGTCGGGGGAGTGGCGGCGGCCTCGGGCTTGCCGTCAGGGGTCTTGCCCCCGCCGGGCTTCCCGTCGCCGGGCTTCCCGGCATCGGCGGGCTTGCCCGCGGCGGCCTGCTCCGGGCCCACCGTGACCTCGAACGGCCAGCTGGCCTGCTTGCCGAACCAGATCAACTTGCGGGCGCGCGCCTGCAGTCGCAGCTCGCCGGACTCGCCGGGCTCCAGCCGCAGCCGCTCCGGCGTGGCCCGGAACCGCAGGTCCTCGCCGGCCTGTCCCGGGGTGAGCACCACCGTGCCGGGGGCGTTGCCGAGGTTGCGCACCGAGGTGCGGTAGCGGCCGCGCAGCCAGCCGCGGCGGCGGCGGGGCGCGAGCGCGGCCTGCCACTCCTGGAACGGGGTGACGGTGACGGTGGCCTCGGGGACCGTCACCAGCTCCGGACGCTCGGTCGGCAGGACCCGGATGCCGAGCGGGAAGTCACCGGCGCGGGCGGCGGGCGAACGCGGTGGCGCCAGGCGCACCGTCACGGTCTGGGAGGTCCCGGGGAACAGCGACACCCGGGCCGGCTCCACGGTCGTCCACGCGGCACATTCGCCGACCACCTCCAGCGTGTACGCCTCAACGATGTCGAGGTCGTTGCGTACCGTCAGGGTCGTGGTGGCCACGCCACCGGGCGCCACCGTCAGCGCGGGCAGGCCGAGTTCGGCGGATGTGGTCATGCCGAGACGGTAAGTCAGGCGGACCGTCCACGGAGAGGACCGTGCGGGCAAGCCGTGGGCACACCGGTTGCCCGCACGGACCGACCGACCCTGCCCGGCGCCCCCGCGTCTCACCGCGCGACCCGGGCGCCCGTCCCGACCAGGCCCACGACCGGCTCCGCCGCAGGCCTCCTGGAGAATTGGAGAGATCGATGACGACGACCGAGGCACCCCGAGGGGGAGCCGTCACCACCGCCCGCCGGGCACCGGCGGCGCCGGCCACCGGCAGCGGCACCCGGCTGGTCGGGGCGCGGGTCCCCGTCCAAGGGCACGCCCGGCCCACCCAGATACCCGTGGCGGTGTACGCGGAGGACCTCATCCTGCAGACCGGCGTGGTCCAACAGCTGCGCCAGCGGCCCGAGGTGGAACTGCTCAGCGAGGGCGACGCGGGCCGGGCGGAGGTGTCCCTGCTGGTGGTGGACGCCCTGACCGAGTCGGTCGCCGAGCACCTGCGCCGGCTGCGGCTCGCCACCTCGGGCCGGATCGGCCTGGTGGTGGGCCAGTTCGAGGCCGGGGGGCTGCAGACCATCGTCGAGTACGGGGTCGCCGCCGTGCTGCGCCGCTCGGAGGCGGACCAGGACCGGCTGGTGCACCTGATCACCGCCCTGGCCAACGGCGAGGGGGTGATGCCCGGGGACCTGCTCGGTGAACTGCTCGACCGGATCGGGACGCTCCAGCGGACCATGCTCGACGGGCGGGGCCTGACCCTGTCGACCCTGACCGCCCGGGAGGCGGAGATGCTCCGGCTGGTCGCCGAGGGCTTCGACACCAGTGAGATCGCCGCGAAGACCTCGTACTCGGAACGCACCGTCAAGAACGTGCTGCACGAGATCATCACGCGGCTGGGGCTGCGCAACCGGGCGCACGCGGTGGGGTACGCGATGCGGCGCGGGCTGATCTGACGGCGGCCACCGGTCGGTCGCCGACGGCCGTCCCCAACGCCGGCGACCGACCCCGACCCGGTGGCCGACCCGCCACCGGCGACCGACCCCGACAGCCGTCCCCGACGACCGGGCCCCGCAGGCCGGCCCGCCGCCGGTCACCGGCCGACCCCCCACCGCCGTTCCGGTCCGCGGCGGTCTGCCCTTTGCGGACACCGGTCGTTACCCCCGGCTCGGGCGCCCGGGCCCTGTTCCCGGGCGCCCGAGCCGGTGACACTGGCGGGGAGACCGCCCCTGCCACCCTGTGAGGTCGAGCGTGACCGGCGCCACCGCCACTCCCCGAACCGTCCGGCGGCCGGCCCGGGCCGCCGTCGCGGTGCTGCTCGCGCTGGCCGTCGCCGTGCTGACGCTGGGCTCCGCCCCCGAGCCGGGCGGCCGGTCCGCCCCGACCGCGGCGGACGGACCGGACGCCGGACGGATCGTCTACGCCGGCACCAACCACCGCGGCCTCGGCCGGGTGACCGGCATGGCGGCCAGCACCCCGCTGTTCGGGCCCGGCCCGGTCCACTTCGACCAGGACCCCTCGGCCCGCGGCGGCGACCTGGTCTTCACCAGCCTGCGGGACGAACCGCGGCCCCAGGTCTACCTGCGGGAGGCGACCGGCGCGGTGCTCCGGCTCACCCGGGGCATGGACACCGCCCACCCCGCGCTCGCCCCGGACGGCAAGGGCGTCGTCTTCGAGAACCTGGAGCCCGTCGCGGGCGGCGGCGTCCAGCACGTGCTGTGGGCCGTCAACCGGGACGGCAGCGGGCTGCGCAGGATCACCGAGGGCGCCGCCGACGAGACCCACCCGACCGTCTCGCCCGACGGCCAGTGGGTCGCCTACTCGTGCAACGGCGAGCCCGGGCACCTCCAGATCTACCGGCGGCCGTTCGCCGGCGGCGCGCCCGTCAAGGTCACCAACGTGACCACCGGCGACGCCTACGACCCGACCTGGAACCCGGTGAACGACGACGCGCACCGCAACCAGATCGTCTACACCTGGGACCAGGGCGACAAGGGCCGGACCCTGCGGCTCACCACGCCCACCGGCACCGACGACAAGGCGTTCTTCCCCGGCACCGGCGGCAACTGGCGGACCGGCTCCGCCTCCTGGCTCGCCGACGGCACCGGCGTCCTCTTCCTCAGCACCGACCAGCTGGCCTCGCCGCCCCCGGCCCCGCAGCCCGACCCGAACCAGCCGCCCGTGGTGAACCTCTACCGGGCCCCGACCTGCGACTGCACCGACCCCCAACTGCTCTACCGCACCAACCGGTTGATCGCCGCGCCGACCTGGTTCGGCACCCAGGCCGAGGGCGGCCCGGTGATCGAGCAGACCAGCGCCTCCGCCGCCAACGTCGCCGACGTCCAGGACGTCCGCCCCGACGGCACCGACCCGCGCGACCTCGGCATCAGCGTGCTCACCGAGGACCCGGCCGCCGACACCAACACCAGCACCGACCCGGGCAGCGACCCGCTCTTCCACCCCCGCCCCGGCTACGACCCCTGGTACGAGCGGCAGGGCTACACGCCCGACGGCCGGCAGATCGTGGTCACCCGCTACGAGGACTCCCCGGCCGGACGCATCCAGCGGATCTGGCTCGCCGACGCCGACGGCTCCAACCCGCACCCGCTGAACCTCGCCGGGCGCGGACCGACCGACCGCGACACCGACCCGTCGTTCTCCCCGGACGGCAGGCGGATCGTCTTCAGCCGCAGCACCCCGGCCGGCGGCGGGAAGCCCGCCCGCCCGGGCCGGATCCTGATCGCCGACGTCGCCACCGGCGCGATCGTCGCCACCGTCCAGCCGCCCGCCGACCTGCCGGGCGGCGCCTCCGGAGCCTCGGACGGCGAGCCCTTCTGGTCGCCCGACGGCAAGCTGATCGCCTTCTCCCGCAGCGCCGTGGTCAACGGCAACCCCGGCAACCTGCACATCTGGACGGTGGCCGCCGACGACCCCACCCGGCAGACCGACCTCAGCCGCACCGCCTGCCCGGGCGCCTGCAACGTCATCGACGACAGCCCGGTGTTCTCCCCGGACGGCAAGCGGATCGCCTTCAACCGCAAGGCCGGTGACGGCGGGAACAACCGGCAGGACGCGCTCCTGGTCACCTCGCCCACCGGCACCGGCTGCACCGTGCTGCTGCCCGCCGGCCACACCGGCGACAAGGGCGCCTGCACCCGGCCGCCGGCCGACACCACGGAGACCGGCCCGTACCAGCCCCGGGACGTCGCCTGGACGGCCGACGGCAAGCAGCTGGTGCTCACCTCCCGCCGGGCCCTGCCGCCGAACTCCCCCGAGGGGCTGGGCGTCTACGACTTCGCGAGCGGCAAGCTCAGCCCGCTGGACTGGCGGCTGCCGGGGCGCCAGAAGGAGCCCGCCGTCCAGCAGTCCGTCCACCTGACGCTCAGCGCGCCTCCCCGCGCCGCCGTCGTCCGGGTCGACGGGGCCACCGACGTCCCGGTCACCGTCACCAACAAGGGCCCGGCACCCTCGCCCGGCACCGTGCTCACCGTCGCGGTGCCGACCGGCGCCCGGCTCGACAAGCTGACCACCCCGGTCGGGACGTGCGACGCCGCGGCACTCCGCTGCGACCTCGGCACCCTGCCACCGGGGACCCAGGTCCGGGTGACCGCCACCGTGATCGGCCTGCGCAGCGGCGACCAGCAGTTCGGCTGGAGCGTCACCGGGACGGTGGTCGACCCCAACCCCGAGGACGACTCCGCCGAGACGGTCCTGCCGGTGCTGGACGCGACGCCGAGCCCCTCGCCGTCGCCCACCCCGTCACCGACCGCCTCACCGAGCCCGACGCCGACCCCGACCCCGACGCCGAGCACCCCGGCGCCGCCCCCGCCGCCCGCCCCGGCCCCCGCGCCGCAGGCCGGGCCGACCGTGGCGATCGAGGCCCAGCCCGACCCCGGCTACGTCGGCGGCCACGTGACCGTCAGCTACACCGTGCGCAACACCGGCCAGGCCCTCGCCACCGGGCTGCGCCTGAGCCTCGGCCTGCCCGCCGGAGTGCCCACCGAGGCACTGCCGCCCGGCTGCCGCGCGGGCAGCTGCGAGCTGGCCGACCTGCGGCCCGGCGGCCGCCAGGTGATCCGGGTGGTGCTGTCGCCGGTGGCCGTGCTCGACACCACCGTGACCGCCGAACTGACCACCACCGGCACCGATGCCACCCCCGGGCCGCACCGGGCGAGCACCCCGCTGAAGATCCTCCAGCCCCGCATCGTCGCGGTGCCGCCGATCGGCAAGCCCGGCTTCGTGACCTCGGTGCGCGGCATCGACTTCCCGCCCGGTGCGCCGGTCCGGTTCACCTGGCAGCCCGGCATCACCGCCGCGGCGGCCCCGACCTACCCGAAGGCCGACGGGACCTTCGCGGGCCAACTGCTCATCCTCCCCAAGGACGAGACCGGCCCGCGGACCATCACCGCGGACGGCCCCGGGTTCTCCCCGGTGACCACCCCCTTCCTGGTGGTGAAGGGCAGCATCGGCCCGCCGGGGGAGGTGGAGCGCCGGTGACCCGGAGGGCGGCGCCCGCCCGCCCCGGGGCCCGCACCGGACGTCGGCCCGGCCGACGTCCGGTGCGGTGCGCTGCGGCCGGAGCCCGTGCGGTGCCCCACGCCGCCCCGGGTGCGCGCGGATGCGGAGCACTCGTGGCCCGTGCGGGCCGTGGGCGCGCGGGCGGGGGCGCGTGGGAGTGGTGGCACCGGACGTCGGCCTGGCCGACGTCCGGCGAGGAACGGTGGAGAGAGGTGGGGCGGCGGTGATCCACGAGGTGGACGAGGCGCTGCGGTTGCTGCTCGTCGAGGCGGGGCTGCCGGAGCGCGGCGTGGAGGTGGTGTTCGACGCGCCGACCCGGGACCTGGCGGCCCGGCGGACCGCGCCGACGGTCAGCGTCTTCCTGTACGGGATCCGCGAGGAGACCGGTCGCAGGCAGAGCGGCGCCGTCGCCGAGCACGACGCCGACGGCACGGTGGTCGGGCACCGCGCCGCGCCCCGCTGGTTCGAGCTGGCCTACCTGGTCACCGTCTGGACCACCCGGCCGCAGGACGAACACCGGCTGCTGGCCGAGGTGTTGCAGTGCCTCACCGCCGTGGAGGCACTGCCCGCCCGGCACCTCACCGGGACGCTCGCCCAGCTCGGGATGACCGTCGAACTGGACATCGCCGGACGGGAGACCGGCCTGCCCTCGGTGTCCGACGTCTGGTCCGCGCTCGGCGGGGAGCTGCGCCCCTCGATCGACCTGCGGGCGCTCGCCCCGCTCGCCGGCGGCCTCACCCCCGCCGGACCGCCGGTCACCGAAGGCCTGGTGGTGCGCGCCGAGGACCTCAGCAGGGAGGGCGCGACCGCGGACCCGGCCCGCCGGCTGCGCTACCACGGCGCCGCGGACACCGGGGTGGACGGCTTCGCCGCGACCCGCGACCGCGAACTGCCACCCGGTCGCCGGGTCCGCGGCGGGGGCGGGAGCGGCCCGCGATGACCCTGGACCTCGCGACGGCGGTGGCCGCACCGCCCGCCCCCGACCACCTCTGGGAACGGCTGCACCGGGTCGAACAGCGGGTCCGGGTCGCGGTGCACGAGCGCCGCGCCGTGGACCCGGACCCGGACGACCCGTACCGCGGCCAGTACCTCGGCCCGGAGGCGGTGGAACGGATCCTGGACTCCGCCGCCGCGACCGGCCTCGGCGGGGGCGCGGACGGCGTCACGGCCGCCCCGCCGCCCGGCTCGCGGCTCGCCGGGCTCGGCGCCGCCTTCGGGCTGCTCCCGGTCGACCTCGACCTCCTGATGGTCGCCCTCGCCCCCGAGCTCGACACCCGCTTCGAACAGCTCTACGGGTACCTCAACGACGACCTGACCCGGCGCCGGCCGACCGTCGGCCTGGCCCTCGAACTCTGCGGGCTGCCGGGCGCCGGCCCCGGCCGCTTCCGGTTCGCCGGGCGGTCCCCGCTGATCGCCGGCGGCCTGCTGGAGATCACCGAGCCGGAGCGCCCGCTGCTCTCCCGGATCCTGCGGGTGCCGGACCGGGTGACGGCCCACCTGCTCGGCGACGACCAGCCGGACGACGCGCTGGCCGGCCTGGCCCGCCGCGCCGCCCCCGCCGCCGACCCCGCCGCCGTGACGGAGCCCGTCGAGCAGGTCCGGTCCGCCGCCGCCGCGGCCGGCGGACCGGTGTACCTGCTGGACCGCAGCGGCCACGCCGGCCCGCTGGCCGAGGCCGCCCTGGCGGCCGGCGGCCGCCCGCCGCTGGTCGTCGACGCCGCCGAGCTGGCCGCCCGGCCGTCGGCCGCACTGCTGCGGGCGCTGGCCCGGGAGGCCCGGTTGGGCGGCGGCGGGGTGGTGCTCGGGCCGCTGGACCGGCTCGAACCCGAACAGCCCGAGCGGGCCGCCCTGCTGCGTGACCTGTGCGCCCGGCTCGCGGACGTCCCGCTGGTCGTGCACGGCCCGCAGGTGTGGGATCCGGACTGGACCCGGGAGAGCCCGGTGGTGGTCACCGTCGCGCCGCCGGACGGCACCGCCCGGGCCGGGCAGTGGGCCCGGGCCCTGGCCGCCGCCGGGACACCGCTCGGCCCGGAGCTGACGGACGGCCTGGCCGAGGCGGTGGCCGCCTACCGGCTGGACGGGGAGAAGCTCGGGCGGGCCGTCACGGTGGCGGCCCGGACGGCCGCCGCCGCGGGCCGCCCGGTCGGCGCCGAGGACCTGCGGGCCGCCGTCCGGGGCCAGAACGCCGCCGGGCTGGCCCGGTTGGCCCGGCGGATCGAGCCCTCGGTCGGTTGGTCCGACCTGGTGCTGCCCGATCCCACCGCGGCCCGGCTGCGCGAACTCGTGCTGCGGGCCCGGCACCGCGACCAGGTGCTCGGACAGTGGCGGATGCGGCCGGGCGGCGGCCGCGGCAACGGGGTGATCGCCCTGTTCGCGGGGGAGTCGGGCACCGGCAAGACGATGTCGGCCGAGGTGGTCGCCGCGGAACTCGGCATGGAGCTGTACGTGGTGGACCTCTCCACCGTGGTCGACAAGTACGTCGGCGAGACCGAGAAGAACCTGGAACGCATCTTCAGCGAGGCCGCGCAGGTCAACGGCGTCCTGCTGTTCGACGAGGCGGACGCGCTGTTCGGCAAGCGCTCGCAGGTCAAGGACGCCCACGACCGGCACGCCAACGTCGAGACGGCGTACCTGCTCCAGCGGATGGAGTCCTTCTCGGGCATCGCGCTGCTGACCACCAACCTGCGCGCCAACCTGGACGAGGCGTTCACCCGCCGGCTGGACGTGATCGCCGAGTTCCCGCTGCCCGACCAGGCGCAGCGGCGGCTGCTCTGGGACCGCTGCCTGGGGCCGCGGCTGCCCCGCGGCGACGACCTCGACCTGGACTTCTGCGCCCGGCAGTTCGAGCTCACCGGCGGTTCCATCCGGGCCTGCGCGGTCTCCGCGGCCTACCTGGCCGCCGGAACGGGCACGCCGCTGGGCATGGCGCAGCTGGTCGGCGCGGTGGTCGGCGAGTACCGCAAGCTCGGACGGCTGGTGCTGGAGAGCGAGTTCGGGCCGTGGCTGGCCGTCCTCGGGGACGCCGGGCGCGGCTGAGCCGGGGCGGGCCGGCCGGTCGGGGCGCCTGCGGGTACGCGCCGGGCTGTCCGTCGGGGGCAGTCGGTGCTGCCCCCGGTCCGGGACCTGCGGGCATGTCCCCGGAGGGGTCTCCGGCCGCAGACTCGGGGGCGAATGACTGGGCGTAGAGATCGGCCACTGAAGGAGCGCGTATGCCGTCGTACCTGACCCCGGGCGTGTACGTGGAGGAGGTCCAGTCCGGTGCCCGGCCGATCGAGGGCGTCGGCACGGCCGTCGCCGCCTTCGTCGGCTTCGCCGAGACCGGACCCTTCCACGAGCCCACACTGGTGACCAACTGGGACCAGTACGTCCAGCGGTTCGGCGGTTTCACCGAGGGCACCTACCTGGCGCACTCCGTGTACGGCTTCTTCGCCAACGGCGGCGGCTCCGCCTACGTGGTCCGGGTCGGCGACCCGGCCCGACAGGCCGCCGGTGCCGCTGCCGCCCCGGCCGCCGCTGCGAGCACCGTCCCGCCGACCGAGATCGGCGGCTTCCTGGTCTCGGCCCTGCCCGGCGCGGGCGGCGAGGTGTCCGTCGAGATCGCCGACGCGGAGGGCGAGAACGTCCCCGACGACCGCTTCCGGCTGCTGGTGCGCCGGGGCGCGGAGGTCGTCGAGAGCTACGACGTCTCGACCCGGAAGAACACCAAGGGCTACGTCGTCACCCAGCTGCGGGAGTCCAAGCTGGTCGCGGTCGTCGAGCAGCCCGGCACCGCGCCGAGCCGCCCGGAGCGCCGCACCCACACCCTGGCCGCCGCGGTCCCCGCGCCCGCGACCGGGCCGGTCGCGGCCCGGGCCGGCCGGCTCGACCCCGCCGAGTACGTCGGCGACGCCGCGGCCCGCACCGGCTTCTCCGGCCTGGAGGCGATCGACGAGATCACCATGGTCGCGGTGCCCGACCTGATGAGCGCCTACCAGCGCGGCGACCTCGACGACGAGGGCCTGCGCACCGTGCAGCTCGCGGTCATGTCGCACTGCGAGCAGATGGGCGACCGGATCGCCGTGCTGGACCCGCCGCCCGGGCTGAACGCCCAGCGGATGCGGACCTGGCGGCAGGAGGAGGCGGGCTTCGACTCCCGCTACGCGGCCCTCTACTACCCGTGGATCAAGGTCTTCGACCCGGCCAGCGGCCGCAACGTGATGGTCCCGCCGAGCGGCCACGTCGCCGGTGTGTGGGCGCGCAGCGACGCCGAGCGCGGTGTGCACAAGGCCCCGGCCAACGAGGTCATCCGCGGCGCGGTCGACCTCGAACTGCGGCTCAGCAAGGGGGAGCAGGACCTGCTGAACCCGATCGGTGTCAACTGCGTCCGGGCGTTCCCCGGCCGCGGCATCCGGATCTGGGGCGCGCGCACCCTCTCCTCCGACCCGGCCTGGCGCTACCTGAACGTCCGCCGGCTCTTCAACTACCTGGAGGAGTCCATCCTCCTGGGGACCCAGTGGGTGGTCTTCGAGCCCAACGACGACCGGCTGTGGTCCAGCATCCGCCGGAACATCACCGCGTTCCTCACCGAGGAGTGGCGGCGCGG
Source organism: Kitasatospora sp. NPDC089797 (assembly GCF_040684795.1). Lineage (NCBI taxonomy): Bacteria > Bacillati > Actinomycetota > Actinomycetes > Kitasatosporales > Streptomycetaceae > Kitasatospora > Kitasatospora sp. NPDC089797. The sequence continues at coordinate 15,353 of NZ_JBFBGS010000082.1, read as the reverse complement.
GGCGCTGTTCGGCCAGACCGCGGCCGAGGCCTTCTACGTCAAGTGCGACCGCGACAACAACCCGCCGGAGTCGATCGACCTCGGACAGGTGATCTGCGAGATCGGGGTCTCGCCGGTGAAGCCGGCCGAGTTCGTGGTGTTCCGACTGGCCCAGTTCTCCGACAGCACGAGCCTCGTCAACGAGTGACCGTCGCACGGTCGACCCCCGCAGGCACCCCAACGCATCGGAAGGTGACAACACGCCATGGCTGAAGGCGATCCGCTCTCCACACACATATTCGGCGTCCAACTCGGCGGCTACAACGTCGAGTCCGTCAAGGAGATCAGCAACCTGACGGTCGAACAGGACGTCGTCGAGTACAAGCAGGTGACCCAAGAGGGCAAGCTGATCGTCCGCAAGCAGCCCGGCGCCCGGCTGCCCGGCGAGGTGACCATCACCCGCGGTCTGGACAAGAGCGGCGCGTTCACGGACTGGATCAAGGAGACCCTCAACAACGGGGCGATCAACACCGCGCGGCAGAACCTCACCATCGAGGTCAAGGACACCACCGGTGCCACCCTGCGGCGCATCCAGCTCAACAACGCCTGGGCGAGCCGCTGGGAGGGCCCCACGCTGAGCGCGGGCGAGTCCAGCGCCGCCACCGAGACCGTCACCATCGTGTTCGAGGAGATCAGCGTCGAGTGAGGCGGAAGATCGGCCTTGAGGAACTGCTCGAAGGGGCCCCGGTTCCGGCCCCGCAGAACCCCGCGCCGCAGCAGAGCCAGGGGCAGCCGGGGCCGGCCGGGCCCCGGCGGCAGGCACCGCACACCGAGTTCGAGTTCGAGCTGCCGCTCGGGTACGTGGACGACGAGGGCACCGTGCACCGCCACGGTGCCATGCGCCTCGCCACCGCCCGCGACGAGCTGATGCCGCAGATCGACCTGCGGGTCAAGGAGAACCCGGCCTACCTGAGCGTGGTGCTGCTCAGCCACGTCATCACCCGGCTGGGCGACCTCACCGACGTGCACTCCGGGATCGTCGAGCGGATGTACGCCACCGACGTCGCCTTCCTCCAGGACCTCTACCAGCGGATCAACAGCGAAGGCCACACGCGCGCCGCGGTGACCTGCCCGCACTGCGACGGCGCCTTCGAGGTCGACCTCGCCGGTGGGCGCCTGGGGGAATCGTGACGTACGCGCCTGCTCGCCTGTACGAGGAGATCGCGTACATCGCGTACCACTTCCACTGGCCGCGCGAGGACCTCCTCGACCTGACCCACCGCGAACGCGGGCAGTGGGTGCGGGAGATCGCGCGGCTCAACACCCGTGTCAGTGAGGGTGGGTGAGTCCGGTGGGGCTGCGGGACTGGATCGCGGGGCGGCGGGGCGGCGACGGCTCCGGCCCGGGTACCGGCGGTGCTGCCGGTGGCGGCGCGGTTCCGGGTACCGGCGCGGTTCCCGGTGACGGGCCCGGCGGTACCGGTGGCCCCGGCGTCGGTGGTACCGACGCCGGTGTCGTCGGCGTCGACGGGCCCGTGCAGCGGCGTCCGGCCGCCGGGGACGGGGGCTGGCGCGCGGTGGCGCCGCTGGTCCCCACCCTGGCCGGGCCGGCCCGTGGGGTCAGCGACGGGCTCGCGTTCCGTTCCCGGCTGGCCTCCTGGCAGGACCCGTCACTGAGCGGCCCGCTCGGACACGCCGTGCTGCCGACCGCCCCGGTCGGCATCCTCCGCGCGGTCGCGCGGCCGGGCACCCCGGCGGCCGGCCTCGCGGGCGGGGACCGGCTCGTGCTGCGGCCCGTCCCGGCCGACGGCGGTGCGGGCGAGGCGGGAGCGGCGGAGCAGCCGGGCGAGGCGGCCGAGCGGCGGCAGGCCCGGCCGGTCCAGCGGTCCGTCCGGATGCGACGGCTGCCCGTGCGGTCGGCGCCGCGCCCGGCGAGTGCGGGCGGCGCTACCGGTACGGGCGGGAGCGGGCGGCGGGCTGCGTCGGCGGGCACCGTGAGCGGTGCGTCGGCGCCGTCGGCTCCCTCGCTGCCCGGTGCGGTGGAGTCCGCTGCGCCGCAGGGCGGTGCGCGGACAGCTGCGGCTGCCGCTGGTGCTGCCTCTGGTGCTGCCGCTGCCGCGAAGAGCGTCGGGGTTGCGTCCCGGGCCGTCCCGGGGGTCCCGCCGCGCAGTGGCACGGCGGGACCGGTCCAGCGGTCGGTGCGGCCGCTGCGTGTCGGCGAACCTCTGACCGTCGCGCGGCGGCCCCGGACGCTGTCCGCGCGGCCGATCGCCGCGCTGCCGGGGCGGGGTGCGGACGATCCGCAGCCCGCGTCGGCCGCCACAACCTCGTCTGCGTCTGTGTCCGAGTCCGCTTCCGCTTCGGTGGCGGAGCCGGTCGCCGGTGCGGGCCCGTCCGCGAGCGGCCGGGCCACCGAGGCCTCGGTGCCGGGAGCTTCCGGCGCGTCCGCGCGGAGCGGGCAGCCGGCCGGGCCGGCCGTCCAGCGTGCCGTCGCACCGGGAAGCACCACCACGGAAAACACCACCACGGAAAACACCACAGCGGGAAGCACCATGCCCGGCGGCGCCGGACCGGCCCGCCCGGTGCTCGGCGCGCCCCTGACCGCACTGCCGGCGAGCGCCGCACCCGTGGCCCCCGGCGGTCCCCGGACCACCGGGCCGACCCCGGGGGCCGAAGCCATGCCCGTGGTCCGTACCGACGCGGGGCCCAGTGGCGCCGAGCCGGGCGGGTCCGAGGGCGCCGGGCGCTCCGCCGGGACGGGCGGCGCCGCCACCGTCCAGCGCGCGACGTCCGGAACCGGTACGACGCCGGGCGCGCCCTCCGTGCGCACGCCGTCTCCGTCCACCCGCACGCCGTCCGCGTCCTCGCCCGCGGCGTCCTCGCCGTCCCCGCAGTCCCCGTCGGAGCGCGAACGAACCGCCCCGACCCCCGCCCCGACCCGGGCCCGCAGCGGTCTGGGCGCGCCCCTCGACGCGCTGCCGCCGACGGCAGCGGCGCCGGGTGCCACCGCACCGCTGCTCGGCGGCCGCCGGCCGGTCCGGCAGGTCATGGGGCCGATGCGGTCAGCCGGTGCGCAGCTCGCCGCCGCCGGGTCCGGAGCGAGTGTGCAGCGCGCCGCGGCCCTGCCCGGCCCGGGTTCCACCGCCTCCATGCCCGTACTGCCGCAGCAGAGTGACGGAACCTCAGAACGGCGGAGCGACACGGGTGACGGAGCACGCGGCGGCAGCCGCCCGGCGTCCGGCGCGGGCCCGGTCGGTGCTCCGGCCGGAGGCGGCGGCAGCGTCCCGGTGGTGCGCATCGCCGTTCCCGCGCGGCCGGCGGGCGGCGGGTCAAGCGTGCAACGGGCCGTCGAACCCACCGGCCGCAGGCGCGGGTTGCTGGGTGAGCGGCCGATGACGGTCTCCCTGGCCACGGCGTCGGGCCCCTTCGCGGGCGGCGGTGCGGCCCCTGCAGGCGGGCGTGCGACGTCCGCGCCGCCGGTGGTCCCGGCGGCCTGGCCCAAGGCGCAGGCGCTGATGTCCCCGCCCGTGTCCCGGTCCGACGGTGCACCGGCTGCCGCGCCGTCGGCGGCGGAGCCGGCGCGTGCCGGTGGCGGGCGGCGCGCGGCCTCGGGTCGCCCGGTGCGCGGTTCCGGGGAGAGCCGGAACGGCGGCGCGGTGCCGTCGGTCCCCCAGGGGAGCCCGGTGCGGTCCGACGCGCCCGGCGTGGTGGCCCGGCCGGGGCGTGCTCCGGTCGCCGGAGTGCTGGGCGGGGCCGTGGCCGCCGTCCAGCGCCTGCGGTCCCGGCGCTCGTCGGAGCCTCGGAACGCCGGTCGGGCGGCGCCCGATCGGCCTTCGGCGCAGGGGAGTTCGGCGTCGCCCGGCACGGCCCCGGCGGCGGGCGCATCCGCGGAGCCGCCGCGAGCCGGACGCACCGTACGAGGTGTACGAGGCGTACGAAGCGCGCGGGCCGGTGCCGACGGCTCCTCCGGCGGCGCCGCACCGTCGCAACCGGCTGCGGTCGGGCGCGCGTTCGCGAGCAGCCAGAGCAGCCAGAGCAGCCAGAGCAGCCAGAGCAGCCAGCACGGCCAGCACGGCCAGCACGGCCAGCACGGCCAGGGCGGCAGCCGGCCCGGCCGGGTGGCCTCGCCGTCCGCCCGGGGCGCCGCCTCGCCCGTGCCCGTGGTCCGCCCGGCGCCCCCGGCGGGCGCGACGGTCCAACGGGTGCCCGTCACCCCCGGGCCGCAGCCGCACCCCGCCGCAGTGCCCTCAGCGCCCGCAGCACCGGTGGTGCCGCTGGCCGCCGTGTCCGGTCAGTCCGCCGCAGGCGTCCCGTCGGTGCGCCCCGAGCCCCTCCGGTCGGCGTCGGCGTCGGCGTCCTCGTCGGCAGCGGCGCCGTCCGTCCAACGCCTGCCGGTCGTGGCGGGGGTGCGCCCCCAGCCGTCGGCCGCCCCTTCGTCGGCGCTCGCCGCCGGACCCGTCGCGGGCGCGCCGTTCGCCGGGGCCGGGCCCGGCCGGTCGGCGTTCGCGGCGTCCCCGACGGCGCCGTCGCTCCAACGCCTGCCGGTGGTCTCCGGGCCACCGCCCCAGCTGCCCACGGCGCCCACCCCCGGTATCCCGTCCGCAGCATCCGCACCGTCCGTGCCCGGCACGGCGAGGCTCCTGCAGCGGGTGGCCGAGCAGGCGGGCCTGGTGGGGGTGCCGCTGACCGCCGTCCCGGCCCGGAAGCCGACCACGGTGCAGGCCGCGCCGTCGACGGGCGGGTCGTCCACGGCGGCGCCGACCACGACCGCGAAGGACGCCGGTGCGGCCAAGGGTGACACCGCCGCCGAGACCCCCGACCGGGCGGCGCCCGCCGACCTGGACGAACTGGCCCGGCGCCTGGTCGAACCGGTCGGTCGGCTGCTGCGCACGGAGCTGCGCCGGGGCCGGGAACGCGCCGGGAAGCCGTACGACCTGCGTCGCTGACCCCGGGGCACGGGCAAGGGCAGGGCACCAGCAAGCACGCAGGCACGGAAGCAAGGAAGCAGGAAACGGGGACCGATGACCGACAACATCTTCGCGAGCAGCGTCTTCTTCAGTCTGACCATCGGCGGCAACGACCTGGGCGAGTTCACCACCTGCTCCGGCCTCGGCGCCCAGGTCGAGATCGAGCAGTACGCGGAGGGCGGCAACAACGGCTTCGCCTGGCAGCTGCCGGGCCGCATCACCTGGACGAACATCACGCTGACCCGCGCGGTCACCGCGGACACCACCAAGATCATGCGCTGGTTGAACGAGATCGTCCGCAAGGTGGAGCCGAAGGACGGTGAGATCGTGGCGCTGCGGCCGGACCTGAGCCGGATCGTCGGCTGGCAGGTGCTCGGGATCGTCCCGGTGCGCTGGGAGGGCCCGTCCTTCGACCCGTCGAACTCCCAGGCGGCGGTGGAGACCCTGGAGATCGCCCACGCGGGCCTGCGCCCGTCCTGACCGACCCGCCCACCCCCTCACCCGCCCGTCCGCCCGTCCACCCCGGGACCGGACGACCTTCCCCCAGCCAAGGAGCATCAGGATGTCCCCGGCGGTCCCAGCGAGCGTCACCCGGGCGCAACTGACCATCATGGAGCCCCCGTCCACGGTCGGTGCCCAGCCCGGCGGGCCGATCGCCCAGCTGCCGCTCCAGTTCAACCCGGCGACCCTGGTGCTGCGCAAGACCACCGAGTGGCGGCGCACGCCGTCCCGGATGGCCGGGGAGTCGGCGCTGCCGGAGTTCGTCGGCAGCGGCCCGCGCTCGCTCTCGCTCGACGTGTTCCTGGACTCGACGGCGACCCACGACAACTCGGTGGAGCGCGCGGTGGAGCAGCTGATGAAGGCCTGTGTGCCCACCCCGACCAGTCTGGCCCGCAAGACCCCGGCCAGCCCGTGGATCCGGTTGGACTGGGGCACCCTCAAGACCACCTCCTTCAACGGCGTGCTGACCGGCCTGTCGGTCACCTACACGCTGTTCGACGTGGACGGCAATCCGCTGCGCGCGGTGTGCTCGCTCTCCATCGACGAGGCCAGCGTCGACCCCGCCGGACAGAACCCCACCTCCGGCTCCCCGGAGGCCCGCAGCACCCACCGGGTGGTCGCGGGCGACAGCCTGCCGCTGCTGGCCTGGCGCGCCTACGGGGACGCGACGGCCTGGCGGACCATCGCGGAGGCCAACGACATCGACGACCCGCTGGCCCTGGTTCCCGGCGCCGAGCTGATCGTGCCGGGCATCGACGAGCTGACCCGGGGTGGTCGGCCGTGACGACACCCGAGGCCCGGGGCGGCCGGCCGTTCGCAGCGGATCCCGTCGTGGAGGCGCCGGGACCGCTGCCGCCGGTGTGGGCGACCCAGTTGGTGTCCTGCGACATCGAGGAGAGCGTCGGCCTGCCCGACACGGCCGTGCTGAGCTTCCGGGACGCCGACCACACCTTCCTGACCGCGACCGGCATCACCATCGGCACCCCGCTGAAGGTGTCCGTGGTGACCGTCCAGGGGCACACCCAGGTGCGGCTGTTCACCGGTGAGGTGACGGCGCTGGAGCTGGAGGTGGACACCACCGGCTCGTACACCGTGGTGCGGGCCTCGGCGGTGACCCACCGGCTGATGCGCGGGCGCCGGGTGAAGGCCTTCCGGAACATGACGACCGCCGACATCGTCCGCGAGGTCGCCTCCGGCGCCGGCCTGAGCTGCGGGAAGGTCGACTCCTTCCCGGTGGTGCACCAGCAGTTGTCCCAGGCGAACGTCGCGGACTGGGAGTTCCTCCAGTTCCTGGCCCAGGAGAGCGGCGCCCAGGTGCGGGTGGACGACGACGGCGAGCTGGAGTTCGTCCGGCCGCAGCCCGCCTCCGCCGCGCCCGCCCCGAACACGCCCGCGCCGCAGAGCCCGCTGGTGCTGGAGTACGGCCGCAACCTGCTGGAGCTGCGCGGGGTGCTGACCGGTGCGGCCGGCGCGGACACCGTGGAGGCGCGCGGCTGGAACGTCACCACCAAGAGCGCCCTGGTCGCCACCGAACCCGCCCTGACCGCGCCGACCGTGCAGCCCGGGATGAGCCCCTCGGTGGTGGCCGCCGCCTTCCCCGGCCAGGCCCGGCTCACCGTCGCCGACACCCCGTACCGCACCCAGGCGGAGACCGCCGCGGTGGCACGCTCGCTGGCCGCCTCGGTGGCCGCGGGCTTCGGCGAGCTGGAGGCGGTCGTCGAGGGCAACCCGCGGCTGCGGGCCGGTACCGCGGTCGCGCTGGGGAACGTCGGCGCGGCCTTCTCCGGCCGCTACACCGTCACCGGGGCCCGCCACCTGCTGGAGCCCTTCCGCGGCTACCGCACCACCGTGGTGGTCAGCGCGGCGCCGGACCGCTCGCTGGCCGGGCTGGCCACCGGCGGCAACGCCCCGCCGCGCGGGCCCCGGATGCCCGGCCTGGCCGTCGCCGTGGTCACCGACGTGCGCGAGCCGGGCGACGGGAAGCGCGGCTGGGTGCGCCTGAAGTTCCCGTGGCTGGACGACAGTTACGTCTCGGACTGGGTGCGCACCGTGCAGTGGGGCGGCCACGGCGGCGGCGGTGTGGTCAGCCCCGAGGTCAACGACGAGGTGCTGGTCGGCTTCGAGCAGGGCGACCTGGACAGCCCCTACGTGCTGGGCGGGCTCTACAACGGCGTGGACCGGCCCTCCCCGCACGACGTGCCACTGGTGGACTCCACCGCGGGCACGGTCAACCGCCGTTCCGTGGTGTCCCGTTCGGGCCACCGACTGGAGCTGCTGGACGTACCGGGCGGCAAGTCCGGCGTCCGACTGGCCAGCGGGGACGGCACGTTGGAGGTCCGGCTGGACCAGCAGCACGGCGAGATCGTGCTGACCGTGCACGGCGGGGCCGGCGGGGCGGGCAGCACGGTGCGGCTCACCCCCTCCGGCATCACCCTGGACGCGGGCACCGGCACGGTGGACGTGCGCGGCGGTACGGTCAACGTCCGGGGCACCACCACGGTCACCGTCGAAGGCGGCGCCGAGGCGGTTCTCAAGGGGGCGTTCGTGCGCATCAATTGACGTGACGTCAGACTGTCAGGCGCCGGCCCGCCCGGTGCCGGAACGGAAGATCACTGTGCTCCGGCAGGAGCCATCGGAACGGAGACCGTACATGCCCCCCGCAGCCCGGACCGGCGACCCCACCGACCACGGTGGCGCCCTCACCACCCCGCCGCCGGGTGCCGCCCTCAAGGTCGCGACGGTGCTGATCGGCGGCAGGCCCGCCGCGGTGGCCGGCACCGTGCACGCCTGCGTCCCGCACGTGGAGATGGGCCCGGCCAACCTGGTCGAGCCCCAACTCGGCGGGGTGACCGGGGGAGTGGTGCTGATCGGCGGCCTGCCCGCGGCCCGGATGGGCGACAAGACGACCTGCGGCGCGACCATCGTCGCCGGGGCGTTCAACGTGCTGATCGGAGGCGCGATATGACCAGCAGCTTCATCGGCCGCGGCTGGGCGTTCCCGCTGCGGGTGAACGCCACCGGCGGCATCGGCATGGTGGAGCGGGACCGGGAGATCGCGGAGGCCATCCGGCTGATCCTCGGCACCGCCCCCGGCGAGCGCCCGATGCGCCCGGAGTTCGGCTGCGGCATCCACGACTACGTCTTCGCCCCGGGCGACAGCACCACCGCCGGGCGGATCGCCCGCGAGGTGCGGATCGCGCTGGAACGCTGGGAGCCGCGGATCACCGTGGACGACGTGGTGATCGCCTTCGACCGGGTCGACGAGGGCACCCTCTACATCGACGTCCACTACACCGTGCGGGCCACCAACGACCGCCGCAACCTGGTCTTCCCGTTCTACACCATCCCGGAACACCCGGACCCCGAACGGGCGGCCGCGATCGAGGAGGGCGTGCGCTGATGGCCCTGCCCTCCCCGAACCTGGACGACCGCCGCTTCCAGCAACTCGTCGACGAGGCCAAGCGGTACGTCCAGCAGCGCGCCCCGGAGTGGACCGACCACAACGTCTCCGACCCGGGCGTCACCCTGATCGAGACCTTCGCCTACCTGGTCGACCAACTCCTCTACCGGCTCAACCGCGTCCCGGAGAAGAACTACGCGGCCTTCCTCGACCTGCTCGGCATCCGGCTCTTCCCGCCCGCCGCCGCCCGCGCCGAGGTCGACTTCTGGCTCTCCGCCCCGCAGCCCGAGACGGTCCTGCTGCGCGCCGGCACCGAGGTCTCCACGCTGCGCACCGAGACCGACGACGCGGTGGTCTTCGGCACCGCCGAGGACCTCCCGATCGTGCCCAGCTCGCTGGAGCGGCTGGTCACCGTCTCCGCCACCGGCGAGCAGACCGACGTCACCACCCGACTGGCCGACGGCGTGGACGTGCGCTGCTTCCAGCCGCGCCCGGCGGCCGGCGACGCCATGCTCTTCGCCCTGCCCGCCGTGGTGCCGCGCTGCATCCTGGCCGTCCGGCTGGACAGCCGGGTCGAGGGCGTCGGCGTCGACCCCCGCCAGCCCCCGCTGGCCTGGGAGGTGTGGGACGGCGCGCGCTGGATCGCCTGCGAGACCGGCAGCGACACCACCGGCGGCCTCAACCGGCCCGGTGAGGTGCTGGTCTTCGTGCCCGCCGGCCACACCGCCTCGGTGGTCGCCGGGCGGCGGGCCGGCTGGCTGCGCTGCCGGGTCACCGAGCCGCAGCCGGGCCAGCCGTTCTACTCCGAGTCGCCCACCGTCCGCCGGGCCGAGGTCTTCACCGTCGGCGGCACCGCCACCGCCGTGCACGCCCAGACCGTCACCGACGCGCCGCTCGGCTCCTCGGAGGGCGTCGCGGGCCAGCGCTTCCGGCTGGCCCGGCCGCCGGTGCTGCTGGACGGCGAACCGCCCGTGGTCGAGGTCTCGGCCGGCGACGGCTGGCAGCGCTGGACGGTCGTCGAGCACTTCGGCGACTCCGGGCCGACCGACCGGCACGTGGTGCTCGACGCCACCAACGGCGAGTTCCACCTGCCGCCCGCCGTCCGCGAGCCGGACGGCAGCCTGCGCGCCTTCGGCGCCGTCCCGGCCAAGGGCGCCCAGCTGAGGGTCCCGCGCTACCGCACCGGCGGCGGCATCGCGGGCAACGTCGCCCGCAACACCGTCACGGTGCTGCGTAGCTCCGTCCCGTACATCGCCCGGGTGGACAACCGTGAGGCGGCCCGCGGCGGGGTCGACGGCGAGACGGTGGAGAACGCCAAGCTGCGCGCCCCGCACCAGCTGCGACTGCAGGAACGCGCCGTCACCGCCGGGGACTTCGAGCTGATCGCCCACCAGGCCGCGCCCTCCGCGGCCCGGGTCAGCTGCGTGCCCGCCGGCGCCGGGGAAGCCGGGACGGTCCGGGTGCTGGTGGTCCCGGACGCGGTCGCCGACGAGGGCGAGCGGCTGCGCTTCGAGCAACTCATCCCGGACGAGCAGGTGTTGGCCGCCGTCGCGACCGCACTGGACGAGCGGCGGCTGATCGGCACCCGGATCCTGGTGCAGCCCCCCGCCTACCAGGGGGTGACCGTGGTGGCCCGGCTCACCACCCGCGCCGCCGACCCGGACCGGGTCCGCGAGGCGGTGCTGGACGCGCTCTACCGCTACCTCAACCCGCTGCGCGGCGGCGCCGACGGCCGGGGCTGGCCGTTCGGCCGGGCGGTGCAGTACGGGGAGGTGTTCGCCGTCCTCCAGCGGGAGGCGGCGGTCGTGGGCGTCGAGGATCTGCGGCTGTTCCCGGCCGACCCGATCACCGGTCGCCGGGGCGCACCCGCCGAACGGGTCGACGTCCCGCCGGACGCGCTGGTCTTCTCGCACCAGCACCAGATCGTGATCACCGCGGCCGCCGAGGACGGGACGGCATGACCAGAGCCGCTGTCCCCGGACTGCCCAGTCCGCACCCGATCGGCGAACTGCTGCCCGCGCTGTTCGCCGAGGACGACTTCGCCCAGCGCTTCACGGCGGGCCTGGACACCGTCCTCGCCCCGGTCTTCGCGACCCTGGACAACCTGCCCGCCTACTTCCAACCCCGGCTCGCGCCGGGCGACTTCCTGGACTGGCTGGCCTCCTGGGTCGCGGTGGACGTCGACCCGGCCTGGCCGGACGAGGTGCGCCGCGCGGTGGTCGGTCGCGCCATGGAACTGCACCGGTGGCGCGGCACCCGGCGCGGCCTCACGGAGCGGCTGCGCCTGGTGCTGGGCGCCGGCGCCGAGATCACGGACGGCGGCGGCGTCTCCTGGGCGAGCGCGCCCGGGCACGTCCCGCTGCCCGCGCACGGCGGCGAGGTGCTGGTACGGGTCTGGCCGCTGGGCGGGGCGGCGCTGGACGAGGACCAGGTGCTGGCCGTCGTCCGGGCGGGCTGCCCGGTCCATCTGACCTGCCGGGTCGAGATCGTGCCCGGGCCGCCCGGGCGAGCGGAGGGCTGACGGATGCCGGTGTGTCCCGAGTGCGGTACGGCCAACGCGGAGGGGGACGACTTCTGCGGCAACTGCGGCGCCTACCTGGGGTGGTCGCGCAGCGCCCCGGCGTCCCCGGCCGCGGCGCCCTCCCCGGCGACGGCGCCGCCCGCGCCCACCACGGCGCCCACGCCCGCCCCGGCGCCCACCGAAGCGCCGACGTCCACCTCGCGGTCCGCGGCGACGCCGACGTCCACCTCCCGGTCCGCGAAGGGCACGGGCCGGACGGCGCCCGCTGCGGAACCCGCGCCCGCCCCGGCCGAGGCGTCCACCCCGACGGCCCCGGCTCCGGCAGCCACCCCGGCGGCCCCGGCCGAGCCGGACGCCCCCGGGACGGCGCGCACCGGGTCCACCTGGCGGAACGTCTCCCGGCGGGTCACCAGCCGCAGCAGGCGCACCGAGCCGCCCGCCCCGGAGTCCGGGACGCCGGCCCCGCCCGCCGAGGAGCCGTCGACCCCGCCGACCGGCGGGACCGCCCGCTCGACCCGCTCCCGGCCCGTGCCGACCCCCGCCGCCCCCGAGGCCGCTCCGGCCCCGGTCCCGGCCACCGCCCCGACGGCGCCCCCGGCGCCGGAAGCCGAACCCGAGCCGCGGACCGACCCGGTGGCCGTGCAGCCCGCCAAGCCCGTCGCACCGCGCCCGGTGGTCCGCACGGCCGTGGCCGAGGAGGCCCAGGAGGGCCCGCCGTGCCCGCGCTGCGGTACGCCCAACCTGCCCGAGCGGCGCTTCTGCCGCCGTTGCGCGGCCCCGCTGACCGTCACCGCGGCCGCGCCGAAACTGCCCTGGTGGCGCACCCGTTGGCCGTTCCGCCGCCGGGTGCGGATCGGCGGGTCGGGCAACGCGCTGCGCCGCACCATCGCGCTGATCGTGCTGCTGGCGCTGGTGGTGGCGGGGGTCCTGCTGTACCCGCTGGGCAAGAGCGCCTACCAGGACGTGCTGGACAAGCTCGGCAGCACCGCGCCGATCACCCCCTCGGTGACCACGGCGAGCGCCGCGGTCGAGGGCCATCCCGCGACGCTGGCCGACGACGGCCTGAGCAACACCTACTGGGGGGCGCCCGCGATCGGGGACTCCATCAGCTTCACCTTCCGCAACCCGTTCCGGCTGGTGGACCTGATCGTCCACACCGGCGCGTCCGCGGACCCGGCGCAGTTCCACCAGCAGGCCCGTCCCGTCGTCCTGACCCTGGAGGTGACGGCCTCGGACGGGGAGGTGCACCGCAAGCAGCTCACCCTGAACGACCAGCCGGGCCCGCAGACCGTGGCGACCGGGATCAGTGACGTCGTGCAGGTCAGGCTCACCGTCCGGGAGGCCGCGGGCACCGGGGCCGGGCGCAGCATCGCGCTGGCCGAGGTGGAGTTCTTCAAGCGCACTTGAAGCAGCGGCCCGGACTGCCGTGGTCGAGCAGGGCAGTCCGGGCCACGCAAGCGCCGGGGCGGTCCGGGCGGCGAGGTGTTCCGCCGACCGCACCACCCCGGCGACCGCGGCGACCGCAACGACCGCGGTGACCGCAACGACCGCCGCGACCGGGAGCCGCGCCACCGTCGGCCGCACCGGCACCGGTCGCACCGCCGCGGCCGGAGCGGCGACTGCGCGACCGGGTGGCAGCCGGCGTCAGCCGGCCGGCTGGTCGTGGGTGGAGCAGTGGATGCCGCCGCCGCCGGAGGCGATGGTGTCGATCGACAGCGCGACGATCTCGCGGTCCGGGAACTGGTCCTTGAACACGTCCTGGGCGTGCCCGTCGGCCCGGGCGTCGCCGAACTTCGGCAGGTAGACGCCCTTGTTGCCGATGTAGAAGTTCATGTACGAGGAGACGAAGGCGTCGCCGCGCCCGGTGATCCGGTCCGGGTCGGGCTGGCTGATCTCGACCACCTTGAGCTTCTTGCCGGTCGCGTCGGTGGCGTCCGCCAGGACGGCCCGGGCCTGGTCGGCGGAGCGTGACCAGACGTCCGCCGGGGTGCCGGGGAAGGCCCGGTCCAGGAAGACCACACCGGGGGCGGCGAACCGGGCCAGGCAGTCCACGTGGGCGTCGGTGATGTCCTTGCCCTTGACGCCGGCCAGCCAGATCACCTTGGTGACGCCCAGGGCCTGCTTGAGCTCGGCCTCGATCTGGTCGCGGTCGCGGCCCGGGTTGCGGTTGGCGTTGACGACCGAGCTCTCGGTGATCAGCAGCGTCCCCTGGCCGTCGCTCTCGAAGGAGCCGCCCTCGGCGACGACCTGGGTGGAGATCCGCTCGACCTTGTACCGGTCCAGGACGGCCCGGGCGATCCGGGCGTCGTTGGTGTGCTCCTGCTTGCCGCCCCAGCCGCTGAAGTTGAAGTCGACGCCCTTGACCTTGCCGCCCTCCTCCACGAACACCGGCACGGTGTCGCGGGCCCACAGGTCGTCCACCGGGACGGACAGCAGCTCGACGTCCTTGCCGCAGGCGTTGCGGGCCGAGTCCTCCTGACCGGGGCGGACCAGCAGGACCACCGGCTCACGGCTGCCGATGGCCCGCGCCACCGTGGCGATGTCCTTGCGGACGGGCCCGAGCTGCTCGCCCCAGACGTTCTCGGAGGCGGGCCAGGCCATGAAGGTCCGCTCGTGCTTCTCCCACTCGCCGCCGAGCCGGCGCCCGCCGGGCGCGGAACCGGTCGCGGAGGGCGCGGGTGCTGTGGTGGCGGCGCCGGACGGCTGGTCGGCGGGGGCGGTGGAGGACGGGGCGGCCGGGTCCGCCTGGTCGTCGCCGGCCGAGCAGGCGGTCGCACCGACCGCGATCAGGCCGGCGCCGGCGAGGGAACGCAGCACCGTGCGGCGCGCGAGGGAGGAGTGGTTCACGGTGGACTCCGGTGGGGCCGAGGGCGGAACGGTCGGCGCGGCGGGCGGACTCCGGGGAGTGCTGCGCGCAGCGCCGGTCGGCGGCGGGCGCAGTCGCCCGGCATCGCCGGAACTGAACTCTCGCATTGACTGAAAAATCAGTCAAGCTCTACGGTGAAGCCACCCAAACCACCCCGAGACGACCAGGGCCGCCCCGAACGCGGCCCCGGTCCCGACGACGAAAGGCCGGGTGAGGCGGCGATGCTGCGCAATGGACTGGAGCCCTGGCACCTGCTGGTGGTGCTGGCGGTCGTGGTGCTGCTCTTCGGCTCCAAGAAGCTGCCCGAGATGGCGCGCGGACTGGGCAGGTCGATGCGCATCCTCAAGGCGGAGACGGCGGCGATGCGGACGGAGGACCAGCCCGCCGACCACCCGGCTGACCAGGCCGTCCCGGCCGCGCCGGCCGCCGGTGCACCGACGCCGACGCCCGGGCCCGCGCCCTCGCCGGTGCCGACCCCGGACCGGGCCGCTCCGCCCCGGCGACCGGCCTGACCCTGACCCCGGAGGGCGCCGCGAGCCCGTCCCCGTCCCCGCCGATGCGGGGGCGGTGACGGGCTCCGGCCTGACCCGTACCCGTGGCCCCGGCCCCGCCGCGGTCAGCCGTTGCGGCGGTAGTGGTCCAGCGAGACCCTGACCGGCCCGTCCGCGCCCGCCGCCGACAGCACCCGGACCACCGCCAGCTCCTTTCCGTCCGCCGACCGGACGCAGAACGCGCCGCGCCCGCCGACCGCGCTGAACGGGACCCGGCCGGTGGGGTGGCTGCCCAGCCCCTGGAGGCACTCGGCGGGGCCCAGGCCGGCGTCCCGGCCGATGAAGGAGTCGGCGTTCTCCGGGACGAGGAACTCGCTGTCGCTGCGCCCCAGGTACCAGCTCACGCTGTCGGTCGGCACCACCGTGCCCGCGGCCAGGTCGAACTCGTAGCCGGGGTCCGCCGAGGTCAGCTCCACCGCCCGGTAGTCCGCGGTGTAGTCGGCGGCGGGCCCCGGCGCGGCCGGGCGGCTCGGCGCCGGCGAGGTCGGCACCCTGCTGGTGACCCACTACACCCGCATCCTGCGGTACATCAAGCCCGACCACGTCCACGTCTTCGCGGGCGGCCGCATC
>NZ_JBFBGS010000081.1:0-31073 GCF_040684795.1 Kitasatospora sp. NPDC089797 | reverse complement strand
CAGCACCGCGACGCCGTCCAGGTTCTGCGCCCGGGCCCGCAACAGCACCCGGTCCGCGGCGAGTTCGGTGAGCGCCGGCGGCCCCGGGCCCGGACGCCGTCACCCGAGTGCGAGCATCGCCCCGGCGACCTCGTCGACCGCCGGGCCGGGGATCGCGGTGGCGGCCCCGTCGAGGACGAGCAGCCGCGCCCCGGGGATCGCGCGGGCGAGCGCCTCGCCGTTGCCGACGGGGAAGAACCGGTTGCGGCGGCCGTGGACGACGAGCACGGGCACCCCGATCCCGGGCAGGCGCTCGCGCCAGCGGGGCGCGCAGTCGAGCCCGGCGAACGCCAGGCCCAGCTGGTTGGCCAGGTGGACCGGGGGCGCGGTGCCGGGCGTGCGGTCCCAGACACGGGCGGCCAGCGCGCGGGCGGTGCCGGGGTCGTCGCCGAGGATCTCCGCGCCGGCGGCGGCGAACTCCGCGACCGCCGCGCGGTCGGCCCAGTCGGGGGCCGCACGCGCGAACAGCCGGTCCATCGTCGCCCGGTCGTGGTCGGGGAGGTCGTCGTCGGGCGGGCCGGGGGCCACCGGGCGGGTGCCGACCAGGGTGAGCGCGCGGAACGCGTCCGGGTGGTCGAGCACGGCGACCTGGGCGACCATCCCGCCGACGCCGGTCCCCGCCAGGTGCGCGGGCGCGCCGCCGAGCGCCCGGGCGAGGGCCGCGGCATCGGCGGCGAGGTCGCGCAGGGTGTAGGCGGGCGCCCGCGGGTCCGCCGTCGTCGACTCCCCGCTGTCGCGCAGGTCGTAGCGCACCACCCGGCGCCCGCCGGCGGCGAGGCGCGCGCAGAGCGCGTCGGGCCAGGAGAGCATCGTGGGCCCGCCCGCGAGCAGGACCAGTGG
Organism: Kitasatospora sp. NPDC089797; assembly: GCF_040684795.1. Taxonomy (NCBI): domain Bacteria; kingdom Bacillati; phylum Actinomycetota; class Actinomycetes; order Kitasatosporales; family Streptomycetaceae; genus Kitasatospora; species Kitasatospora sp. NPDC089797. The sequence goes on along the minus strand of NZ_JBFBGS010000081.1, from coordinate 30,194 downwards.
CGCGTCGTGCTCGCCGAACGACTCGATGCCCAGGGCGACCCCGTCGACCTCGAGGGCGGTCACCGGGTCACCGGCCGTCGTCGGGCCCGAGGCCGCGGTCGGGCGCGGTCATGTCGCCCGTCCGGGGCGTGCCGTCGGCGAGCCCGTAGCGCAGGTACACCGTGCCCTGCGGGCCGGCCGCCGGCGGTTCGAGGAGCGTGAGGTTGGTGGGCACCGCGCCGCCGTCGAACACCTTCTTCCCGACGCCGAGCACGAGCGGGTGCAGCCAGAGGTCCAGCCGGTCGAAGAGCCGCTCCCGCAGCAGGGTCTGCACCAGGTCCAGGCTCCCGACGACCTTCACGTTCCCGTGCCGCTCGCGCACCTCGCGCACCGCGCCGGCCAGGTCCGGGCCGAGCAGCGCGGACCCGGCCCACGGGAGGTCGGGCTCGCCGCGCGAGGCGACGTACTTCGGCACCCGGTTGAAGAGCTCGGCGATCTGCCCCTCCTTCTGGTGCGGCCAGTAGGCGGCGAAGATGTCGTAGGTGCGCCGGCCGAGCAGCAGCGCGTCGGTGCCCTCGTACGCGGCGGCGATCTGCGCCCCGGTGACCTCGTTCAGCAGGGGCGCCTGCCAGCCGCCGAACGGGAACCCCGCCGGGTCCTCCTCGGGCCCGCCGGGCGCCTGCCCCACGAGGTCGAGGGTCGCGAACAGCTCGATGTGGATGAGTCCCATGTCTCTACTCCCGGATGCGGTGGTCGTTCCCCGTCGAGATGTAGACCCCCCGCAGCCGGAAAACTCATCGCCGCGCCGACGACCGCCTTCCCACCCCCGCCGAGGAGCACCCACCGCACCGCACCGCGACCCGGCGGCCCCGGCGCTCACATGCCGGGCAGCGGCGGCCAGTACGCCATCGCGTACGACCGGTAGGCGCGATCGGTGGTGCAGGGGGCCTCGAAGGGCGCGGGCCACACGGCGACGGAGCGGGTGTCCATGCTGGCGAAGACGCACCGGTGGGCCGTGCCCAGTGCGAGCAGGGCGACACCCGAGCGCACGGCGAGCGTGCGCGGGACGGCGGGGTCGACCTTCGCGGTGACGAGCAGGGCGCCCAACTCGTCCACGCCGGGCCGGAGCACGGTGCCGGGGGAAGGCTCGGCGGGGCGGATCCGGTCGGCGAGCTGCGCCGTGCGGCGCCGGAGCGTCCAGGCGTCCTCGGGGCCGTTCCCGGACGCCGCTTCCGGGCCGGGCCGCGGGGGAGGGGGCAGGTCCTCCGGGCAGTCGATCGCCTCGTGGCGCAGGGTGTAGAGCATGTTGGTGAAGGTGTAGCGGAAACACCCCTGGACGCCCTTGCCCAGGCCCCAGTCGAAGCCGAACCGTCGCTTCGACACCGCCCCGCCGAACAGGTAGTCCGCCTCGACGGTGCGGTCCCGCGCGTCGTGGTGCTCGCGCACGTCGAGCAGGACGGGCCTCGCGGCCGGCTCCCCGTCGGACGGCTCGAAGCGCTGGTCGGAGCCCGTGTTGTTCCACCGGTAGAGGCTCTGCTGGAGCACGTCGTCGAGGCGGTCGGCCGCCTCCCGCATCTGCGCCGTCGGCACGTCCGCCGCGCCGAACGGGCCGATCCCGTAGCCCGCCAGTCCCGTCAGGAGCAGCCCCGCGACCCCGGCGGCCGCAGCCACCCCACGCCGTACCCCCATCGCCCGCCCCCCGGTCGCTCCGATGTTCGGTCCGCAGCCTAACTTCCCGCCTGCGCCGCCCGGTTGGGCGGTGGCAGGTTCTGCTTCCGGCGGCCCGCTGCGGAGCGGCGCGCCCGGCGGGAATTGTCAGACACGCCCTAGCATCGACGGGGGCCGCGGCCGGCGGCAACCGCCCCGGAAAGCCCGGGGGTCCGCCCTGCGGCGAAGCCCCGCCCGGAGCCCTGCCGAGGAGTCCGCATGCCCCGCCTCCGAGCACTCCGAGCACTCCGGTCCCTGCTGGGTCTGGGCGCGACGCTCGCCCTGATCGCCCCCGCGGGCCCGGCCACGGCGCAGCCCGTTCACCGGCACGCCGTCAGGGTGCTGGTCTTCTCCAGGACCGGCGCCTACCGCCACGCCTCGATCCCCACCGCCGTCCGGACCATCGAGGAACTGGGCGCCGCCGGCGGGTTCACCGTCGACGCCACCGAGGACGCCGCCGTCTTCACCCCCGCCCACCTCGCCCGCTACCGGGCCGTCGTCTTCGCGCTGACCAGCGGCGACGTCCTCGGCCCCGCCGAGAAGGCCGCCTTCGAGGGCTACCTGCGCGCCGGCGGCGGCTACGCGGGCATCCACTCCGCCTCCGACACCGAGTTCGCCTGGCCCTTCTACGGCCAGGTCGTCGGCGCCTACTTCAAGAGCCACCCGCACGGGCAGTTCCCGGCCCGGGTGGTCGTCGAGGACCGGGACAACCCCAGCACCGCCCACCTGCCCGCCGTCTGGGGCTGGACGGACGAGTGGTACAACTTCCGCACCGATCCCAGGGGTTCCGTGCACGTCCTCGCCTCCGTCGACGAGTCCAGCTACGACCCGGGCCCCGACCGGATGGGCGACCACCCCGTCGTCTGGTGCCGGCGGGTCCAGGGCGGCCGGTCCTGGTACACCGCCCTGGGGCACGGCGAACAGGCGTACACGGACCCGGCCTTCCGTGCGATGCTCCTCGGCGGGATCCGGGTCGCCACCGGCACCGCCCGGGCCGACTGCGACCCGCCGGGCCCGCCGAGCCCGCCGGACGAAGACCCGGGCACGGCCCGGAACGGCACTGACGGCCAGCACGACTGACGACGCGTCACCGACGGAGGGGCCGTCACCCGCTGAACCTGGTTCGTAGGCCAACCCGTAGATCCCGGCGAAGGGGCGGCGCACCGGCGCCGCCCCACCGCCGACCCCGTGGAGGGCCGCAGTGCACCACCGTTCCCGCCCGACAGCCGGACTGCTCGCCACCGGCGCCGCCCTGAGCCTGGCGCTGGCGCTCACCGTGACCGCGTCCCCCGCCCTGGCCGCACCACCGGGCCCGACGGCCGAACCCGATCCCGTCCCAGCCCTGGTGGCCGGTGAGGGCACCGAGGCCCCGCAGCTGGTGACCGGGCTGTCCGACACCGCGCCCGGCACCCCGGCCCAGGCGGCCCGGGCCTTCCTGGCGGCCCACACGGACCGCTACCGGGTCGACCCGGCCCGCCTGACCGAGATCGCGGTCGAGCGGACCGGGCCGGACCGGCACACCGTCAGGTTCCAGCAGGACCACGGCGGCGTGCCGGTGCTCGGCGGCCAGTACCTGGTGCGCCTGGTCGGCGAGGGCGCCGACCAGCGGGTGGAGTCGGTCGGCGGCCGGTACTACACCGGGCTGACCGCCCCGACCAAGCCCGCCGCCCCGGCCGAGGAACTGCGCCGCCGGGCGCTCGACACCGTCCCGGACCCGCGGGCCCGGGCCGCGGCCGCCGTCGAGGACCGCGGCCCGGTCGTCCTGCCGGGCGGCACCGGCCGGCTCGCCCAGCACTTCAGCGTGCGCGCCGACGACCCGGCGGCCGCCGGGCCGCTGGTGCACGACGTCTACGTGGACGCGACCTCCGGCGTCGTCGCACTCGCCCAGGAGTCCTCGACCCCCTACCAGGTCGGCGCCCCGGACGGCCCCGCCGGCGCCCCCGGCACCGGCGCCGGACCCGCCGTCGGCAGCGCCCCCGACCTGCACGGCCACACCGTCCCGGTGAACGTCTCCCGCCAGCAGGACGGCAGCTACCAGCTCGTCGACTCCACCCGCTCCGGCGGGATCCTCACCTACGACGGCGCCGGGCGGGACTTCACCGAGTTCGGCGCCGGGATCCCCGACGGCGTCCTGCCGGTCTCCTCCCCGGGCCCGGACTTCCCGGCCTCCACCGGCACCAGCGGCGCCACCGACGCCCACGTCAACGCCGCGGCCGTGTACGACTTCTACCGCAACCGGCTCGGCCGCGACGGCCTGGACGGCAAGGGCAGCCCGATCCTGTCCGTGGTGAACGTCACCATGCAGGGCCGGCCGTTCGTCAACGCCGCCTGGGGCGGACGGACGATGGTCTACGGCGCCGGCGACGACCGGTACCTGCCGTTCTCCGCCTCGATGGACATCGCCGGCCACGAGATGACCCACGGCGTCGTCTCGCACACCGCCAACCTGGTCAACGTCGGCCAGTCCGGCGCGATGAACGAGGGCATCGCCGACTACTTCGGCAACGCCGTCGAGGTCACCACCCGCGGCATCAGGATGGACGACCCGACCGCCCCGCTGATGGGCGAGACGCTGTGCCGCACCGGCACCCCGCAGGAGTGCGCCACCCGCCGCCTGGACGACCGCCGCACCACCGTGAACGACTACCTCGGCGCCGGCAAGGAACTGGACAACGGCGGCGTCCACTTCAACTCCACCATCTTCAGCGGCGCGCTGTGGGACATCCGGCGCACCCTCGACCCGCTCACCGCCGACCGCCTCGTCTACCGCGCGCTCGCCGAGTACCTCACCCCGCTGGACGACTTCGTGGCCGGGCGCAACGCGGTGCTCGCCGCCGGCAAGTCGCTCAAGCTCGGCGCGGCCGACCTGCGCAAGGTGGCGGCCGCGTTCGACGCGCACGGCATCAAGGCCGGCTGGCAGAGCCGGATCGGCACCGACAGCCGCTCGCTGATGAGCGGCGGCACCGCCCCGCTCGGCCCGACCACCGGCGGCGGCCACTGGGTGACGGGCAGCCTCCTGCCCAACGACCGGGGCATCGCCCTGTACACCGGCTCCACCACCGGCACCGGCACCCCGGTGCGGCTCAGCCCGGACGACGGGCGCGTCCACGGCTGGGCCGCCACCGACGGCAAGTCAGCCGTCTGGCTGGCCGTCGGGCCCGACGCCACCGGCACCTGGGGGATCGCGGTGGTGACCGCCCCGCTCACCGGCACCGGCCCCGTCCGCACCCTCTTCCAGGGCCTGTCCGGATCGCCCGCCAACCTGCGGATGTCCGGCGGCGACGTCGCCTTCACCCTGACCGACCACGCCACCGAACAGACCCGGGCGTACCTCTCCCACGACGGCGCCGCACCGGTACAACTGCCGCTGCCCGAGGGCCACAACCTCTCCTCCCTCGCCTTCCGGGACGGCCGGCTCGGCTGGATCGAGAGCTGGAACGCCGACGGCGCCGCCGTCCAGGCGCCCACCGTCTACTCCACCGCCACCGGCAAGGTCACCGCCCAGTACCCGGTGAGCACCCCCAAGGACGGTGCCCAGCCCTACCTCGGCTCCCCGGTCCTCGCCGGCGACCGGCTGCTCTGGCTGGCGGCCCCGGCCGACCGCACCCTCCCCACCGCCCTGCGCTCCGGCGCCGCGGACGGCTCCGGCGTCACCGACCTGCTGCCCGCCGACGCCAAGTACGGCCTGACGGAGCGCGAGTTCACCGCCAGCGACCAGGCCGTCAGCTACGTCCACCGCAGCCCCCAGCCGACCGGCGGCTGGTCCAACGCCGCCCTGCCCAAGGTGTACCAGCTGCCGCTGACCGGCGGCACCCCCGTACGGGTCTCCTGCAACCGGGGCGGCCAGTACCTGCCCGCGGCCGACCAGGGCACCCGGGTGCTCTGGCTGGACGGCACCACCGGCGGCAACGACCTGATGGTCCGCGACCGCCCGGCCGGGACCTGCTGACCCGGCGCCCCGCCCGGTCCCGCTGACCCCAACACCCTCCCCGCCCCGGTGCCGGCACCCGCCCGCGCCGGGGCGGACCCTTCCCGCGGCCCCCGCACCCGGGCCCGGCCCCGCCTCCCGGCCCGCGCCGCCCCGTCACCCCGCGATCGCGTGCACCACCGCCCCGCCCAGCCGGTCCGCCCGGGCCGCGACCAGCCGGCCCAGCGCCCGCTCGGCGGCCGGATCCGCCGGCGTCACCACCATCAGCCGCTGGCCCGAACCGTCCAACGTGGCCAGCACGTCGTAGCGCACCGCCAGCTCACCGGCCTCCGGATGGCGCACCCGCTTCTCCCCGTGGGCCCGCTCCTGCACCGTGTGGTCCTCCCACCAGCGGGCGAACTCCCCGCTGTGGGAGCGCAGTTCGTCGATCACGGCGAGCAGCCTGGGATCCCCGCGGTGGCGGGCCAGATTGGCCCGCAGATTGCCGACCGTCTCCCGGGCGACCCGCTCCCAGTCCAGCTGCGCCGCCCGGATCCCCGGCGCGCGGAACAGCAGCCGGCCGAGGTTGTCGGCGAACCCGCTGCCGAACCCCTCGCCGAACAGCGCGGCCGCGGCGGCGTTGCGGGCCAGCACGTCGAGCCGGAAGTCCACGACGTAGGCGGGCAGCAGCGGCAGCCCGTCCAGCAGCACCCGCAACGACCCGCCCACCGGCGCCGGCCGGTGGACCGCCACCGGCGCCTCACCCCGGGCGATCAGATGCAGATGGCCCCGCTCGGCCGGCGACAGCCGCAGCGCCTCGGCGACGGCGTCCAGCACCGCGGCACCGGGCACGCCGACCCGCCCCTGCTCCAGCCGGATGTACCAGTCGATGCTGACCGCGGCCAGCTGCGCCACCTCCTGCCGGCGCAGCCCGGGGGTGCGGCGCCGGCCCGCCTCCGGCAGACCGAGGTCCCCGGGGCGCAGCCGGGCCCGCATCGCGCGCAGGAACTCCGCGAGGTCGGCACGGCGCTGGACAGGTCGGTTCCCCATGCCCGCCATGATCCGCAGCACCGGCGCGCGGTGTCCAGCCCGGACGCTGGTACCCCGGACACCAGCATCCGCAGCGCCTTCCCGCCCCCGCGCCGTCCCGCGAAGGTGGCTGCCACGCAGTCCGCCGGCCCGGCCGGCACCACCGATGTGAGGGGTTCCCGATGAGGAAGTCGATCCGTACCGCCGCCGCCCTGGCCACCGCCGCCGCCAGCACCCTGGCCCTGGGCGCGACGGCCGCCGTCGCCCACGGCGGCCACCACCCCCGGCAGCCGGACCCCGGCTACACCAGGGTCCGCTCCGGCGTCCCCGCCACCGCCGCCCGCTTCACCGTCAGCAGCCCGGACCTGCGCGACGGCGGCACCTTCCCGGCCGACACCTGGGCCGACGCCTTCGGCTGCTCCGGCGCCGACCGGCAGGTCCGACTGTCCTGGCACGGCGCCCCGGCCGGCACCCGCAGCTACGCGGTCACCCTGTTCGACCCGGACGCCCCGACCGGATCCGGCTTCTGGCACTGGCTCACCTGGGACATCCCGGCCGGCACCGACACCCTGGGCGCCACCCCGCCGCCCGGCGCGGTCACCGGCACCGACGACGCCGGCCGCACCGGCTACCTGGGCCCCTGCCCGCCGGCCGGCGACACCCCGCACCACTACCGGATCACCGTCTACGCCCTGGACGTCCCCACCCTGGACCTGCCCGCCACCACCCCCGCCGCCGTGACCGCCTTCACCCTGAGCGGCCACGTCCTCGGCTACGCCCGGCTGACGGCCACCGCCCAGCGCCCCTGAGCCCCGCCCGCCGCGCGGCGGAACGGCACCGGCCCGCCGCTCGGGGGGAGCGGCGGGCCGGACGGGCCGCCCGGGCAGGGACGGACCAGGCGGTCAGGGGCGGACCAGGCGGTCAGGCGTTGTTCAGACGCTGCGCCATGTAGGGGCCGCAGGCGGCCGACTGGATGCCGGTGGCGGAGACCCAGTAGCCGGGCGGGGTGGGGGAGTCGGCGCACACGACGATGCCGTTGTAGGCCAGGTTCAGACGGCCGCCCAGGTACTGGCCGCAACCGCTGACCTGGAAGTTCGCGGTGATCACGTAGCCGGACGGGATCGGGGAGTTGCCGCAGAAGGTCATGCCGTCGGAGGCGGTGTTGAGCCGGGCCCCGAGGTAGATCCCGCAGGCGGCGTTCTGGTAGCTGGCGGTGATCACGTAACCGGCCGGGACCGGGGAGTTGCCGCAGACCGCGATGCCGTTGCCCACGATGTTGACCGTCTCGCCGTACCACTGCGAACAGGTGCTGTCCGGGCCCTCGGCGGTGATCACGTAGTCGCCCGGCAGCGAGCCGTTGGAGTTGCCGCAGATCCGCATGCCGTTGGTGACCGTGTTGATCCGGCCGGTCTGGTACGGGCCGCAACTGCCGCTGGTGTAGATGGATGTGACGGCGTAACCGGTCGGGACCGGGCCGTTCAGGCAGACGGCCAGCCCGTTGGACGGCGGCTGGATGGTCTCGGTCAGGTAGCCGCCGGTACAGCTGTTGGTCTGCGACTCGGAGGTGATCACGTAGCCCGGCGGCACCGGGACGTTGCCGCAGATGGTGGCGGCCTGGGCGGTGCCGGAGAAGAGCACGACACCGCCGGCGACCAGGGTGAGGGCGGAGAACAGCCGTACCAGCCAGGCGGTGGCGGACTTCAGGCGTGACGAGGGGGACACGTGCGACTCGCTTTCCGATCGGGTGAGCAGGGCCGTCGGGAGACTAGTGGCCGCAGCCGTCCGTCCGCCATGGTGCGGACACCGGAAGTTGACACGGGTCCGTCACGGGCCGGTCACCCGGGCGGGGTGGGCCGAACGGTGCGCCATAGGTATAGAAATGACCAAACCGGGGCGCTTTCCAAGAAATCTCTCATGGAGGCGTCCGAAGGTGCCCACCATGGCCATCAACGTCCTCACCACCCCCACGGAGTCCCCGGCTCCCCGACCGCGCGGCCGCCGGGCCCCGTGGACGTCCCCCGAGGGACAGCCGGGCTACGCACGGCCCGTGCTGCTCGGGATCGCGGCCGTCGCCGCCGTGCTGTACGCCTGGAACATCGACCGCAGCCAGTACCACACCTTCTACGCCGACGCCGTGCGCAGCATGACGGAGAGCTGGAAGGCGTTCCTCTTCGGGTCGTTCGACCCGGCGGGCACGATCACGCTGGACAAGCTGCCCGGGTTCCTGTGGCCGCAGGCGCTGTCGGCGCGCCTCTTCGGCTTCCACCCGTGGGCGCTGACCCTGCCCCAGGTGGTCGAGGGCGTGCTGTCCGTCCTGGTGCTGTACCGGGTGGTGCGGCGCTGGGCGGGGGCCGAGGCGGGGCTGCTCGCGGCCGCCGCCTTCACACTGACGCCGGTCGCCGCGGGGCTGTTCCGCACCGCGGTCGAGGACGCCGCCTTCACCCTGCTGCTCCTGCTCGCGGCGGACGCGGCGCAGCGGGCCGCCCACACGGCCCGGCTGCGCCCGCTGCTGCTGGCCGGGGTGTGGGTGGGGCTGGCGTTCCAGACCAAGATGCTGGAGGCGTGGACGGTGCTGCCCGCGCTCGCGGCGGTGTACCTGCTCGCGGCGCCGACCACGCTGCGGCGGCGGATCGGGCACCTCGCGCTGGCCGGCCTGGTGACGGTGGTGGTGTCCGCCTCCTGGATGCTGGCGGTCACCCTGACCCCGGCCCAGGACCGCCCGTACGTGGACGGCACGACGGACAACTCGGCGTTCAGCATGGTGGTCGGCTACAACTTCCTGAACCGGTTCGCCTCGCTGGGGATGAGCGCGGCGCAGACCGGCAGCGTGCAGGCGGTCCGGGGCGGCGGGGGCGGGGGCCACGCCGGCGGGGCCGGCGCGCAGGCCGCCGGTCCGGGCCCGGCCACCGCCCAGGGCTCCCCGGCCACCCCGGGGGTCCAGGGTGCCGGCGGCCGGGGCGGTCAGGGCGGCGGCGCGGACGACGGCGGCTGGACGAAGATGTTCGGCGCGCAGTTCGCCCCGCAGACCGGCTGGCTCTACCCGCTCGCCGCCGTCGCGCTGGCCTGCGGACTGGCCTGGCGGCGGCGCGAGCCGCGCACCGACGTGCTGCGGGCCGGCTACGTCCTGTGGGGCGCCTGGCTGGGCGCGTTCTTCCTGGTCTTCAGCGCGGGCAGCGTCGGCGGCCACAGCTACTACATGGGAGTGATCGCCGCGCCCCTGGCGGTGCTGGGCGGTGCGGGGACGGTCCTGCTGTGGCGGGGCTTCCGCGCGGGCGGCGCCCGGGCGTGGGCGCTGCCCGCCGCGGTCGCCGGGACGGTCCTCTGGTCGGCCCACCTGGCCCGGGAGTTCCCGGCCTTCCTGCCGTGGCTGGCACCGACCGTGATCGGCCTGGGCGTGGTGGCCCTGGCGCTGCTCGCGGCGGTCGCGCTCCGGCGGGTCACCGGGCGCGGGTACGCGCGGGCGGGGCTGCTGGCCGGCGTGGCGGCGATGCTGGTCGCGCCGGGCGCCTGGGCGGCGTCGGTGCTGAGCCCGGCGTACGGCAACTCGGGCATGGGCACCGTCGGCCCCTCCGGGAGCGGTGGGCACGCCTCCGCGAAGGGGGCCACCGCCGCCGCGGCCGCGCTGCGCGCGCAGCACGGCGGGGGCGCCGGGGGCGCCGGGTTCGGCGGCGGGTTCGGCGGCTCCTCGGAGCACCTCACGGCGCCCGAGCAGGCCCTGTTCGACTACCTGCGGGCCCACCGGGACGGCGCCCGCTACCTGTTCGCCGCCTCCAGCTGGAGCACCGCCTCCCCGTTCATCCTGGCGACGGGCGAGGAGGTGCTGCCGATGGGTGGCTTCAGCGGCTCGGCGCCCTCACCGAGCCTGACGGAGTTCCAACAGCTCGTCGGCAAGGGCGAGTTGCTCTACGTCCTGCTCGGCGCGGACCGGTCCGGCGGTGGCGCCGGTGCCGGTGGCGGTGCCGGTGGTGGCGAGCAGGCGGGAGCGACCGCGACGGAGCAGATCCGGTCCTGGGTGCGCAGCGCCTGCACCCGGGTGCCGACCACCGACGTGCTCGGCACGGCGTCGGGCGCGGCACCGGGCGCGGCACCGGGGGCCGGGAGCCGGGGAGCCGAGGACGGCGGCGTCAACGGCCAGCAGCTCTACCGCTGCGCCGCCGCGGGCTGACCACCGCCCTCGGCGGCCGGCCGCGCCCACGACGGGGCCGGCCGCCGGGCGCGGCTACAGCCGGTACCGGTCGGCGAGGCTCCCGTAGCCGCCCGCCGTCCAGACCGCCCTGCGGAAGTCCACCAGGGTGAGCGCCCCGCTGCCCTGCCCGGCGGCGGGCGGGAAGTGCGCGGTGCCGCAACGGATGCAGTACCAGGCCTGGTTCCAGAGCCGCTCGGCCCGCGGCCGGCCCGACAGGCGCCGCCGCCGGGCGAGGAACAGCGCGGTCGCGCCCGCCAGCAGCGCGACCACCACGGTCATGAGCAGGTACGACACCAGGAGCACGGTCGGGGTACCGGTCGCGTCGGCGAGCGGGGCCGCCGCATGCCTGGGCGCCGTACCCAGGGTGACGTCCGAGCCGCCGAAGAACCCGGTGGGCAGGCCGCCCGAGTGCCCGGCCGCCCAGTCCGGCGGCGAGAGGTCGGGCCCCGGGCCGGCGGCCGCGTTGCGCTGCTTGGTGCCCTCGATGAAGGTGCCGATCGCCGCGGCCAGGGCCGGCAGGCTCAGGCCGGCCAGTGTCGGTGCCGCCGCGCCGATGGCGGGCGGCGCGGGTGCCAGGGCCCGGCCGAGGGCGGACACCTCCTCCCGCGTCCCGGTGTGCCCGTCGCGGTCGGAGGAGGTGACGTTGCGTCGCTCACCCAGGTGGACGGCGGGCACCGAGCGGATCCGGTCGGTCAGCCCGCAGCCCGGGCAGGGCGGCAGGGAGTTGCGCGGCGGTGGTGCGGGTACGGCGTCGTCGATCGGCATGTGTGGAATTCCCCCCGGAAGTACGACGGTCGGACGACCGTTCGCATCCGGTGGGACGCCGCCGTGCGGCGTCCGGTTGCGGCCCCCCGCGGTCCGCCTCGCCCCGCGCCCCGGCCGCGCCTCGCCCCGCGCCCCGGCCGGGCCCCGCCGGGTGGGCGCAGCCGGGCCGGGTGAACCGGTTGACCTCCGGGTTCGCCGGGGATTGCCCCCGACACTGCCCCTGCGGCCCTTGCGCGGACCACCCGGCCCGGCATAGACCGGGGACGGATACACAGCGACAGCGGTGTGAACCGCCCGTCCAGGAGGTGGATGTGCACGCGCACGACCAGAAAGCGTCCGAGCGCCGCGACCGCGCCCGGCCGACCGCCCAGCGGCAGTCCGCGCCCGCGGACGCCCGCTCGCTCGGCGCGCTGCAACGCAGCATCGGCAACGCGGCGGTCGTCCAACTGCTCCGGCGGCAGCGGGAGTCGGAGGAGGCGGTGCAGCGTTCGGCGGTCCACCAGGTGCTGCGCTCGCCGGGCCGTCCGCTGGCCGACGGCGTGCGGGCGGAGATGGAGGCGCGCCTGGGCGCGGACTTCAGCAGCGTACGGGTCCACGACGGCCCGGCCGCGGCCCGTTCGGCGGCCGAGGTCAGCGCCCGCGCCTACACCTCCGGCGAGCACGTCGTGCTCGGCCACGGCGGCGGCGACAAGCACACGCTGGCCCACGAGTTGACCCATGTCATCCAGCAGCGCTCGGGCCCGGTGTCCGGCACCGACCACGGCAACGGGCTGTCCGTCAGCGACCCCGGCGACCGTTTCGAACGCGCCGCCGAGGCGAACGCCACCCGGGCGCTGAGCGGCCCGGTGCCCGACGCCGCCGTCCAGCGCGTCGCCGACCCGTGCGCGGCCCCGGCCGCGGAGCTGCCCGTGCAGCGGGCGTTCACCGGCAGCCCGTACGTCACCTACGGCGGGACGAACGGCAACGGCGTCGGCACCACGATGCACGCCGAACTCTGGCCCGGGAAGCTGGGTACGGGCTCCGCGCCCAAGGAGAAGCCGTCCTGGTGGCCCACGACCGGCGCGACCGGCGCCTGGTTCACGAACTTCATGGTCCAGGGGCACCTGCTCAACCACAACGTCGGCGGCCCCGGCGTCATGAAGAACATGACGCCGATCACCGCGTCCGCCAACTCCGCGCACCACGCGAAGGTCGAGGCCGACGTCAAGGCCGAGGTGCTGACGAACAAGAACGTGGTCGAGTACTACGTGGAGGCCGACTACAGCTCCCACCCCAAGGCGAAGCACCTCAAGACCGGCGACGCCAGTGTCGACGCCGACATCGACGCCAACTACGCCGACAAGCTCGCGGGCAAGCTCCACGCCGAGTACACCGTCTACGACACCGCCGGCAACGAACTGGGCGGCGACGCCTGGGAGATCGAGAACAACCGACTGAAGAACTGACCGCACCGCACCCGCTGGCGCCGCCGAGGCGCCGAAGGAGACGTACGTCCGTGAGCAACCCCCGTGCCCGGCTGACCGCGATGATCGCCGACCTGGAGCGCAACCCCCGCGTGGAGCTCCTGGAGGCCACCGTCGCACCACCGACCCCGCCGGCCGACCTCGAACTCGCCGTCCGCCGGGCCGGGGGCCGCCTCCCGGACGGCGTGGAGGCCTTCTACCGCGAGGTCGGCGCGGTCCGGCTGACCTGGCGGCACACCGTGCCCGAGCTGCTGAACAACGACCTCTCCGACCAGGGCCTGGTCAACCTGCTGCCGCTGGGCCAGGTCTTCGGCGACTGGGAGGGCGTCACCTGGCACTCGGAGGAGGACCGGGAGTTCCGCGCCGTCCAGCCCCTCGACCGGTTCACCCCCGAGGCCTGCACGGCGCTCGTCCCCCCGTCCGACACCGTCCACTACCACTACCTCGGCGAGGAACTGCACGACACCGGGTACTCCTTCGACGCCTACCTGGACCGGCTGCTGGCCTCCCGCGGCTTCTGGTACTGGCCCCAGACGCTCTGCCCGGGGCTGGAGGGGAGCGAGGAGGTCACCGCCTTCCGCCGGGTGATGCCGGCCGTCTTCCCGGACTACGACGACGCGCTCTTCCACCCGGCGCGGCCCTGACCCCGCGCGGCCCTGCCCCGGGCGGCGCGGCCCGGCGTCGCCGGGCCGCCCGTCCTCAGCGCAGGACGGACTCCAGGAAGTCGCTGCCGATCCGGGCCACCACGGAGATGTCGAGCTGGTGGAGGACGTAGCGGCCCCGGCGCCGGGTGACGAGGAGCCCCGCCTTGCGCAGGACGGCGAGGTGGCGGGAGATCTCGGGGGCGGTGAGGCCGTACGCGTCGGCCAGCTCGTTCGTCGAGTACGCGGCGCGCGCCAGGTTGCGGCACAGGTTCATCCGGGTCGGGTGGGTCAGCGCCTCCAGGCGCAGCCGGACCGTCTCCACGGGCTCGGCGCAGCCGATCTCGTGGGCGGCGGCCGGGTACTGGATCACGGGCTGCCAGCCCGGCCCGTACAGGGTGAACAGGTGCGGCCAGCCGAAGACGCTGGGCAGCAGCGTGACGGCGCTGTCGCGGGCGTCGGTGCGGCCGTGCACGAGCTTGTCGACGACGATGCGGCTGCCGTGCCCGTCCTCCTCCAGGCTCAGCGCCGGTGACGCCGCGGCGAGGGCCTGCGCCAGGCCCTTGCGGCGCAGCAGGTCGGTCTTGTGCTGGGCGTCGGCGGTGAGCTGGACCCGGACCCGCTGCCAGGTGTCGGCGAAGAACGCCCGGTCGCAGTCCTCCAGGAGGCGCCGGATCCAGGCCCGGGTGCCGGTGGGGTCGGTGAGCATCCGCTCGACGAAGGCCGCCTGGTGCGGGCCGCGGGCGGCCGCCAGGTCGAGCGCGCGGCGCCGCGACCAGGCGTCGACCAGGGGCGAGGGCAGGCCCTTGGGGTAGTGGCTGGTGCTGCAGGAGATCTCCAGGGCCGTGCCGACGAACCTCTCGTCGTCCATCCGGTCGAGGTCGTCCAGCTCCTCGGCGAGGGTCGGCCGGGGCCGGGCGGGCATCAGGAAGTCGGAGCGCGTCGAGCGCCACATGAAGTCGGCCTCCAGCATCCGGCCGGCCAGTTCCGGTTCGAGCGCGTTGGAGGTCGCCGTCGCCCACGCGTGCAGCCGGGGGTGGTGGGCCGGCTCGGCGAGCGCGTGCAGCGCGTTGCCGAGCTCGGCCAGCGGCGAGGGGCAGAAGGTGATCCGCTCGTGCGGCAGTCCGGTGATGTCGATGGTCACGCTCACCCCACCCATGGTGCCCGGCCGGTGACCAGGGCGTTTGCCGGGGGTCGTCATTTGACGGGAGCCGTCAATCGACGGGACCGGCGGGGCGGTGGTGGGGCACGGTGGGCGCATGAACGCACTGCAGCAGCACCTCCTGGACAGCTACCGTGCCGCCCAGCAGGGCGAGCCGGCCCCGCCCGTGCCCGGCACCCATGACCTCGCGGTGCTCCGGGCGGCCCGTGAGCACCGCCGGTTCGAGGCGGTCCTCGCCGGCCGTCCGGTCCCCGGCCGCCTGCGCGTCGCCGTCCGCCGCTGGCTGGCCGTCCGGGCCTGAGTGCCGGGGGCCGGGGTCCGGGCGCGGGGGAGGCGTCCGGCGGGCGCCGGTTTGTGACCGGTCACAAACCGCCTCGTTAATCTTTGTGGTCCGGCCCGGGGACAGTGTGACGGGCCGCGGTCATGATGTTCTCCGGGACGCCGCCTACCGGTTGGTAACACGCGTTCCGCGACGGACCGTCAGGAACCGAAGAATCCGGGGGAGTCATGCGCACAGGTACGTCCAGGCTGCTCGCCGCCGCCGTCACCGCCGCCCTGGCCGTCGGGGCGACGGCCGTCACGGCCGGCCCGGCCGCGGCGGCCGGGCGCTCCGCCGCGCCCTCCGCGGCCGCGAGCGACCCGTTCTACTCCTACGACGGCAGCACGCCGCTGGCCTCGTTCGCCCCGGGCGCCGTGCTCGGGACCAGGACCCTGCCGTACCACGTGCTGGGGCTGCCCACCCCGGTGACGGCGGTCCAGCTGCTCTACCGCACCACCGACGCGCAGGGCCGCCCGGCCGCCAACGTCACCACCGTGCTGCGCAGCCTGAGCGGGGACGGCGGCAGGGCCGTCTCCTACCAGTCCTTCTACGACTCGCTGGACCCGGCGGACAGCCCCTCCCGGGCGGTGGCCGGTGACCTCAGCATCGGCGGGCTGATCCCGAACGTCGAGGCGGTCTTCCTGGTCCCGCTGCTCGCCCAGGGCTACAGCGTGGTGCTCCCGGACACCGAGGGCCAGAACGCGGACTTCGCGGCCGGGCCGGAGTACGGGACCAACACGCTGGACTCGATCCGGGCCGCGACCGCCTCCCCGGCGACCGGCCTGGGCTCCGGCACCCGCTTCGGGCTGATGGGCTACTCCGGCGGCGCCATCGCCACCGCCTGGGCGGCCGCGCTCGCGCCGGGCTACGCGCCCGAGGTGAACGCCAGGCTGGTCGGCTACACCGAGGGCGGGCTGCTGGTGGACCCGGCGCACAACCTCCGGTACGTGGACGGCTCGCTGGTGTGGAGCGGGATCACCCCGACGGCGGTGGCCGGGGTCTCGCGCTCCTTCGGCATCGACCTCACGCCCTACCTGAACGACTACGGCCGGTCGATCCAGCGGCAGTTGGAGCACGCCTCGATCGTCGACGTCCTGGGCCACTACCCGGGGCTGACCTGGAAGGCGATGGCCAAGCCCGAGTACGCCGACCCGAACTCAGTGGGGGACTTCGTCACGGCGGTCAACCGGATCAACCTCGGCTCGGCCCCGACCCCGACCGTGCCCGGCCAGATCGCCCAGGGCGTCGGCGGCGTGCTGGAGGGCACCTTCGGCAACCCGGCCGGCATCGGCCCGGGCGACGGCGTGATGGTCGCCGGGGACGTGCGGGCGCTCGCCCGGCAGTACTGCGCGACCGGCACCAGCCCGGTCGGGTACCGGCAGTACGACGTCCTCAGCCACTTCGGCGTCCCGGTGGTCTGGGCCCCGCAGGCCCTGGGCTGGCTGAACGACCGCTTCGCGGGGCGCCCCGCCCCCTCCGACTGCGGCCGCATCCCGGCCGGCAACTCCCTCGCCCCGGAGCAGCCCGTGCCGCACTCCTGACCCCGGGCCCGGTCCGCGCCCGCCTCCGGTCGGGGAGTTCGACCGGAGGCGGGCGGACCGGGGCGTGACGGCCGGTCAGCCGGGGTCGCCCGGGCGGTGGACGGTGAGGTCGCCGTGGGCGGACAGGGTGCCGGCCAGGTCGCCGGGCGCGCCGCGCAGCACGGAGTCCAGGAAGGCGAGGGTGGTCGCGGCGACGAGGCGCGGGCCCCCGGTGCGGCCCAGGGAGCCGACGATCGAGGGCACCGGCGGCAGGTACAGCGGGCCGTCCATGAAGGTGAGGTGGGCGGCGCCGGGGACGGTGAGCCGGTAGCCCGGCGCGGTGCCGGCCGCGAGGGCGGCGGTGAGCCGGGGCAGGTAGCGCGGGTCGCTCGCCGGGGTGATCGCCTGGGTGAGGGCGAGCACCGGCTGGGTGAGGGCGGGGGAGAGCGGGCCGTGGGGGTAGCCGTCCAGGTCGACGACGGCGCGGAACCGGGGGTCCTGCCGGGCGGCCTGCAGGGCGGCCGCGCCGCCCATGGAGTGGCCGGCCACCGCGGCCCGGCCGGTGTCCAGGCGTCCGGCCAGCGGGTCGGGGCCCCCGTCCCGCCCCAGGTCCTCCAGCCGGGTGAGGACGAAGCGCAGATCGGCGGCGCGCACCGCCGTCCAGCCGGCCGCCAGCTCCTCGTCCCGCTCGGGGTCGCCGGTGGAGGAGGTCGCGGAGCGGATCGTGCGGCCGTCGTCGAGAACGACGGCGGCGCTGTCGTACGGGTGGTCGAGGGCGGCCACCAGGTAGCCCCGGCTGGCCAGTTCCTCCGCCCAGGCGGTGTTCTGGGTGCGCACCCCGCCCGACCCGGGGGAGAACAGGACGACCGGGAACCGCTCGTCCCCGCCGCTCACCGGGGCGCCGACGACCGCGTGGGTGCGGGCCCGCGGGAGGCCGTCGACCAGGAAGCCCGGCAGGCCGACCCCGCCGGCCAGGGCCGCGGCGACGGTACGCGCCTCCTGCTCCGTGCGCCCGAGGTAGCGGGCCCGCGGCGTGCCCGCCGGGCTGCGGTCCGCCGGGTACCAGAGCTGGACCACGACCGTGCGCCGGTCGTCCGGGTCGGGGGTGAAGGTCTCCGGGCGCTGCGGGTCGCTCCACTGCACCACCCGGGTGCCGACCGCGAAGCGGCCCGAGGGCTCGGGGAACACGGGCACCGGAAAGGCCCAGGCGGCCACCGGCCCCGCGGCGATCAGGCCCAGACAGGCCGCCGACCCCGGCAGCGCCAGCCACCAGCGGGCCCGCCGCGCCGGCCGGCCGGCGCGCCGCCGCAGCAGCGGGCCGAGGGCGAACGGCGCGGCGAGGGCGGCGCCCGCCGCCACCGGCAGCAGCTGCCAGCGCAGCCCCGTCACGGCCAGCACGGCCACCGACGGCACCAGCAGGGCCCCGGCCGCGACGGTGGCGCGCGGGCGCAGGGCGGGGGGAAGCCAGCGGGCCGTCACCAGTGCGACGGCGCCCAGCAGGGCGAGGATTTCCAGGGGGGACAGCTGCGGTCCCGCGATGATCTCGGTCACCCGGCCATGCTCGGCGCCGGGCCCGGGCCGGCACATCGGCCCCGGGGCGCCGCCGGGTGCCACCGGGGGAGCTGTCCGCGGCGGGCGCCGTACGACCCCGGTGGCACGCGGGCGCCCCGGATCCGCGGCCGCGCTGCGACCGGGGGAGGCAACGGGACTCCTCCTGCGGTCGTACCCCGGCGCGGCGCCGTCCGCCGGAGGGATCATGCGCGCCGCGGGGCCCGCGCCCTACCGTGACAGGGCCGCGGAACCCGCCGGTCGGCGCGCGCGGCGCACGAGGCCCCGTGCCCGGGCCGGCCCGAGGCCGTCCGCCCGTTCGTCCGTCGGCCCGTTTGTCCGCCCGTCCGCCCGTCCGCGGTGACGGTCCCGCCCCGGGGCCGCCAGGACACCGAACCGACAGGGACCCCGTGATGACCGAGACCGCCGCGCACCCCGGCGACGCCCACCGGCCGAGGGAGCGGGTGCGGCCGCAGGTATCGCTGTGGCTGCCGCCCGCGGCGTGGGACGCGCTGCCGGCGGCACTTCTGCTCCTCAACGTCCTCACCACCCGCGCCCCGCACGAACTGCCGGCCGCCGCCGCCCTCACCGCCGCCCTCGCGCTGCCCCTGCTGTGGCGCCGCCGCGCCCCGCGCGCGGTGTTCGCCGCGGGGGCCGCCGCGGCCCTCCTCCAGTGGCTGGCGGACGTCCAACTCCCGGCGGACATCGCCCTGTTGATCGCCCTCTACACGGTGGCCGCGCACTCCGGCCGGCGCGCCGCGCTGCTCGCCGCGACCGTCGTGCAGACCGGCGTCGTGCTGGCCTGCCTGCGCTGGACGACGCCCGGCGCCTTCCCGACCCCCTTCGTCGCGGCCACCGCGGCGGTTCTCGCCGCCACCGCCCTCGGCCTCAACGCCCGCACCACGCGCGCCTACCTCGCCGCCGTGCAGGAACGGGCCGCCCGCCTGGAACGGGAGCAGGAGCAGCAGGCCCGGCTGGCCGTCACCGAGGAACGCACCCGCATCGCCCGGGAGATGCACGACATCGTCACCCACAACCTGTCCGTCATGGTCGCGCTCACCGACGCCGCCGTCTGCACCCAGCACTCGGCCCCGGAGCGGACCGCCGCCGCCATGCTCCAGGTCGGCGAGACCGGCCGCCAGGCCCTGACCGACATGCGGCGCACGCTCGGCGTCCTGCGCACCGACGAACCGGACGCCGAGCGCCACCCGCTGCCCGGCATCGCCCAACTGGACGCCCTCGCCGACCAGATGCGCGCCGCCGGACTGCCGACCCGCCTGCACGTCCACGGGGCCCACGCCCACCTGCCCGCCACCGCCCAGCTCACCGTCTACCGCCTGGTGCAGGAGGCCCTGACCAACACCCTCAGGCACACCCCCGCCGGCACCCGCGCCGAGGTCCGGATCCACTGCTCGGCCCGGGACGTCACCGTGGACGTCACCGACACCGGCCCGCGCCGGGCCCGCCCCGCCCCCACCGCCCCGGGTCACGACATCCCGGGCCACGGCGCCCCCGGCCACGGCATCCCCGGCATGCGCGAACGCTCGGCCGCCTACGGCGGGACGCTGCGCGCCGGACCGCTCCCGGCCCGCGGCTGGGAGGTCCACACCCGCCTGCACCTCGACAACGCCGCCGGGGCGGCCCGCGCATGACGATCCGGATCCTGATCGCCGACGACGAGACCCTGCTGCGGATGGCCTTCGCCACCGTCCTGGACGCCCAGCCCGACATGACCGCGGTCGGCGAGGCCGCGGACGGCGCCCAGGCCGTGCGCCTGGCCCGGCAACTGCGCCCCGACGTCGTCCTGATGGACGTCCGGATGCCCGGCACCGACGGGATCGAGGCCACCCGGCAGGTCGTCACGGACTGCCCGCACAGCCGGGTGCTGATCCTCACCACCTTCGACCTGGACGCGTACGCCTTCGCCGGGCTGAACGCCGGGGCCTCGGGCTTCCTGCTGAAGAACGCCCGGCCCCAGGAACTCCTCACCGCGATCCGCGATGTCGCCGCGGGCGACGCGGTGCTCTCCCCGCGGATCACCCGCCGCCTGCTGGACGGCCTGCGCCCGCACCTGCCCGACGGCCGCGGCCCCGAGCACGACGCGCGCCTGGAGCGGCTCAGCGCCCGCGAGCGCGAGGTGCTCGTGCAGGTCGGCCGGGGGCTGTCCAACGCCGAGATCGCGGCCGCCCTCCACCTCGCGGAGGCGACCGTGAAGTCCCACCTGGGGCGGGTCCTGCACAAGCTCGGACTCCGCGACCGGATCCAGGCGGTGGTCTTCGCCTACGAGAGCCGCCTGGTCCGCCCGACCTGATCCGCCCGGCCTGATCCGCCCGGCCCGGCGCCGCTCGCCCGGTTCAGAGCAGGATCACGGTCTTCCCGCGGGTGTGCCCGCGTTCGGCGCGGGTGTGGGCGTCGGCGATCCGCTCCAGGGGGTAGGTCCGTTCGATGCGCGGGGTGTAGCGGCCCCGGCGGCCCAGGTCCGCGGCGGCGGACAGGAGGGCGGAGTCGTTCTCGGCGTTGACGACGTGGGTGCCCAGGCGCTGCCCCCTCGTGTGGTCGGCGACCGTGGCGACGCGCGTCGGGTCGCCCGTGATCGCGACGAGGTCGTCCAGGGACCCGGAGGCCGCGGTGTCGAGCACGACGTCGACGCCGCGCGGGGCGAGGGCGGAGAGGCGCTGGGCGAGGCCCGGGCCGTAGGTGGTGGGAACGGCGCCGAGGGAGGCGAGGAAGTCGCGGTTGCGCTCGCCGGCCGTCCCGATCACGGTGGCGCCCCGGGCCACGGCGATCTCGACCGCCGCGCTGCCCACCCCTCCGGCGGCGCCCTCGACGAGCAGGGTGCGCCCCGCGAGCGGGCCGAGCGCGGCCAGGCCGCGCAGCGCGGTCACGGACGCGAGGCCGGCGCCCGCGGCCTGCGCGTCGGTCCACGCCTCGGGGGCGTGGGCCCAGGCCGAGAGGACGGCCAGCTCCGCGCTCGCGCCGGTGACACCGCCCAGCCCGAAGACCCGGTCGCCGATGCCCACGCCCCGCACCCCGTCCCCGACGGCGTCGACGGTGCCGACGGCGTCGCGTCCGGGAACGGCGGGCAGCTCCACGGGGATCAGCGCGCGCAGGGCGCCGGCGCGCAGCTTCCAGTCGATGGGGTTGACGCCGGCCGCGGCGACGCGGACCCGGATCTCGCCGGGCCCGGGGCGGGGGTCGGGCACCTGCTCGACCACCAGGTTCTCCGCTCCGCCGTACGCGTGGAAGCGGGCTGCGCGCATGCTGTCCTGCCTTTCCCTCACGGGTCGGGACGACGGTTTCCGTCCGGTGCCGGAATACCTCCCGCCGTGCCGATGCTCGGGAAGGTATCCGGAGGGTCGGTCACCACCTGGATACCGAACCTGGATACCGAGAACGGCGACGGGAGCCCCCGATGACACAGCCGGCGCAACGGCCGCCGCTGCCCGCGGACTTCTTCGACGAGCTGTGCCCGTCCTCGCTGCTGCCCTTCCGTTTCGGTGACACCTGGGCGCCCATGGTCCTGCGCTGCCTGGAGGGCGGCCCGCGCAGGTTCTCCGAACTCCGCGTACCACTGGGCCGGATCACCCCGAAGGTGCTCACCCACTCGCTGCGCGGACTGGAGCGGCGCGGCTTCGTGTCCCGCACGGTGCACGCCGACCCGAAACGGCGGGTGGAGTACGCGCTGACACCGCTGGGCCGCGGCCTGCTGGAGCCGCTGGACGCCGCGTGCCGCTGGGCGACGGAGCACTGGGACGAGCTGATCGACGCCCACGAGCGCGGCGCCGCCGTCACGGGCTGACGCCGCCGCCTGACCCCGTCCCAGTCCGCCGGGCCGTCCGGTCAGCGGGGTGCCCGGTTGTCGGTCGCCAGCACGTCGCCCGGCACCGTCGAGCCCGTGCCGCGCCGCAGCGCGCCGATCGCCGGGTCGGAGACGGAGACCGTGAGCCGGTAGGGCGGCTGGCCGACGACGGTGTTGTTCGCGTCGGTCGGCGGGGACAGGCGCTGCTGGACGGCGAAGCCGTCGAAGCCCGGGCACAGCGCCTCGACGGGGAGGGTCACCTGGACCTCGGCGCCGCCCTCGGGCCCGACGTGGACGGTGCCGCCCGGGCCGGACGGGGCGTCGCCGTCGGGTGCGGGCGGCAGGCCGCGGGCACCGCCGACCAGGCCGTCCGGGCCCTCGATCTCCACCGCCACGCCCTGCGGGCCGAGCGGTGCGGACAGGTCCAGGGAGCGGCCGCCGGGGCCCGGGGCGAACCCCAGGCCGAGGGTGAAGTGCCCGGGGTCCGTCGCCGAACCCCGCGAGAACCCGTAGGAGGTGAGGACGAGTTGCGGCCCCGGTGTCAGGGCGTCCGACTCCGACCGGTGGTCGAAGGTGAAGGAGCCGGGCGCCGGCGCGAAGTGGTGGAAGCCCTTGCTGCCGCACCGGGTGCCGTCGGAGACCCCGCCGCCGGGCAGCGCGACGTCCGCGGCCGGCCGGGGCGAGGCGGGCACGGCCAGCGGGTGGCGCGCCATCGGGCCGCCCCCGCGCAGCAGGCCGTACGGGTCCGTCCCGACCGCGACGGCCAGCAGCGCCGTGAACGCGGCGGCCGCGATCAGCACGGTGCGCCGGCGTCCGGGCCGGGTCCACCCGGAGCGGGCCGGGCCGGCGGCCGCCCCGGGGGTCCAGCGGCGCCCGCCCGGGTCCACCGGCGGCTGCTCCCGCCACCGCGCGGTGAGCATCCTGGTCCGGGCGGTCGGCTCCTGGACGGTGGCGTCCCGGACGAACCGCTCGTCCAGGACGAGCCCCTCGAACGGGTCGGGCGTCCCCCGGTCCCGCGCCGCGGGCTCCGGCCCGGGCCCGGGTTCCGGCTCGGGGAAGGGGGACGGGTGGGGTTCGTCGGCGATCGGCACGGCGTCAGTATGCCCGCCCGCTCGGACACACCGGCGGACGGCGGGGAACCGCGGGGGACGGCAGGGGCCGGCGAGGGACGGCCCGGCGGCGGAGGCCCCGGCGGTGTCAGGCCAGGAAGGCCCGCAGCAGCGAGGCCGTCGCGGCGAGGTGCTCCTCGGTGGCGCGCCGGGCCCCGTCGCCGTCCCCGTCGAGGATCGCCCGCACCATCGCCCGGTGCTGCTCGGCGGCGTGCTCGATGTTGCGCTCCAGCATCGGGATCGCGTTCAGCAGGTCGTTGAGGCGCATCCGGGCCCCGGCGATGGCCGCGGCGAGGGCGGGGGAGCCGGTGAGCTCGCCGATGGCGAGGTGGAAGCGCGAGTCCAACCGGCGGTACTGCTCGGCGGGGGCCGCGTCCAGCTCGGCCAGCCGGTCCTCCAGGTGGGCGCGCTGCCCGGGGGAGAGGGAGCGCCGGGCGGCGGCCTCGGCGGCGCCGACCTCCAGCACCTGCCGGTAGGTCAGCGCGTCCTCCAGCGCGCCGCCGAGGTCCTGGGCGGCCCGGCGCAGGTCGGCGACGTCCGGTTCGGGCATCCGGTAGGTGACGAAGGTCCCGCCGTAGCGGCCGCGGCGGGGCTCGACGCAGTCGGCCTGCCGGAGCGTGCGCAGCGCCTCGCGCAGGGTCTCGCGGCTGACGCCGAGCCGGGCGGCGAGGTCGCGCTCGGCGGGCAGCCGGTCGCCGTGGCCGAAGACGCCCAGCTTGATCGCCTGGAGCAGCCGCTCGACGGTCTCCTCGAAGGCGTTGCCGGTCCGGACCGGGCGGAAGATCGCCCCGGTCTCCCAGTCGAGCCGTGCCTGCTCGCGCGTCACGTCCACGTCCACGCCGGGAATCGTACCTGCGAACGGATCTCCCGCCCCCGTGCCCGTCCCACCCTTGACGCGGCCACCGTCCAGCCGGAACGATGCTGCTCACCCACCCAATGGTCCGACTCCAGACCATTGACGAGCCGTCAGACCGTCGAACCCGCCGGGGCGGGTGCGCCACGCCGTCGTGGCCGCGTGCATCCCGGCACACCCTCAACCCCCAGGGGTGCCCATGACCGACGCACGCTCACCCGACCACCCCGGCCCCGTCGCGGCACCGGCGGACCCGACCCCCGTCTCCGCCGACGAACAACGCCTCCGCGAACTCGGCTACACCCAGGAACTGGCCCGCTCGATGTCGGGCTTCTCCAACTTCGCCGTCTCCTTCTCCATCGTCTCCATCCTCTCCGGCTGCCTCACCCTCTACGGGACGGGGATGAGGACCGGCGGCCCGGCCCTGATCATCTGGGGCTGGCCGGTGGTCGGCCTGCTGACGCTCTGCGTGGGCCTCGCGATGGCCGAGATCTGCTCCAGCTACCCCACGGCCGGCGGCCTCTACTACTGGTCCGCCAAGCTCACCCGCCACCGCGGCAACGGCCCGGCCTGGAGCTGGTTCACCGGCTGGTTCAACTTCCTCGGCCAGGTCGCGGTCACCGCCGGCGTCGACTACGGCGCCGCCTTCTTCACCAACGCCTTCCTCGAACTGCGCTTCGGCCTCGCCGCCACCCCCGCGCACACCATGGAGATCTTCGCGGTCATCCTGCTCGCCCACGGCCTGCTCAACACCCTCGGGGTACGCCTGGTCGCCGTCCTCAACAGCGTCTCCGTCTGGTGGCACCTGGCCGGCGTCGCGCTCATCGTCGGCGCCCTCGCCCTGCTCCCCGACCGGCACGCCTCCGCCTCCACCGTCTTCACCGAGTTCGTCAACCGCACCGGCTTCCACAACCAGTTCTACGTCGCGATGCTCGGCCTGCTGATGGCCCAGTACACCCTCACCGGCTACGACGCCTCCGCCCACATGACCGAGGAGACCCGGGACGCCGCCCGCTCCGGCCCGCGCGGCATCGTCAACGCCATCACCGTCTCCCTGGTGGCGGGCTGGATCCTGCTGCTCGGCATCACCTTCGCCATCCGCGACTACGACGGCGCGCTCGACAGCACCACCCAGGTCCCGCCCGCCCAGATCTTCATCGACGCGATCGGCTCCGGCGGCGCCCAGGTCCTGCTGCTCATCGTCATCGGCGCCCAGTTCTTCTGCGGCATGGCCTCCGTCACCGCCAACTCCCGCATGATCTACGCCTTCTCCCGCGACGGCGCACTGCCCGGCTCCCGCCTCTGGCACCGCATCTCCCCGCGCACCCGGACCCCCACCAACGCGGTCTGGCTGGCCACCGGCGGCGCCCTGCTGCTCGGACTGCCCGCGCTCTGGAACAACACCGCCTACACCGCCGTGACCTCCATCTCCGTCATCGGCCTCTACATCTCCTACGTCATCCCGGTGTACCTGCGGCTGCGCCAGGGCGAGGCCTTCCCGCGCGGCCCCTGGCACCTGGGCCGCTGGAGCCGGCCGATCGGCGTCGTCGCCGTCGCCTGGACGGCCGTGATCACCGTCCTGTTCATGCTGCCCACCGCCAGCCCGATCACGGCCGAGAGCTTCAACTACACCCCGGTCGCCGTGGCCGTCGTCACCGGCTTCGCCGGCGTCTGGTGGCTGGCCTCCGCCCGGCACTGGTTCACCGGCCCGCACCTCGGCACCGCCCCCGACACCCCGCCCGCCGCCACGGCCCCCGCAGCCCCCTCCGCGCCCGCCGCCCCCGACACCGAACCGGAGCACCGATGACCACCCCCCGGCTCACCCTCGACGAGCTGCGCGCCCGCGTCGCCGACGGGTCCGTCGACACCGTCGTCCTCGCCATGACCGACATGCAGGGGCGCCTCCAGGGCAAACGCGTCGCCGCCCAGTACTTCCTGGACGACGTCGTGCCCGGCGCCGCCGAGGGCTGCGGCTACCTGCTGGCCGTCGACGTCGACATGAACACCGTCGACGGCTACGAGGTCTCCTCCTGGGAGAACGGCTACGGCGACCTCACCCTGCGCCCCGACCCCACCACCCTGCGGACCGTCCCCTGGCACCCCGCCACCGCCATGGTCCAGTGCGACGTCGTCCACCACGACGGCACCCCGGTCGCCGTCTCCCCGCGCCAGGTCCTCCGCCGCCAGCTCGACCGCCTGGCCGACCACGGCTGGCAGGCCCAGGCCGCCACCGAGCTGGAGTTCATCGTCTTCCGCGACAGCTACGAACAGGCCTGGGACAAGGACTACACCAAGCTCACCCCGGCCAACCAGTACAACGTCGACTACTCCATCCTCGGCACCGGCCGCATCGAACCCCTGCTGCGCCGCCTGCGCAACGGCATGGCCGGCGCCGGACTGACCGTCGAGTCCGCCAAGGGCGAGTGCAACCTCGGCCAGCACGAGATCGCCTTCAAGTACGCCGACGCCCTCACCACCTGCGACAACCACACCGTCTACAAGACCGGCGCCAAGGAGATCGCCGCCCAGGAGGGCTGCAGCCTCACGTTCATGGCCAAGTACGACGAACGCGAGGGCAACTCCTGCCACATCCACCTCAGCCTGCGCGACGAACAGGGCACCCCGGTGTTCGCCGGCGACCGCCCGTACGGCTTCTCCCGCACCATGGAGCACTTCCTCGCCGGCCAGCTCGCCTGCCTCGCCGACTTCGCCCTGCTGTTCGCCCCCACCGTCAACTCCTACAAGCGCTACGTCCCCGGCAGCTTCGCCCCCACCGCCATCGCCTGGGGCCGCGACAACCGCACCTGCGCCCTGCGCGTCGTCGGCCACGGCCCCTCGCTGCGCTTCGAGAACCGCGTCCCCGGCGGCGACGTCAACCCCTACCTCGCGGTCGCCGCCCTGATCGCCGCCGGACTGCACGGCGTCGAGCAACAGCTCGAACTCCCAGCGGAGTTCACCGGCAACGCCTACACCTCCGACGCGCCCCGGGTGCCCGACACCCTGCGCGACGCCGTCGACGCCTTCGCCCACAGCACCGTCGCCGCCCGGGCCTTCGGCGAGGACGTCGTCCGGCACTACACCCACGCCGGACGCACCGAACTCGCCTCCTACCAAAGGGCGGTGACCGACTGGGAGCGGCGCCGCGGATTCGAGCGGCTGTGACCACCACCGGCGCGACCCCCACCGCCCCGACCCGCACCGGCGCCACTCTCACCGACGAGCGCCGGCGACCCCTCATCGGCATCAGCAGCTACCAGGACACCGCCGCCTGGTCCGTCTGGAACCAGCCCGCCGCCCTCCTGCCGCAGACGTACGTCGACGCCGTCACCCGCGCCGGCGGCACCCCCGTCCTGCTGCCGCCCCAACCCGGCGCGGCCGGCGACCTGGTCGACGCCCTCGACGGCCTCGTCCTGGCCGGTGGACCGGACCTCGACCCGGCCCGCTACGCGGCCGCCCCCCACCCGCGCACCGGCCCGCCCCACCACGCCCGCGACGACTGGGAGAGCCGACTGCTGCACGCCGCCCTCGCCCGCGACCTCCCACTCCTCGGCGTCTGCCGCGGCATGCAGCTGCTCAACGTCGAACTCGGCGGCACCCTGCACCAGCACCTGCCCGAGGACACCCACCAGATCGTCCCCGCCCGCTTCGTCCGCCACCGGGTCGACGTCGTCGACGGCAGCCGGCTCGCGACTGCCCTCGGGCCCGCCGCCGAGGTCTCCTGCTACCACCACCAGGCCGTCGACCGGATCGGCACCGGCCTCCAGGCCACCGCCCACGCCGCCGACGGCACCGTCGAGGCCCTCGAACTCACCGGTCACCGCTTCGCCCTGGGCGTCCAGTGGCACCCGGAGACCGACCCCGACGACCCGCGCCTGTTCCACGCCTTCGTCACCGCCAGCCAGAGGGAGACCGCCCGATGACCGAACCGGACCTCTACGAGGTCGTCAACCCCGCCACCGAGGAGGTGATCACCACCCTCGAACTCGCCGGTACCGCCGAGACCGACGCCGCCGTCGCCCGTGCCCGTGCCGCCTTCGACACCTGGCGCCACGTCGCCCCCGCCGACCGCGCCCGCCTGCTGCGCGCCTTCGCCGCCGCCGTCGACGCGGACCGCGACCACCTCGCCGCCCTGGAGGTCGCCAACGCCGGCCACACCATCGGCAACGCCCGCTGGGAGGCCGGCAACGCCCGCGACGTCATCGAGTACTACGCCGCCGCCCCCGAGCGGCTGTTCGGCCGGCAGATCCCCGTCGCCGGCGGCATCGACGTCACCTTCCAGGAACCCATCGGCATCGTCGGCGTCATCGTGCCCTGGAACTTCCCGATGCCGATCGCCGCCTGGGCCCTCGCCCCGGCGCTCGCCGCCGGCAACACCGTCATCGTCAAACCGGCCGAGCTCACCCCGCTCACCGCGCTGCGGCTGGCCGAACTCGCCCTGGAGGCCGGGATCCCCGAGGGCGTGCTCCAGGTCCTGCCCGGCCGCGGCCCGGTCGTCGGGCGGCGCTTCGTCACCCACCCCGACGTGCGCAAGGTCGTCTTCACCGGCTCCACCCGGGTCGGCAAGGAGATCATGGCCGGCTGCGCCGACCAGGTGAAGCCCGTCACCCTCGAACTCGGCGGCAAGAGCGCCAACATCGTCTTCGCCGACGCCGACCTCGCCAAGGCCGCCGCGACCGCGCCCTACGCCGTCTTCGACAACGCCGGCCAGGACTGCTGCGCCCGCTCCCGGATCCTCGTCGAGGCCGGCGCCTTCGACGACTTCATGGCGCTGCTGGAACCGGCCGTGCGCGGCGTGCGGGTCGGCGACCCGGCCGACGAGAAGACCGAGATGGGCCCGCTGATCTCGGCCGCCCACCGCGCCCGGGTCGCCTCCTACGTCCCGGACACCGCCGCCGTCGCCTTCCGCGGCAGCGCCCCCGACGGGCCCGGCTTCTGGTACCCGCCGACCGTCCTCGCCCCCGTGCGCCACGACGACCCCGCCTTCACCGAGGAGATCTTCGGCCCGGTCGTCACCGTCGTCCCGTTCCGCGACGAACAGGACGCCCTGCGCATCGCCAACGCCACCGAGTACGGCCTCTCCGGCTCCATCTGGACCAGGGACCTCGGCCGCGCCCTGCGCGTCTCGCGCGGCGTCGAGGCCGGCAACCTCTCCGTCAACTCGCACTCCTCGGTGCGCTACACCACGCCCTTCGGCGGCTTCAAACAGTCCGGACTCGGCCGCGAGCTCGGCCCGGACGCCCTCGACGCCTTCACCCAGACCAAGAACGTCTTCATCTCCACGGAGGAATGATCACCATGACCCAGCGACTCGACGGCCGCGTGGCCGTCATCACCGGCGCCGGCAGCGGCATCGGCCTGGCGACCGCCCGCCGCTTCGCCGCCGAGGGCGCGAAGGTGGTCTGCGTCGACCTCGACCCCGAGAGCGGCGCCAAGGCCGCCGCCGAGGTCGGCGGCCTGTTCATCCAGGCCGACGTCACCGACGAGGCCGCGGTGCGCGACCTCTTCCAGCGCGCCGTCGACGAGTACGGCCGCCTCGACATCGCCTTCAACAACGCGGGCATCTCCCCGCCGGACGACGACTCCATCCTCACCACCGGCCTGGAGGCCTGGAAGCGCGTCCAGGAGGTCAACCTCACCAGCGTCTACCTGTGCTGCAAGTACGCGATCCCGCACATGCAGCGCCAGGGCAAGGGCTCGATCATCAACACCGCCTCGTTCGTCGCGGTGATGGGCGCGGCCACCTCCCAGATCTCCTACAGCGCCTCCAAGGGCGGCGTGCTGGCCATGTCCCGCGAACTGGGCGTGCAGTTCGCCCGCGAGGGCATCCGCGTCAACGCGCTGTGCCCCGGCCCGGTCAACACCCCGCTGCTCCAGGAGCTCTTCGCCAAGGACCCGGAGCGCGCCGCCCGCCGCCTGGTCCACATCCCGCTGGGCCGCTTCGCCGAGCCCGAGGAGATCGCCGCCGCGGTGGCCTTCCTCGCCTCCGACGACTCCTCCTTCATGACCGCCAACACCTTCCTCGTCGACGGCGGCATCTCCGGCGCCTACGTCACCCCGCAGTGACCGCGCGCTAGCCGCGCACCCCGGCGGTCCGCCGCCGCCCCCCCCCGGGGGGGGGCGGGGGGGCGCCCGCCGCCGGGAGCCCCCCCCCGCCGGCGGGGGGGGGGGGCGGCCGGGGCTGCCCCGCCCCGGGGTTCCCCGGGGCGG
>NZ_JBFBGS010000080.1:0-32427 GCF_040684795.1 Kitasatospora sp. NPDC089797 | reverse complement strand
GTCCGCAGGAGCGGACCCCGGCCCTCCGCGCTGTCCGGAAAGTCCTTCGACCGGTGTGTCATCCGTTCCCGGCGGGCGGTGCGTCCTGTGGGTATGAAGCGCGATTCGAGAGCGCCGGGGGGCGTGGACGGGGATCCGTTCGACGAGTTCGTCGCCGCGCGGTACCAGGCGCTGCTGCGGGGCGCCTTCCTGATCACCGGGGACGTCCACGACGCCCGGGACCTGCTGCACGACGCGCTGGCCCGGGTCTACCCGAAGCGCTCGACGATCCGCGACCCGGAGGCGGCCGAGGGGTACGTGCGCACCACGATGGTCCGTACCCACGTCTCCCGCTGGCGGCGGACGCGGCGGGAGGTGCTAACCGCCGAACCGCCGGAGGGGGCGGCGGGCGAGGTGGAGGTCGGCGACGAGGTGCTGGCCGCCGCCCTGCGGGCGCTGCCGAAGCGGCAGCGGGCGGCGGTGGTGCTGCGCTACTACGTGGACCTCCCGGTCGCCAAGGTGGCCGAGGAGCTGGGCTGTTCGCTCCCGACGGCCAAGACCCACCTCGCCCGCGCGATCCGGGCGCTCCGCCAGGAGCTGGCCGGTGAGAGGGAGTTGACGGCCCATGTCGGCTGAACGACCGGACGGGTTCGAGGAGGAGCTGGTCGTCCGGCTCGGGGCGCGGGCCGCGGTGGTGGGCGGCAGCCCGCCGCTGGCGGAGCTGCGGGCGGCCGGGCGTCGGCGGACGCGACGGCGGGCGGCGCTGCGCGGGGTGGCGGCGCTGGTGCTGCTGGCGGCGGGGGCGGGGGCACTGGGACAGCTGGGTGGCGGGGGCCGGCGGTCGTCGGAGGCGTCGTCCGTCGGGTCGCCCGCCGGGGAGGCCGCCCCGTGGTGGAAGGCCGGGCCGGTGGACGACTGCACGGCGGGGCCGGACGGGACGTTGACGCCGGTCCGGAGCCCGTCGCTGAGCCCGACCGGGGCGCCGTCCGGCACACCGTCGTCCGTCGGGGCTCCACTGTCCCCCGGTGGGTACCCGGGAGCGGCGGACGCGTCCTCGCCGTCGTCGCCCACGTCGTCGGGGCGGAGCACGCCGGTGGACCAGCGGGACTGGTTCCCCTCCGACCAGGGCCTCTACCAGGCCGCCCGGGAGGTCGCCGATCTGGCCGTCGGCCCGTACGCGGAGGCCTACTTCGGGATGTGCGACGACCAGGCGGCCCGCATCCTGTACGTGATGCGCAAGCCCGGGTCGGGCCTCGACGCGGCGGTGCGGGAGCGGGCGACGGTACCGGACGTCCGGATCGAGTTCCGGGACGCCGTCGGGACCAGGGCCGAACTGGGGCTGCTGGCCCAGCAGATCTCCCAGGACGGCCGGGCGTACTGGAGGCCACGGGGGATCACGACCGTTCAGGTCGTGGTCGGCGCCTACGGCCTCGGGGTGCAGGTGTACGTCGAGCAGGCGACCGAGAGCGTCCGGGCGGAGTTCGCCGCCCGGTACGGCCCGCGGGTGGTGGTGCTCGACGGGAACTCCTGAGCACGGCGGAGGGCCGGTGTCCGACGGGGGTGGACACCGGCCCTCCAGTGCGTTCGGCAGGCCGTCAGCCGGTGTTGCGCAGGCCGGCGGCGATGCCGTTGACGGTGAGGAGCAGCGCGCGGGCGCGCAGCGGGTCCTCGGGGCGGCCGGCGGAGACCTCCTCGCGCTGGCGGCGCAGCAGCGCGACCTGGAGGTAGGAGATCGGGTCGAGGTAGGCGTCGCGGACGGTGAAGGTCTGCTTCAGCACCGGGTTGTGCTCCAGCAGTTCGGCCTCGCCGGTGAGCCGCAGCACCTCGCGCAGGGTGAGCTCGTGCTCGGCGACGATCTGGTCGAAGATGTGCCGCAGCTCGCCGGGCACCAGCTGCTCGACGTAGTGGCGGGCGATCCGCAGGTCGGTCTTGGCCAGCGTCATGGCGACGTTGGACAGGAAGTTGCGGAAGAAGTGCCACTGGCCGTACATCTCGTCCAGCACGTCGCCGAGGCCGGCCTCGCGGGCGGCGGCGAGGCCGGAGCCGACGCCGTACCAGCCGGGGACGATCTGGCGGGACTGGGTCCAGCCGAACACCCACGGGATGGCCCGCAGGCCGTCCAGGCCGGCGCCGGAGTCGGGGCGGCGGGAGGGGCGGGAGCCCAGGTGCAGCGAGGCGAGCTGGTCGACCGGGGTGGCGGCGAAGAAGTACTTCGGCAGGTCCTCCTGGTCGACCAGGGCGCGGTAGGCGGTGTGGGCGGCTTCCGAGACGCGGTCCATCGCGGCGTCCCAGCGGGCCAGTTCCTCGGGGGCCTGGCGCGGGGCGGTGTGCAGCGCGGAGGCGGCGAGGGTGGCGGAGATGGTGAGCTCCAGGTTCTCCCGGGCGAGGGAGGGGAGCAGGTACTTGTCGGAGATGACCTCGCCCTGCTCGGTGACCTTGATCTCGCCCTCCAGGGTGCCCCAGGGCTGGGCCAGGATGGCCTCGTGCGAGGGGCCGCCGCCGCGGCCGACGGTGCCGCCGCGGCCATGGAAGAGCCGCAGCCGGATGCCGTAGCGGTGGGCGACGTCGCGCAGCCGGCGCTGGGCGCGGTGGATCTCCCACTGGGAGGTGGTGATGCCGCCGAACTTGGAGGAGTCGGAGTAGCCGAGCATGACCTCCTGGATGTCGCCGCGCAGCGAGACGAGCAGCCGGTAGGAGGGGTCGGAGAGCATCTCGTCCAGGATGCGGTCGGCCTGCTGGAGTTCGTCGGTGGTCTCCAGCAGCGGCACGATGCCGATCTTGGCGATCCCGGCGTGCAGGTCGATCAGGCCGGCCTCGCGGGCCAGCACGGTGGCGGCGAACACGTCGTCGGCGCCCTGGCACATCGAGATGATGTAGCTCTCGACGATCTCGTCGCCGAAGCGCTCGAAGCCCTCGCGGACGGTGTTGAAGACGCCGAGGGTCTTGGTGCCGGCCTCGTCCAGCGGGGCCGGGGTGGGGGCGAGCGGGCGGCGCGAGCGCAGTTCCTTGGCGAGCAGCTTCTGCCGGTACTCGCGGGGCATGTCGGCGTAGCGCCAGGCCTCCTCGCCGAGGCGGTCGAAGAGCTGGCCGAGGGCGTGGTGGTGGGCCTCGGCGTGCTCGCGCACGTCCATGGTGGCGAGTTGGAGGCCGAAGGCCTCGATGGTGCGGATGGCGCGGGCGAGCCGGCCGTCGGCGATCAGCTCGCCGCGGTGGGAGCGCAGCGAGTCCTGGATCAGGCGCAGGTCGACGAGCAGTTCGCGGGTGCCGACGTAGTCGCGGCCCTCGACGTGGGGGGTGCCGCCGGCCAGGCGTTCGCGGGTGTTCTCCAGCTTGAGCCGGATGCAGGTGGCCTTGAGGCGGTAGGGCTCCTCGGCGTTCATCCGCTTGTAGCGCGGGCTGAGTTCGGGGAGCCGGTGCAGGTCGGTGTTGAGCGAGGCGAGCAGTTCGACGGAGGCGCCGGCCAGCCGCTCGGAGGTGGAGAGGGTGTTGCGCAGGTCGTCGATCGCCGCCAGGGCGTCCTTGATGCCGTACTCGTGCTGGAGGTTGAGGACGTCCCAGGTGACCTGCGGGGTGACGTTGGGGTTGCCGTCGCGGTCGCCGCCGATCCAGGTGCCGAAGGTGAGCGGGCGCACGCCGTCGGGCAGGTTCAGGCCGACCCGGGCGAGTTCCTCGTGCAGCTCCTCCAGGACGGAGGGGACGGCCTCGCGGTAGAGCTCGTCCAGGTAGTAGACGGCGTTGCGGGCCTCGTCGGTGGGCTCGGGGCGGGCGATGCGCAGTTCGTCGGTCTGCCAGAGCAGGTCGATGACCTCGGCGAGCCGGCGGTCGGCGGAGCGCCGGGCGCTGCTGGTGCGGGCCGGGTCGGCGGCGGCCAGGCCGGAGCTGAGCTCCTCGCGGTGGATGCGGTCCAGCAGTTCGCCGATCCGGCGCAGCTTGTTGAGCACGCTGCGGCGGGCGGCCTCGGTGGGGTGGGCGGTGAAGACCGGGCGGACCGCGAGGTGGGCCAGGGTGTCCCGGAGGTGCTTGGGGTCGGCCTCGGCGAGCTGGTCGGCGGTCTGGGCGAGCAGCGAGCCCTCGCGGGCGCGGCGGGTGGCGAACTCCCGGCCGCGGTGCACCTGCTCGGTGACGTTGGCGAGGTGGAAGTAGGTGGAGAAGGCCCGGACGAGCTTGGCGGCGGTGTCCAGGTCGATGCCGGAGAGGAGTTCGGCGGTGGCCTCGCCGTCGGTGCGGCTGAGCAGCCGGACCTGTTCGACCAGGCCCAGCAGTTGGGGGCCCTCCTGGCGGACCAGCGTCTCGCCGAGCAGGTCGCCGAGGCGGCGGATGTCCGCGCGCAGGGCGGCATTGTCGGCACTGGCGGTGGGGCTGTCCGCCGGGGCGGGGACCGGAGCGGTCACGGCTGGCTCCCTGTGGTGGTGGGGTTCGGCAACGGCTCATCGTCACAGGTCCACGCGCAGTGTGGCGGGTGTGACGCGTGCGGACCGCGCTGTCCGACGCGACCAGCATAGGTGTCGGGGCGGTCGCTGTCCGCGAGGTGGCCGGATGGCGGACAGCGGTGCCGAAAACCACCTGTGGTCTGGACCACTTGACGGCTTCCGGAGGCGTACCCGGCAATCCCGGTGGGGAAGGGAGCAGGTTGCGGCTTAATCTGTCACGCATGAGCAAGTCGCCTGGGGAGCGCGTGCCGGTCCGGTCGTTCTGGTGGTGGGAGCGGCGGCGCAGCGCCCTCCTGGACATCGGGCTCGCGCTGCTCGCCGCGGTGGAGTGCTCGGTCAGCACGATCTCCTTCCTTTCCGCGCGGATGCACGTGACCCTGCTGGGCGCGGTCGGCATCGCGGTGCTCGGCACGCTGGCGGGCGGCTCGCTGGTGGTGCGCCGGCGCTGGCCGGCCGTACCGGTGCTGGCGACCCTGCTGGTGCTGCCCGGGATGCTGGGCGTGGTGCTGCTGGTGGTGGCGCTGTACACGCTGGCGGAGACCTGGGAGTGGCCCTCGCGGCGGCGCCGGGTGGTGGCGCTGTCCGGGCTGGCCTTCGCCGAGGCGGGCGCCGTGATGGCGGTGCAGCTGATGACCCCGGACGACACGATGGCGGAGCGGCCGCCGCTGTGGGGCCTGATCCTGCTGTCCCTGATGGTCGCGGTCGGGCTGACCGTCGCCCCGGTGGTGACCGGGCTGTACGTGGGGGCACGGCGGCGGCTGATCGACTCGCTCAAGGACCGCGCGCACGGCCTGGAGGCCGAGCTGGACCTGCTGGCCGAGCAGGCCCAGGAGCGCGCCCGCCGGGCCCGGCTGGAGGAGCGCACCCGGATAGCCCGGGAGATGCACGACGTGGTGGCGCACCGGGTCTCGCTGATGGTGGTGCACTCCGGGGCGCTGGAGCGAATAGTCGTCAAGGACCCGGAGAAGGCCGCGCAGAGCGCCCGGCTGATGGGCGAGGTGGGCCGGCAGGCGCTGAACGAACTGCGCGAGATCCTCGGCGTGCTGCGGATGGACGACGACGAGCGGCAGCCGGAGCCGGACTCGCTGGCCGGACTGCCCCGGCTGGTGGACCAGTCCCGGGCGGCCGGGATGGCGGTGACGCTGACGGTCAGCGGCAGCCGGCAGGAGTTCACCGGCGAGGCCGAGCGGACCGCCTACCGGGTCGTCCAGGAGGGGTTGACCAACGCGCACAAGCACGCGGGCGGCGCCCAGGTGT
The DNA here is from genome assembly GCF_040684795.1 of Kitasatospora sp. NPDC089797. Taxonomy (NCBI): domain Bacteria; kingdom Bacillati; phylum Actinomycetota; class Actinomycetes; order Kitasatosporales; family Streptomycetaceae; genus Kitasatospora; species Kitasatospora sp. NPDC089797. The sequence goes on along the minus strand of NZ_JBFBGS010000080.1, from coordinate 26,761 downwards.
CGGTGCTGCTGGCGTACGCGCCGAACGGGGTGCGGGTCAGCGTGGTGAACGCCTGCCCGGGCGGGGAGCGGGGGGCCGCCCAGCTGCCCAGCGGCGGCAACGGGCTGGTCGGGATGCGCGAGCGGGTGGTCGCGCTGGGCGGCACCTTCTCCTCCGGGCCGGAGGCGGACGGCGGCTTCCGGGTCGAGGCGGCGCTGCCGTCCCGGCTGGCCGTCCGGGAGGACAGGCTCCGCTAGCGGCCGCCGGGCCCGACCGCCGTACGGAGGGCTCCGCTAGGGCCGGTCGTGGTCGGGGGCGGTGCGCAGCCGTTCCGGGGCGGTGCCCAGGACCAGGGCGCTGATCGCCTGGTCGATGCCGTGCCCGAGGAACCACTCGCCGGTGTGGTCCAGGCTGTAGACCCGGCCCTCCTCGTCGACGGCCAGCAGCGCCTGCCCGTACGCCTCCTCGCCGAGCGGGGCGAGTCGGCTGCCCAGCGCCCGGCCGAGGTCGAACAGGGTGCGCGGCTGGTGCAGACCGCACAGCGGGTCGATCAGGAAGGGGGTGCGGGCCAGCTGGCGGCCCGGCCCGGACAGGTCGAAGGCGAGCGCGCCGAACTCGGCCCAGGCCTCCACGGCCGCCGGGAACACCGCGTGCCCGGTGGAGCCCGTGCCGCCGTGCCCGACCAGGGCGTCGGCCCACTCCTCGGCCTGGCGGATCTGCCAGCGGCCGGGGTGCCAGCCGGCCGCCTTGAGCTCGGCGGCGACCTCGGCGGGGAAGCGCGGGCGGGTCCGTCCGGCGGTGGCTGCCGGGGCGGACGGGGCCAGGGTGACCGGTGGGGGCGGGGGCGGGCTGGGCGGGTTCAGGGCGTGCTCCGGGGCTCGGGGACAGGGGGGCGTACGAGGGGCGCCAGGGTGCGGACGTCCGGCGTGCGGACGGTCAGCGCGCCGGCGGCCCGACGGCCACGCTCAGTACGGTGAAGTGCTCCAGCATCGGGGTGCAGGAGCGGCACGGCGGGGCGTGGGTGCCGTGCGCCGGGTCGCCCTCCTCGCGGATCCGGAGGGTCGTCATCCGGGAGCCCTTGAGCGCCTTGCGGGCCTCGTGCAGGCTCATCGGCTTGCGGGCGGCGCGCTTGGAGCGCCTGCCGTCGACCGTGGTCAGGTACTGGGAGAGCAGTACGGCTTCGGGGCAGCGGCCGGTGAACCGCTCGCGGGCCTCCAGCGGCAGGGTGCCCAGGAACTCGCCGACCAGCGGGTGCAGGACCGGGCGCCGGTCGTCCTTGTCGCCCGCCAGGGTGTGCACGTCGCCGCCCTTGAGCGACAGCGCGGCGGCGACGGCGGGCAGCAGGCTGTCGCGGTGGTGGCGCAGCACGGGCGGGCCCGCCGGCTCACCGGTGGTCATGCGGTGTCCTCCTCCTCGTTCCTGGCGGTCCGGTTCCTGTTGGTTCCGGTCGATCCGGGGCAAGCCTGTCATTCGACACCGACAACCGCACAACCGGGGTGCGGGGCCGGGCGAACACCCGTGCGGTCGGCGGCGGGCCGCCGTCCCGCCCCACCGGAATCCTGACCGCAGGACGGCCGGATCCGCACACCGTCGTCATGACTTGTCCGTCGATTTACCGAAACCGCCCCCGGGGCCCGGTCCGGGCCGGTACGGTTCCGGCAGCGAGCCCGAGGGGGCCCGGACCGGCCGTGCGGACACGTACCGTCCGGGCCGACTCCGGCGCCCGCGAGGGACGTTGAGGCCGTGGGGCGGGCGCGGCCCCGACCCGCGGCGCCGGAGTCAGACCCTTCCGCAAGGGGGCCCGAGCGATGACGTCGAAGCAGTGGGCGGCCGAGACCGCCAACCAGGCGCCCGGCGGCCACGTGCCCACCCCGGGCGAGCCGCCCCGCCCGGTGCCGGAACGGCCGGTGGGCCTCGCGGTCGTCGGGGCCGGCTACTGGGGGCCGAAGCTGGCCCGCAACGCCCAGCACACCCCGGGGCTGCGGCTGCACTGGCTGTGCGACCTGGACGAGGCCAGGGCCCGCGCCGTGCTGGGGGAGTACAGCACCGTCGGGGCGACCGGCCGGTACCGGCAGGTGCTGGCCGACGAGCGGGTGGACGCGGTCGCGGTGGCGACCCCGGCGGGCGCCCACTACCCGCTGGTGCGGGCCGCGCTGGAGGCCGGCAAGCACGTGCTGGTGGAGAAGCCGATCACCACCTCCGCCGCCGAGGCCGCCGAACTGGTCGAACTGGCCGAGCGCGCCGGGCTGGTGCTGATGTGCGACCACACCTTCTGCTACACCCCGGCGGTCCGCCGGATCCGCGAGCTGGTGCACGGCGGGGAGATCGGGGACGTCCAGTTCTTCGACTCGGTGCGGATCAACCTCGGCCTGGTCCAGCCGGACGTGGACGTGCTGTGGGACCTCGCCCCGCACGACCTGTCCGTCCTGGACTTCGTGCTGCCGCCCGGGGTCGTGCCGGTCGGGGTGTCCGCACAGGGCGCCGACCCGATCGGGGCCGGCCGGGCCTGCGTCGCCTACCTGACGGTGCGGCTCAGCAACGGCGCGCTGGCGCACTGCCACGTCAACTGGCTCTCGCCGACGAAGGTCCGCACCACGCTGATCGGCGGCTCCCGGCGCACCCTGGTCTGGGACGACCTCAACCCGCAGGCCCGGCTGGCGGTGCACGACCGGGGGGTCGACCTCACCCCGCCCGACCGGCTGACCGACGCCATCCGGCACCGGGCGCTGATCTCCTACCGGGTCGGCGAGATGGTCGCCCCCGCGCTGGTCGAGCAGGAGGCGCTGCGCAACGTGATGGCCGAGTTCGCCGCCGCCATCGTCGAGGGCCGCGCCCCGCTCACCGACGGCCGGGCCGGGGTACGGGTGCTGGAGCTGCTGGAGGCGGCCTCGCTCAGCCTCGAACTCGGCGGCGCCACCGTGCCGGTGGGGGCCGCGGACCGGGCGGCGCTGCGGTGACCCCCGGCATCCCGCTGGTGGACCTGGCGGCCGCGCACGCCGAGGTCGAGGCCGAGGTGCGGGCCGGCTTCGACCGGGTGCTGGCGAGCGGGGCCTTCGTCAGGGGCCCCGAAGTGGCCGCCTTCGAGCAGGAGTACGCGGCCTTCACCGGCGTCCGGCACTGCGTGGGCGCCGCCAACGGCACCGACGCGCTCGAACTGGCGCTGCGCGCCCTGGAGCTGCGGCCCGGCGGCGCGGTGGTGCTGCCCGCCAACACCTTCGTCGCCACCGCGGAGGCGGTGCTGCGGGCCGGACTGCGCCCGCGGCCCGTCGACGTCGACCCGGAGCACCTGCTGATCGACCCGGAGCGGGCCGCCGCCGCGCTGCCCGGGGCGGTGGCGCTGCTGCCCGTCCACCTGTTCGGCCAGTTCGCGCCGGTGGAGGCGCTGCTGGAACTGGCCGACGGCCGCCCGGTGGTGGAGGACGCGGCGCAGTCCCAGGGCGCCCGTCGGCACGGCCGCGGCGCGTACGGGCGGATCGCGGCGACCAGCTTCTACCCCGGCAAGAACCTCGGCGGCTACGGCGACGCCGGGGCGGTGCTCACCGACGACGGTGAACTCGCCGCCGCCGTACGGCTGATCGGCGACCACGGCGCGCGCGACCGGTACCGGCACGAACGGTTCGGCTTCAACTCCCGGATGGACGCGCTGCAGGCCGTGGTGCTGCGGGCCAAGCTGCGCCGGCTGCCGGCCTGGAACGCCGCCCGCCGGGCCGCCGCGGCCCGCTACGACGCCCTGCTCGCCGGGACGGCGGGCGTCACCCGGCCGTCCACCGCGCCGGGCAACGAGCACGTCCGGCACCTCTACCCGGTGCGGATCGGCGGCGGCCGCCGCGACGCGGTGCTCGCCGCGCTGCACGCCGCCGGGATCGGCGCCGGGGTGCACTACCCCGTGCCGGTCCACCTCCAGCCCGCGTTCCGCCCGCTCGGGTACGGCGAGGGCGCCTTCCCGGTGGCCGAGCGGGCCGCCCGCGAACTGCTCAGCCTGCCGCTGCACCCGCACCTCACGGAGGCCCAGCAGGTGCGGGTCGTGGAGGTGTTGGGGCGGGCCCTGGGTGCTGGGGGTCGGCCGACCGGGTGACCCAATAGGCTGGTGCCCAGCAAGCGCACCGAGCACTTTGCAGCAGCCAGTGGGGGCTCCCAGATGACGACAGGTCGGCCCGGCGTCGCCGCCGCACCGAACGCGGCGTACGCAGGTCAGGTGGTGCAGTTCCCGGACCCGGTCCGCGCGGAGCGGCACCCGGCCGGGGTCCGGGTGGACGAGGCCGGCTACCCGGACTTCGGCCCGTACGCCGCCGCGGCGGCCGAGGTCGCGGACCCGCCGGAGGGCTTCGGGGTGGACGAACTGCGGCTGACCGACTACGTCTCGGCCAACGCCGCGCTGTTCACCCAGGGCCACCCGCTCTGGGCCGACCTGGAGACCGCGGTCGCCACCCCGCCCGGCTGGACCTGGCACCACGCGGTCGGCCGGGCCGCCCCCGGCTGGCGCCGGATGGAGCTCGTCCCGGTCGAGGTCAAGGCCCTGCTGCGGCACCACGGCGGCCTGGCCGTCTCGCCCGCCGACCACTCCCGCCGGGGCACCCGCCCGCTCCAGGAACGCCGGCCCGTCCACTTCTCGCTGGCCCGGGACGGCGGCGACCCGATCGGCGTCCCCGAGGACCTGGTGCAGCGCGCCGAGGAGCGGCTCGGCTACCGGTTGCCCGGCGCCTACCGCTCCTTCCTCAAGCTGGGCGGCGGCCGCGGCCCGGTCGGCGTCGCGCTCGACACCGAGCTGGGCATGCTGCTCGACCAGCCGTTCCTGACCCTCACCGAGGAGTACGGCACCGAGGACGTCGTGTACGCCAACAAGTGCCTGCGCGACCACCTCACCAAGGACTACCTGGGCATCGCCTACGCGCAGGGCGGCATCGTCGCGCTCAAGGTGCGCGGCGAGCGGGCCGGTTCGGTCTGGTTCCACCTGTACGACGACGCCCGCGACTCCGGCGGGGCGGAGGCACCGGAGGAGCGCTGCGCCCGGCTGCTGCTGCCCTGCGGGGACGACTTCGACGCCTTCCTGCTGCGGCTGGCCGGCAGCCCGCCGGAGCTGGAGACGGTCGCCGAGCTGATGGTGGACGGCGGGTTCGCCCGGGCCGTCCCGGTGGGCTGACGTGGCGGCGGGGACGGCGACGGTGGAACGAGTGGGGACGACGGGGACAGGGGTGAACCGGGCGTGGTGACGTACGCGCAGGCGCAGGAGCTCGCCGAGGAGTGGATCAACGGCGGGGTGCCGCACGGGCAGCAGCACGAGGTGCGGGTCCGGGAGTTCGACCTGGGCTTCGTCTGCTGGGCGGTTCCGCCCGCGGACGGGACCGGGGGCGACGGCGGTGCGGCTCCGGGCGACGGCTCGGGCGCGGGCGGGGCGCGGTTGGTGATCGCCCGTGACTCGGGCGCCAGCACGCTGTGGCCCGCGCTGCCGGTCAACGAGGTGGTCCGGCAGTACGAGGAGGTGTACGGGCGGCCGGTCGCGGCCAACCCGGCCGGGGCGGCGAAGCCCGCGCCGGGGCCGGTGGAGGCGACCTCCTTCCTGCTCAGCCCGCCGCAGTGGCTGCAGGAGGCGGGGGCGGCGGCGATCGCGGCGGAGGCGGAGAAGCTGGGGGGTGCCCCGGCCGCTCCGGCCCCGGTGCCCGCCCCGGCGCCCGCGCCGGTCGCCCCGGTGCCCGCCGCCGCACCCGTGCCGCCGGTGGCGCCCGGCCCCGCCGTGCTGACCGAGCCGCCGGTCTCCGACCGGCCGGCCGGGGACGCGCCGACCATGCTGGCCCCGCCGCCCGGCGAGGACCCGTTCGCCGCCCCGCAGCCGCCGGCCGCGGCGCCGCTGCCGCCCGCCGCGCCGGTGGGCGCCGAGGCGGCGACCGTGCTGATGCCCGAGGGCCTGCGCACCTCCGGTTCGGACCTGCCCGAGGCGCCCGCCCCGGCCGGGGCCGAGGCCGCGACCGTGCTGATGCCCCCCGGCAGCGGTGGCCACGGCACGCCCCCGGTCCCGCCGGTCGGTGCCCGGCCTCCGGCCGCGCCGCCCGCCGCACCGCCGGCTCCGGCGCCCGCCCCGGCGGTCGAGCCGGCCCCGACGCTGCTCGCCGCGCCGGACGCGCTGCCCGGCCTGATGGGCCTGCCCGGCGCCCCGGCGACCCCGCCCGGGCCGCCCGGCGCGCCGGTGGAGCAGGCGCCCACCATGCTCGCCACGCCCGGCGCCCCCGGTCCGGCGGCGCCGCCCGCCGCCGCCCCCGCACCGGCGGGCGGGCCCGGCCGCGCCCCGGGCTCGGCCCCGCCGCCGCCCCCACCCGCCGGGCTGCGGCACCCGACGGGCTCCGGCGCGCCCGCCGCCGGCCCCGGCGGCCGGGCGGCCGGCTCGACCCCGCCGCCCCCGCCCCCGGCGGGCCTGCGCCCCGGCGCGGCCCCGGCCCCGGTCCCGCAGGGCGGGGCCGCCCCGGCCGCCGCCCCGGCCCACGAGGCGACCCAGCTGGCGGGTGCGATCGACCCGGCGCTGCTCGGTGCTCCGGCGGCGGACCCCGGCACCCCGCCGTCCGGCGGCCCCGCCGTCCCGCCGCCGCCCGGCGGTCCGGCCGCCCCCGCCGCGCCCGCGGCCGGGTACGGCTACCCGAACGCGGCCGGCGCGCCCGGCGTCGTCCCGCCGGCGCCGGTCACCGGTCCGCCGCCGGGCGCGCCGGTGCCGCCCGGCGTGCCCGCGGTCGGCCCGGGCTACTTCGCCGCGCTCAGCTACCGCGGCCCGGACGGCTCGGAGCAGAAGCTGCTGCACCGCAGCGAGCCCGGCACCCCGCACCCGGAGTGGAAGATCCTCCAGGACCTGCGCCGGCTGAACGTGCCCCCGGAGCAGGTGCTGGAGCTCTACACCGAGCTGGAGTCGTGCGACCTGCCCGGCGGCTACTGCAACCGCATGATCGCGGCCTCCTGGCCGAACGTGCGGCTGACCCACACCGCCCCGTACGGCCGTGACCACGCCTCCCGGCAGGCCGGGATGGCCGAGCTGCTCGACCACCTGGACGAGCTGCACCAGCTGGCCTCCGGCGCCCAGCGGGTCCGCCCGTTCCGGGCCCCGCTGCCCGCGCCGGGCACCGTCCAGCCGCTGCCCCCGCTGCCGCCCCAGCAGCTCGCCCAGGAGCTCGGGACGGCCTTCGGGCAGAACCTGTTCCGCTACGAGCAGCGCGCGGTCTCCCGCCAGGGCGTGCCCGAGCCGGTCTCCCAGACCCTGATGTGGGCCGGGCTGCCGCGCGACTTCGGGCCGTTCTTCTGGGCCCAGGCCCAGGAGGGCCGGCCGATCCCGACGCTCGCCGAGCTGGCCGCCGAGCGCGGTCTGCCCGCGGCCCCGGACTTCGGCGGCTACCTGGTGCTCGGCAACGACTACGGCCGTCAGCTCTGCGTCCAGTACGGCACCGCGAACGTGGTCGCCGTGGACGTCGACGGAACCGGCCAACCGCCGCGCTTCGTCAACACCGGTGTACCGGAGTTCGTCCGCGCGCTGGCCCTGCTGGGCCGGATGTGGCGGCTGCGGTACGGGCTGACGCCGGAGCAGGCCGGTCGCTGGACGACCGACTTCCAGGCGCAGCTCGCCGCGATCGACCCGGCGGCCCTGCAGACCGCGGACACCTGGTGGGCCGTGCTGCTGGAGCAGTTCTGGGACGGTCTGCTGTAGCGGACCGTCGCGGATCCTCGCAGGTGGGGAGGGGTCGTTCCGGTGTCCGGAACGACCCTTCCGGCATGCCCCGGCAGCTGTGCCTCGTTGGGGTTTCGTCCGGATCTGCGCAAAATAGGTCAAGAGGATGGGTCTACTCGCCCGGTCCTCGACGTATTCCGGTCCACAGGACGACCGGATCCGGCCCCGGCCACCGAACCGGTTCCGGATCGGTCCGTTCCGTCCGATCATGGGCTCCGCAGCCCGCGAAACGAGGGGAAGAGCCCATGAGCGACGCCGTCCCCCAGTACGGCTTCACCCAGGCCCGGCGCGGCTACGCGCCGGAGCAGGTCGACCGGGCGCTGGTCGCCCTGACCGCCCAACGCGACGAGGCGTGGGAGCGGCTGAGCGTCCTCGGCGCCGGCATCCGGCAGATGGAGACCCGGCTGGACGCGATCCGCCGCGCCGCCGACGAGGCCCCGGAGCCGGACTACCAGGTGCTCAGCGAGCAGGCCGCCGGACTGGCCGAGATGGCGCAGAACGAGGCCCGCGCGGTGAAGGAGAAGGCCGAGCGCTTCGCCGAGGACCTCCGGGACGAGGTGTACGAGGCCGGGCAGGCGGCGGAGCGGGCCGCCAAGGAGTACGGCACCACCACCCGCTCCGAGGCGGACGCGGCCGCCCGCCGCACCGACGAGCGCACCCGCGCCGAGGCCGAGGGCATCCGCGCCGAGGCCGACCGGGAGAGCCGGACCGCCCGGGACGGTGCCACCGCCTACGCCGCCAAGGTCCGGGTGGCCGCCGCGGAGGCCAGCGAGCAGGCCGAGGCCGAGCTGGCCGGTCGGCGCCGCAAGGCCGACGAGACCTTCGCCGAGGCCCAGGCCGCCGCCGACGCCGAGGACGCCGAGGTCTCCGCGACCGCCGAGCGCCGGGTCAAGGAGGCCGAGCAGCACCGGGAGACCGTGCTGGGCCGGATCAAGCAGTTGGAGACCGACGCCCAGGCCAAGGCCGACCAGCTGATCGAGCAGGCCCGCCGGGAGGCCGAGAAGATCAACGCGGAGAGCGAGCGCGAGCAGCAGGCCTTCGACGCCCGCCTGGAGACCGTGCAGCAGCACCTGGACCACATCAAGGCCACCCTGGCCTCGCTCACCGGGGCGGCGGTCGGGCAGATCGAGCCCGAGCGGCTCGCGGCGGCGGCCGCCGCGGCCTCCACGACGGACCCGGGGGACGCCGTGGCCGACGCGGCGGCGGTGGATCCGGAGGCGGACACCGGGGAGATCCCGCTGCCGGACCTGCGCAAGGCCGTGGCGGCCGATGAGGGTGCGGCCGTCGCTGCGACCGGTGCTCCGGCCGGTGCGAAGCCCGCGGCCGGGTCGTCGAAGTCGACGGCGGTGCTGCGTCAGCCCGTGGTCGGCGGTGCGGTGGCGGCGTCCAAGGCCGCCGGGGACAAGGCCGTCGGGGACAAGGCCGCCGGGGACAAGGCCGCCGGGGTCACGGGCACTGAGACTCCGGGTACGGAGGCCGGGGCCGCCGACGGTCCGGTGGTGACGGGCCCGGTGGCCCCGGCCGCGGTACCGCCGAAGCCGGTGGTGCCGCCCGGGCAGGCCGGGCAGGCCGGTTCGGAGGCACCGGGCGGCGTCTCCGGCGCCGAGGAGACCCGGGTCATCCCGAAGATCATCATCGTGGACGACGGCGCGGGCTACGAGCCCCCCAACACGGTGGCCTACCGCCGCCGCTGACCGCTGACCGCTGACGCCGTTCCGCCGTCGGGCGTCCCGGCGACCGGTCCGGTGGGTGTCGCGTCCAGGGCCCTGACCGCCTGCTGCCGGGCGGTCGGGGCCCGCGCGTCGCGGTCGCCCGGCCGGCGCCGGTGGCCCGCCGGTACGGCGGAGCAAGGCCCGGCCGGCCCGGACGCGGCGGGTACGGAGGGAATCCGGAGCGGTCGTCGAACCGGTTTCCGGCGGGTCGGCGCGGATTCCGCGGAGCCCTTTTCCGGAAAGGGTCGGAGCAATCCGCGGACCGTTGCCCGGAACGAATGAGGCCGAGACCCGTGGCGCCCTCCAGGAAAGGGCGCCACGGTTCCCGGCGCTTGGGCGGGCGCCCCCACCCAGGGTCGCCCGGCCTCGCACCTCCGACCCCCATCGGGGGTGCGACAGTGCCGCCACAGCCATCCCCCACGGTTGGGTGCGGCGGGCACGTTCACTATGGTGCGCGATCTCCATGGACGGCCAGTGACAGGAGTATGTCCAGTTCGTGGCAGATGGTGAAGTCCGGTCCGGGCCGTCGTCGCGGCTGGTTCGTCCACCGCCCGGTCCGGTGTTCCGTCCAGTGGTTCGTCTGCGGTCGTGTCCCTGACAGTACGGCCGGTGGTCGGCCCGGTTCGTCCCCGCGCGGTCCGGCGCCCCGGTGGTACGGCGCCGCCCGGCCCGTACACCGCGTGCCCGTCCGTGCCGCGGCGTAGGCTGGATACCCCCGGCCGCTCGGCGTGCCGGGCCGTTCGCGTTGCCCCGGCGGGCCTCTCGCCGCCCGGAGGCAGCACCAGCCACGGGACGAAGAAGAGACCCCAGATGAGCCTGACCGGACTGCTCGATGTCGTCGCGCGGGACGCGGCGCTCGCCGAGGCGATCGAGGCGGCCACCGCCGCCGGCGCCGCGGCCGGCGGCCGCCGCCACCTGGACCTGGTCGGGCCGCCCGCCGCCCGGCCGTTCGCCATCGCCGCGCTGGCCCGCGCGCTGGCCGGGCAGGCCGCCGGTGACCGGGGCCGTCCGGTGCTGGCCGTCACCGCGACCGGCCGGGAGGCCGAGGACCTCGCCGCCTCGCTGCGCTCGCTGCTGCCCCCCGACGCGGTCGCCGAGTACCCGGCCTGGGAGACCCTGCCGCACGAGCGGCTGTCACCCCGCTCGGACACCGTCGGCCGCCGGCTGGCCGTGCTGCGCCGGATCGTGCACCCGCGGGCCGACGACGTGGCGGCCGGGCCGGTGCAGGTGGTCGTCGCCCCGGTCCGCTCGGTGCTCCAGCCGCAGGTCAAGGGGCTGGCCGAGCTGGAGCCGGTGGCGGTGCTGCGCGGGGAGTCGCACGACCTCGGCGAGGTGGCCCGCCGGCTCGCCGCGGCCGCCTACGCGCGGGTCGAACTGGTCGAGAAGCGCGGCGAGTTCGCCGTCCGCGGCGGCATCCTGGACGTCTTCCCGCCGACCGAGGAGCACCCGCTGCGGGTGGAGTTCTGGGGCGACGAGGTCGAGGAGATCCGCTACTTCAAGGTCGCCGACCAGCGCTCGCTGGAGATCGCCGAGCACGGCCTGTGGGCGCCGCCCTGCCGGGAGCTGCTGCTGACCCCCGAGGTGCGCGCCCGGGCCGCCCGACTCGCCGTCGAACAGCCCGGGTTGGCCGAGATCCTGGACAAGATCGCCGAGGGCATCGCGGTCGAGGGCATGGAGTCGCTGGCCCCGGTGCTGGTGGACGACATGGAACTGCTGGTGGACGTGCTGCCGCTGGGCTCGGTCGCGGTGGTCTGCGACCCGGAGCGGGTGCGCACCCGGGCCGCCGACCTGGTGGCCACCAGCCAGGAGTTCCTGCACGCCTCCTGGGTCGCCGCGGCCGCCGGGGGCGACCGGCCGATCGACGTGGAGGCGATCGACGTCTCCGCGGCCTCGCTGCGCTCGCTCGCCGAGGTGCGCGAGCACGCCGACCGGATCGGGCTGCCCTGGTGGTCCGTCAGCCCGTTCGCGACCAGTGAGTCCACGGTCGACGGGATCCTGGAGGTGGATGTCAACACGCTGACCCTCGGCATGCACGCCGTCGAGGCCTACCGGGGCGACACCGCCCGGGCGATCGCCGACGCCAAGGAGCGGCTGGCCGCCGACTGGCGGGTCGTCATGGTGACGGAGGGGCACGGCCCGGCCTCGCGGCTGGCCGAGGTGCTCGGCAACGAGGGCATCCCGGCCCGGCTGGTGGCCGATCTCGCCGAGGCGCCCACCCGGGACGTCGTGCACGTCTCCTGCGGCTCGATCGAGCACGGTTTCGTGGACGACCGGCTGAAGCTCACCGTGATCACCGAGACCGACCTGTCCGGCCAGAAGTCCTCCACCAAGGACATGCGCCGGATGCCGTCCCGGCGCCGCAACGCGATCGACCCGCTGGCCCTGGTGGCCGGCGACTACGTGGTGCACGAGGCGCACGGCGTCGGCCGGTACGTCGAGATGGTGCAGCGCACCGTCCAGGGCGCCACCCGCGAGTACCTGGTGCTGGAGTACGCCCCCGCCAAGCGGGGCCACCCCGGCGACCGGCTGTTCGTGCCGACCGACCAGCTCGACCAGGTCACCAAGTACGTCGGTGGCGAGGCCCCGACGCTGCACCGGCTCGGCGGCGCGGACTGGGCGAAGACCAAGCAGCGGGCCAAGAAGGCGGTCAAGGAGATCGCCGCCGACCTGATCAAGCTGTACTCGGCCCGGATGGCCGCGCCCGGCCACACCTTCGGCCCGGACACCCCGTGGCAGCGCGAGCTGGAGGACGCCTTCCCGTACGCGGAGACCCCGGACCAGCTGACCACCATCGCCGAGGTCAAGTCGGACATGGAGAAGTCCGTCCCGATGGACCGGCTGATCTGCGGCGACGTCGGCTACGGCAAGACCGAGATCGCCGTCCGGGCCGCCTTCAAGGCCGTCCAGGACGGCAAGCAGGTGGCGGTGCTGGTGCCGACCACGCTGCTGGTCCAGCAGCACTTCTCCACCTTCGCCGAGCGCTACGCCAACTTCCCGGTCAACGTGCGGGCGCTGTCCCGCTTCCAGACCGACAGCGAGGCCAAGGCCGTCCTGGAGGGGCTGTTCGAGGGGTCGGTGGACGTCGTCATCGGGACCCACCGGCTGTTCTCCTCCGAGACCAGGTTCAAGGACCTCGGGCTGGTCATCGTCGACGAGGAGCAGCGCTTCGGCGTCGAGCACAAGGAGCAGCTGAAGAAGCTGCGGGCCAACGTGGACGTGCTCACCATGTCCGCGACGCCGATCCCGCGCACCCTGGAGATGGCGGTCACCGGCATCCGCGAGATGTCCACCATCACCACCCCGCCGGAGGAGCGGCACCCGGTGCTGACCTTCGTCGGGCCGTACGACGAGAAGCAGATCTCGGCCGCGATCCGGCGTGAACTCCTGCGCGAGGGCCAGGTGTTCTACATCCACAACCGGGTGGAGTCGATCGACAAGGCGGCCGCCCGGCTGAAGGACCTGGTGCCCGAGGCGCGGATCGCCACCGCGCACGGGCAGATGGGGGAGACCCAGCTGGAGAAGGTCGTCGTCGACTTCTGGGAGAAGGAGTTCGACGTCCTGGTGTCGACCACGATCGTGGAGTCCGGCATCGACATCTCCAACGCCAACACCCTGATCGTCGAGCGCGGCGACACCTTCGGCCTCTCCCAGCTGCACCAGCTGCGCGGCCGGGTCGGCCGCGGTCGCGAGCGCGGCTACGCGTACATGCTGTACCCGCCGGAGAAGCCGCTCACCGAGACCGCGCACGAGCGCCTGGCCACCATCGCCCAGCACACCGAGATGGGCGCCGGCATGTACGTCGCGATGAAGGACCTGGAGATCCGCGGCGCCGGCAACCTGCTCGGCGGCGAGCAGTCCGGGCACATCGCGGGCGTCGGCTTCGACCTCTACATGCGGATGGTCGGCGAGGCGGTGGCCGAGTTCCGCGAGTCGCTGGCGGGCGGCGGCGAGCCGGAGGAGGAGCCGCTGGAGGTGAAGATCGAGCTGCCGGTGGACGCCCACGTGCCGCACGACTACGCGCCCGGCGAGCGGCTGCGGCTGCAGGCCTACCGGTCGATCGCGGCGGTCAACTCGGAGCCGGACATCCAGCAGGTCCGGGACGAACTCACCGACCGCTACGGGAAGTTGCCCGACCCGGTGGAGAACCTGCTGATGGTCGCCGCACTGCGGCTCTACGCCCGGCGGTGCGGGATCGCGGACATCACCCTCCAGGGCCCGAACGTCCGCTTCGGCCCGGTGGAGCTGCGCGAGTCCCAGCAGCTGCGGCTGAACCGGCTCTACCCGCGCAGCCAGGTCAAGGCGGCGGCCCAGCAGGTGCTGGTGCCGCGGCCCAGCACCGGCCGGATCGGCGGCAAGCCGCTGGTCGGGCGGGAGCTGCTGGGCTGGTGCGGCGAGTTCCTGTCGGCGATGTTCGACGACCTGGCGGGGGCGAAGAAGTAGCACCGCCCGCCGGGCACCCGCGAACGACGGCCACCGGCCGGGCCGGTGGCCGTCGTTCGGCTCCGGGCACCGGCCGGTGCCCCGACCCGAACGGCGGTAGGTTCGGAGGGTGACGACGAACGCTGTGACGACGAACGCTCCGGGCGCGAAGCTGATCGTGCTGACCACCACCCACCGGGTGGCCCCCGGGCTGCTGGCCTGGCCCGCCTGGGAGGCGCTGCGCTCGGCCGGGCGGGTGCTGGTGGGCGAGGAGGGGCACCCGCAGGTGGCGGCCGTGCGGCAGGCCGGGGTGGCGGTCGAGGTGGCGCCGGCCGGATCCGCGCCGGAGCTGGCGCGGCTGCTGACCGGGCAGCCGGCCGGGGCGGGGCCGACGGTGTGGCTGGGCGGCCAGGACGGGGACCCGGGGCTGACGGACGCGCTGGCCCGGCTGGCGGTGGAGCGCGCCGGGGAGGTGCCGGAGATCGAGGTGCTGCCGGGCTCCTACGACCTGCCGGGGGCGCGGCTGCTGGACCTCACCTCGGTGATGGACCGGCTGCGCTCGCCCGGCGGCTGCCCGTGGGACGCCGAGCAGACCCACGAGAGCCTGGTGAAGTACCTGGTCGAGGAGGCCTACGAGCTGGTCGAGGCGATCGAGGAGGGGGACCGGGACGCGCTGCGCGAGGAACTGGGCGACGTCCTGCTGCAGGTGTTCTTCCACGCCCGGATCGCCGAGGAGCACCCCACCGACCCGTTCACCGTCGACGACGTGGCCGGGGACCTCGTGGAGAAGCTGGTCTACCGGCACCCGCACGTCTTCGGGGACGTCGAGACCGGCGGTGCGGCCGAGGTCGAGGCCAACTGGGAGCAGCTGAAGGCGGCCGAGAAGGCGGACCGGGAGTCCGTCCTGGACGGCGTGCCGGCCGGGCTGCCGGCGCTGGCGTACGCGGCGAAGCTGGTGTCCCGGGTGCACCGGGCGGGCTTCACCGGGGTGCCGGACGAGCCGTACCGGCTGCCGGCGGAGCTGACCGCGGAGTCGGCGGGCCGGCTGCTGCTGGCCGTCGCGCAGCGGGCGCACGACGCCGGCGTGGACGTGGACGCGGCGCTGCGCTCGGCCGCGCGGGGCTACCGGGACGCGGTGCGCGCGGCCGAGGGGCTCAAGCCGGAGTAGACCGGGGCGGGCGGGCTCAGGCCGCCGTGGCGGTCCGCTCGGTCGAGTGCCGCTGCGGCGGGACGAGTTCGCCGATGGCCTCGCCGACCAGCGCGACGAGCTCGGCGAGGCGTTCCAGGTCGAGGTGGTCGGGCAGGTCCGCGAGGGAGACGATCCGCTCGCCGCGCGGGCCGGCCACGCAGAAGAGGTCGATCGGGCCGAGGTGCTTCTCGGCGGTGTCGACCAGGGCGGCGACGTCGCTGGGCCGGCGGACGTCGCCGGAGACGCCCACCACGGGGCAGCCCGGCCGGTCGAGTTCGGCGGCGAGGTCCTCGGCGATCCCGACGTGCTGGTCGGCGATCAGCATCCCGGCGGCGCCGGCCGCGGTGAACCGACGGGCGAGGCCGGCCCCCGAACCGCCGTCGAGCACCGCGATGACGACGACTGCTCCGCTGACCCGCATGGCCTGCTCCTCCCTGTGGGCGACACCGCACCGGCGCCCACGCATACTGCGGAGGATCGTAGGCACGTCCTGACCCTCCGCAACAGGGATTACCCCGCAGGTGACCAGGCTCACGCCTGCCACCCGGCCAAGAGCTGTCCAAGGCCTGTCCACGGACCGTCCACGGGGCGTCCACGGAGCGTTGGCGCGCCGCTCGCGCGCCGCTCACGAACGGTTCGCGAACCGGTGACACCCCGGCGCCGGCCCGGAGGCCGTCCGGGCGGGCCCGGTCCAGCGGTTACGGTCGACCCATGCCAGCTCAGCCCGAGGGCGCCCAGCCCGCCGCCCAGCCCGGCCCCCAGCTCTTCACCTGGGAGTTCGCCGCCGACCCGTACCCCGCCTACGCCTGGCTGCGCGAGCACGCCCCGGTGCACCGCACCACGCTGCCGAGCGGCGTGGAGGCGTGGCTGGTGACCAGGTACGCGGACGCCCGGCAGGCGCTGGCGGACGGCCGGCTGTCGAAGAACCCGGCGCACCACAGCGGGCAGGCGCACCGCACCGGCCGGGTGGGCATCCCGGGGGAGCGGCAGGCGGACCTGATGACCCACCTGCTGAACATCGACCCGCCGGACCACACCCGGTTGCGCCGGCTGGTGTCGAAGGCGTTCACCCCGCGCCGGGTGGCCGAGTTCGAGCCGCGGGTGCAGCAGCTGACCGACCGGCTGATCGACGGCTTCGCGCAGCGCGGATCGGCGGACCTGATCCACGAGTTCGCCTTCCCGCTCCCCATCTACGCGATCTGCGACATGCTGGGCGTGCCGGCCGAGGACCAGGACGACTTCCGCGACTGGGCCGGAATGATGATCCGGCACGGCGGCGGCCAGCGCGGCGGCGTGGGCCGGGCGGTGAAGCGGATGCGGGCGTACCTGCTGGAGCTGATCCACCGCAAGCGGGCCGACCTCGGGGACGACCTGATCTCCGGTCTGATCCGGGCGAGCGACCACGGCGAGCACCTGACCGAGAACGAGGCCGCCGCGATGGCCTTCATCCTGCTCTTCGCCGGTTTCGAGACGACGGTCAACCTGATCGGCAACGGGACGTACGCGCTGCTGCGCAACCCCGGGCAGCGGGCGCTGCTGCAGGAGTCGGTGGCCCGCGGCGAGACCGCGCTGCTGGAGACCGGGATCGAGGAACTGCTGCGCTACGACGGGCCGGTGGAGCTGGCGACCTGGCGGTTCGCGACCCGGCCGCTGACCATCGGCGGGGTGGACATCCCGGTCGGCGACCCGGTGCTGGTGGTGCTGGCGGCGGCGGACCGCGACCCGGCCCGGTTCGCCGACGAGAACACCCTGGACCTGGCCCGGAGCGACAACCCCCACCTGGGCTTCGGGCACGGCATCCACTACTGCATCGGCGCCCCGCTGGCCCGGCTCGAAGGGCGGTCCGCGCTGGCCACCCTGCTCACCCGGTTGCCCGATCTGCGGCTGGCCGAGAGCCCGGAGAACCTGCGCTGGCGGGGCGGTCTGATCATGCGTGGATTGCGCGAGCTCCCGGTCGAATTCGCTCCGGAGAGCCGTTCGCCGCACTCCCGTCCGGACGCTCCGACACCCTGACACGGTGTCGCATCCGACCGTCGGCGGCGGTATGAACACCCATCAAACCGGACAAACCCCCGCCGTCCGTAGGCGATCGAACACGCGCCGTAATTCTTGTGTGATGTCGGCGATATGAGCTTGTGATTGATCTGAGGATCTGTCTAGTCTCCCTGGAGTTCGCAGCTGCGGACCCCGTGCGCGGAACGCCGAATCCTGCCCGCCGCACCACGGGAAACCGACCAGACCCTGGGCAGGGGCGGGGGAACCAGGTTTGTTGCCGTTCCTCCACGGCTTGGGGTGAAGCCGCCCGAGCGGAAGGGATTCCGCAGACGGCGGCCGGGCCACCTCCCGGTCCGAACCCGACAGCTCACCTCGCAGGCGTGCGGAGAGGGACCCTTCATGCTGCTCGTCGGAACCGGCCGCCACCGCCGTCGCACCCAGACCGAGAAGGCCATCGCCGTCGCGGGCGTGGCCGGCGTCGGACTCGCCCTGCCGCTGCTCAGCGCCACCGGCGCCTCCGCCGCCCCGGCCTCCGTCTGGGACTCCGTCGCCCAGTGCGAGAGCGGCGGCAACTGGGGCATCAACACCGGCAACGGCTTCTCGGGCGGCCTGCAGTTCACCTCCAGCACCTGGAAGGCGTACGGCGGCACCGCGTACGCGGCGCAGGCCAACCAGGCCAGCCGCGCCCAGCAGATCGCGGTCGCCGAGAAGGTGCTCGCCTCGCAGGGCCCGGGCGCCTGGCCGGTCTGCTCCAAGAAGGCCGGGCTGACCAAGGGCGGCGCCCCGGCGGCCGTCGACGCCGCCGCGGACACCACCGCGCAGTCCGCCCCGAAGCAGCAGGCCCCCAAGCAGCAGGCCGCCAAGCCCGCCGCGAAGCCCGCCGCCAAGGCCGCGCCGCAGCAGCAGGCCGCCAAGCCGGCCGCCCCGCAGCTGGCGAAGCCGCAGGCCCAGGGCTTCCCGGGCAAGGCCGGCTGGGACGCCGACGCCAAGGTGTTCTGGTACCAGAACAACGGCGCCTGGTACTGGACCAGCCACCAGAGCGTCTACCAGCAGTACGCCCCGCAGACGGCCGCCCAGCCGCAGACGGCCCCGCGGGCCGCCGCCCAGGCGCCGTCCGCCCAGGGCGCCCACGACTACACCGTCCGGGCCGGCGACACGCTGTCCAGCATCGCCTCCGTCCAGGGCGTGTCCGGCGGCTGGCAGTCGGTCTACGACGGCAACCGCGGCACCGTCGGCGGCAACCCGGACCTGATCGTGCCCGGCCAGGTGCTGCACCTCGGCTGAGCCGTTCCCGGACGCATCCGAGGGGGCCGCGCCCGGCGCGGCCCCCTTCGTCCGCATTCGCCGGACCCGGCCGGACGAGCCGGGGCGCGCAGGTGAACTACCGGTGGGTAGCGGGGCCACACGCTGAGACGGAGCCGAGGTCGACGTGGCCCCGGGGGCCCGGGCGGTTAGGCTCTGGTCGTAACGACTCCGCAATCATCCGGCCGATCGCACCACCGTCAGCCGGACCCTGCTTCCGCAAGGAGATGCTTCGTGCCGTCCATCGATGTCGTCGTAGCCCGCGAAATCCTCGACTCCCGCGGCAACCCCACGGTCGAGGTCGAGGTCGGCCTCGACGACGGCAGCACGGGTCGTGCCGCTGTGCCGTCGGGTGCCTCGACCGGCGCCTTCGAGGCGCTTGAGCTGCGCGACGGTGACAAGAACCGCTACTTCGGCAAGGGCGTGGAGAAGGCCGTCCTGGCCGTCATCGAGCAGATCGGCCCGGAGCTGGTCGGCTACGACGCCACCGAGCAGCGCCTGATCGACCAGGCCATGCTCGACCTGGACGCCACCCCGGACAAGTCCTCGCTCGGCGCCAACGCCATCCTGGGCGTCTCGCTGGCCGTCGCGCACGCCGCCTCCGAGGCCAGCGACCTGCCGCTGTTCCGCTACCTGGGCGGCCCGAACGCGCACGTCCTGCCGGTTCCGATGATGAACATCCTCAACGGCGGCTCGCACGCGGACTCCAACGTCGACATCCAGGAGTTCATGATCGCCCCGATCGGCGCGGAGTCCTTCTCCGAGGCCGTCCGCTGGGGCGTCGAGGTCTACCACACCCTCAAGGGCGTGCTGAAGGAGCGCGGCCTGTCCACCGGCCTCGGCGACGAGGGCGGCTTCGCGCCGAACCTGGACAGCAACCGCGAGGCCCTGGACCTCATCACCGAGGCGATCCAGAAGGCCGGCTACGTGCCCGGCCGCGACATCGCGCTGGCCCTGGACGTCGCCGCCTCCGAGTTCTTCCAGGACGGCGCCTACCAGTTCGAGGGCAAGGCCCTCACCGCCGCCGAGCTCATCGAGTACTACGCCGAGCTGGTCGCCGCCTACCCGCTGGTCTCCATCGAGGACCCGCTGGACGAGTCGGACTGGGACGGCTGGAAGGCCATGACCGTCAAGCTGGGCGACAAGGTCCAGCTGGTCGGCGACGACCTGTTCGTCACCAACCCGGCCCGCCTGGCCAAGGGCATCGAGACCGGCACCGCCAACGCCCTGCTGGTGAAGGTGAACCAGATCGGCTCGCTGACCGAGACCCTGGACGCCGTCGAGCTGGCCCAGCGCAACGGCTACCGCTGCATGATGTCGCACCGCTCCGGCGAGACCGAGGACGTCACCATCGCCGACCTGGCCGTCGCCACCAACTGCGGCCAGATCAAGACCGGTGCCCCGGCCCGCTCCGAGCGCGTCGCCAAGTACAACCAGCTGCTGCGCATCGAGGAGATCCTCGACGACGCCGCCGAGTACGCCGGCCGCGGCGCCTTCCCGCGGTTCAAGTTCGAGGCCTGAGCCTTCGAGCCCTGAGCCCTGAGCCGTCGAGCCCGGCGGCTCGGAGGCCCGAGCCGCGAGGCCGGAAACCGTGGGGCCGAAGGTCCCCGGTAGCGCACGCCTGACCGGTGCCCCGCCGCCCACCCCGTAGGGTGGGCGGCGGGGCACCGTCGCGACCAGGAGGGGATACGGGAGATGGCTGGCTGGAGGATCCCGGGCTTGGCGGCCCGGCCTCGGTTCACGAGCCGGGCGACCGTCCTCGTCCTGGTGCTCTGCTCGCTGGTCGCGATCCTGGCCTACCCGACGCGGCAGTTCATCTCCCAGCGCGCCGAGATCTCCGCCCAGCGGGCGAAGGCCGACCACGCGCGCCAGCAGGTCGAGCAGCTGCGCCGGGACCGGGCCCGCTGGCAGGACCCGGAGTACGTCAAGGCGCAGGCCCGCGCCCGGCTGCACTACGCGGTGCCGGGGGAGACCCCGTACATCGCGGTGGACCCGTCCGGTGCGGCCACCCGGCCCCCGGCCCCGGCCGGCTCGGCCACGCCCTCCGCCGAGGCGGCGGGCGGCCCGGCGAAGGCCGCCAAGCCCTGGTACGCCAGCATCTGGGACTCGGTGGACGCCGCCGACACCACCGCGCTGGCCCCCGCCACCCCCAGTCCGCTCCCCCCGTCCCCCGTTGGAGACCCCACCCCCCATGACCACTGAGAACCACCCCGCCGTCTCCGACGCCGACGTCGCGGCCATCGCCGCCCAGCTCGGCCGGGTGCCGCGCGGCCTGCGCGGCGTGGCGCACCGCTGCCCCTGCGGCAACCCCGACGTCGTGGAGACGGCCCCCCGGCTGCCGGACGGCACGCCGTTCCCGACGCTGTACTACCTGACCTGCCCCAAGGCCGCCTCGCTGATCGGCACCCTGGAGGCGGAGGGCGTGATGAAGGACCAGACCGCCCGCCTCGCCGAGGACCCGGAGCTGGCCGCCGCCTACCAGAAGGCGCACGAGGACTACATCGCCCGGCGCGACGCGATCGAGGTGCTGGAGGGCTTCCCGAGCGCGGGCGGCATGCCGGACCGGGTGAAGTGCCTGCACGTGCTGGTCGGCCACTCGCTGGCGGCCGGCGAGGGCGTCAACCCGCTCGGCGACGAGGCGATCGGGATGCTGGAGGACTGGTGGGCCAAGGGCCCGTGCGTCTCCCCGGCCGAGGTCGAGGCGGCCGGTGAGCGGGTCCTGCACAACCGGGCCGAGGGCCAGGACCACGAGGCCGTGATCGCGGCCAAGCAGCAGAAGACCGCCGAGCGGGCCGCCAGGAAGCGCGCCGCCGAGGCCGAGGCCCCGGAAGCCGGCGCAGCGGAGCAGGAGTCCGAGTGAGCATGACCCGTGTCGCCGCGATCGACTGCGGCACCAACTCGATCCGGCTGCTGGTCGCCGACCTCGACCCGGAGACGGGCGAGATCACCGACCTCGACCGCCGGATGATCGTCAACCGGCTGGGCCAGGGCGTGGACCGGACCGGCCGGCTGCACCCGGACGCGCTGGAGCGCACCTTCGCGGCCTGCCGGGAGTACCGGGAGGTCATCGAGGGCTTCGGGCTCGGCCCGGAGCGCACCCGGTTCGTCGCGACCAGCGCCTCCCGGGACGCCGAGAACAGCGACGAGTACGTCAAGGGCGTGCGCGACATCCTCGGCGTCGAGCCGGAGGTGGTGAGCGGCGAGGAGGAGGCACGGCTGTCCTTCGTCGGCGCCACCAAGGAGCTGACCGGCGGGCAGTTCCCGGCCCCGTACCTGGTCTTCGACCTCGGCGGCGGCTCCACCGAGTTCGTGCTCGGCGGGTCGGAGGTGCAGGCGGCCCGCTCGGTGGACATCGGCTGCGTGCGGCTGACCGAGCGGCACTTCGGCGGCGCCGAGCTGCCCTCCGCGGAGCAGGTCGCGGAGGCCCGGGCGCACGTGCGGGCCGAGCTGGACAAGGCCGAGGAGGTCGTCCCGCTGACCGGCGCGGCCACCCTGGTGGGCCTGGCGGGCACGGTCACCACGGTGTCCGCGATCGCGCAGGGCCTCGCGGTCTACGATCCGATGACGGTGCACCACTCCCGGATCGGCCGGGAGCGGGTCGCGGAGATCGCCGCCGAGCTGCTGGCCGCCACCCACGCCGAGCGCGCGGCCATCCCGTCGCTGCACCCGGGCCGGGTGGACGTGATCGCGGCCGGCGCGCTGGAGCTGCTGGAGATCATGGAGCGCACCGGCGCCGCCGAGGTGGTCGTGAGCGAGCACGACATCCTGGACGGCATCGCCTGGAGTATGGCCGTCTGAGCGGCTGCGGGGCTTACCCGACCGGCCCCGGCGCACCGTTCCGGGCGCCGGGGCCGGGGCGCGCCCGGGTGCGGGGCGGAAAGTTCGTGAATTTCTTCACATGGCGATCCAGTCATTCGTCGCACCCGGGGGCCCGCTACGCCCGAATTGTGAGACCGAAGGTCCGTCCGGTGCGAAGCCCGCTGGATCGCAGGTCAGGCCTCGCTTGAGGTTTGAAAATCGAAATCACGAGCGGGAACCCGGGCGCCGTACGGATCGTTGCTGCTCAGCCGGGTCGTGCTCCGGCGCACGTTCCCGGGGGGCCGTCGGGGCCGGTGCGCCGGTGCGCCGATGCCGTTTTTGTGGGCGCGGAGTGTAGCACGGGGTGTCCATCCGCTTGTGACCGGGCTCACGAAGGCTGCTCCGGACGGTGCTGGATACTTTCGGATATGAGCACCACGGAGCGTCCTCGCATCCTCATTGTCGGCGGTGGTTACGTCGGCCTGTATGCCGCGATGCGCATCCTCAAGAAGATGCGCTACGGCGAAGCGACCGTCACGGTCGTGGACCCGCGGTCGTACATGACGTACCTGCCCTTCCTCCCCGAGGCGGCCGGCGGCAACGTCGCGCCTCGCAACCTCGTCGCGCCGCTGCGCAAGACCCTGAAGCAGGCGGAGGTGCTGACCGGGTCCGTCACCGGCATCGACCACGCCCGCAAGGTCGCCACCATCCAGCCGGCGGCCGGCGACAGCTACGAGCTGCCCTTCGAGTACCTGGTCGTCGCGACCGGCTCGGTCTCCCGCACCTTCCCGATCCCGGGTCTGGCGGAGAACGGCATCGGCATGAAGACGGTGGAGGAGGCCATCGGCCTCCGCAACCACGTCATGGCCCAGCTCGACAAGGCCGAGTCCACCACCGACCCGGAGATCCGCCGCAAGGCGCTGACCTTCGTCGTCATCGGTGGCGGCTTCGCCGGCATCGAGACGGTCGCCGAGGTCGAGGACATGGCGCGCGACGCCGCGAAGCTGTACAAGACGGTCAGCCGCGACGACATGCGCTTCGTCGTCGTCGAGGCCGCCAACCGCATCCTCCCCGAGATGGGCCCGGACCTCGGTCTGTGGACCAAGGAGAAGCTGGAGGAGCGGAAGATCGAGGTCTACATCGAGACCTCGATGGACTCCTGCGTCGACGGCCACGTCATGCTGAAGAACGGCATGGAGATGGACGCCGCCACCATCGTGTGGACGGCCGGCGTGAAGCCGAACCCGGTGCTGGCCAACTTCGGCCTGCCGCTGGGCCCGCGCGGCCACGTCGACACCGCGCCGACCCTCCAGGTCCAGGGCTTCGACTACGTCTGGTCCGCCGGCGACAACGCCCAGGTGCCGGACCTCGCCGCCGGCGAGGGCGCCTGGTGCCCGCCGAACGCCCAGCACGCCTGCCGTCAGGCCGTCGTCCTCGGCGACAACGTGATCTCCGGCATGCGGGGCTTCCCGCAGAAGGAGTACAAGCACAAGAACCTGGGTGCGGTCGCCGGTCTCGGCCTGCACAAGGGCGTGGCGATCCTCTTCGGCAAGTACAAGCTGAAGGGCCGTCCGGCCTGGTGGTTCCACCGCCTGTACCACGGTGCGATGGTCCCGACCTTCAACCGCAAGGTCCGCGTCTTCACCGACTGGACCCTCGCGATGTTCCTGAAGCGTGAGGCGGTGGGTCTCTCCCAGATGGAGAACCCGCAGCTCCCGATCCAGGAGGTCACGCCGCCCACCAAGCCCGTCGAGGCCGCCAAGCCGGCCGCCGACAAGGAGCTCGCCAGCAAGTAAGCGACCGGACCCCGGTGTGGGAGCGCCGGGGTATGAGTCGGAGGCCCTCCGCCCGGCAGTGTCGCCGGACCACGACCTCCGTGGTGCTCAGCCGGTTGTGCGACCGGGCGGAGTACAGCAGTAGCAGGGCCCCTGCCGAAACCCTCCGGCAGGGGCCCTCGCTGTGCCTGGCGCGGCGTCAGTCCGTCTTGATGCTCGACAGGATGTCCAGCCCGGCTGCCCGACGGGCCGGCCAGATCGCGGCCACCAGGCCGACCAGCCCGGCCAGCGCCAGGAAGAGTGCCAGCTGGCCGTAGGGCAGGACGGTGGTCAGCCCGGCCAGGCTGGACTTCAGCGTCCCGTTGATCGCCCAGGCGATGAAGCAGCCGAGCAGCAGGCCGATCCCGGCGCCGAAGAGCGAGATCAGCACCGACTCCAGCCGGACCATCCGCTTGATGCCGCCGCGGTCCAGGCCGATCGCCCGCAGCATCCCGATCTCGCGCTTGCGCTCGAAGACCGACATGGCCAGCGTGTTGATCACGCCCAGGACCGCGACCAGCACGGACATCGCCAGCAGGCCGTACATCATGTTCAGCGCGAAGGTGATGGCCTGGCTGAAGTTGTCGCGGACCTCCTGCTTGGACTTGACCTCGATCACCGGGTTGGCGCCGGTGGCGTCCTTGAGTGCCTGCTTGAGGCCGGCGGTGGCGCCGTCCTTGCCCTTGACCAGGACGTCGGGGGTGTACGGCTTCGGATCGTGCTTGGCGATCTCGGCGTTGGAGAGCAGGACCGAGTCGAGCATGCCGCCCTTCTCGTACACCCCGCCGACGGTGAGCCGGCCGGTGGACTTGTCGGGGTAGGTCACCGTCATCGTCGAGCCGGTGGTGACACCGGACTTGGTGGCGAGGTCCTGGGACACCAGCAGCTGGCCCTGGGCGAGCGCCGCCGTCGAACCGCCGGCCAGCTTGATGTCGACCAGTTGCTCGAAGCCGTCCGGGTTCAGGCCGCTGATCTTCTCCTCGCTGCCGTCGAGCTTCCAGTAGGCGGTGGTCATCGGGGAGGACGCGGCCACCCCGGGGGCCTTGGCGAGCTGTTCGGCCAGCTGCGGGGACAGGCCCATGCCGTTGGCGGCCGAGACGAGGTAGTCGGCCTTCATCGAGCTGGTGACGGCCCGGTCGATGGTGTCGCCGATCGAGGTGCCGATCACCGTCAGACCGCTGACCAGGGTCAGGCCGATGGTGAGGGCGGCGGCGGTGGCCGCGGTGCGGCGCGGGTTGCGCACCGCGTTCTGCTGGGCGAGCTTGCCGGGCGTGCCGCCCAGGCCGCGCAGCAGCGGGCCGGCCAGGGCGACCACCGGGCGGGAGAGCAGCGGCAGCAGGACGAACACGCCGATCAGGGCCAGGAAGGCGCCCAGGCCCACCGGGATCCGGCCGGAGTCGTTGCCGGTGGAGGCGCCGTAGCCGATCAGCGCCAGGCCGCCGGCCGCGAACAGCGAGCCGATCGTGTTGCGGACCACCAGGCTCTTCTGGCCGGCCGGCTGGTCGCCGCTGCTCATCGCGGCCACCGGGGCGATCCGGGCGGCGCGCACGGCCGGCAGCAGGGCCGACAGGACCGTCACCAGGACGCCGGTCACCAGGGTCACCAGGACCGTGGTCGGCGCGATCACCAGCGAGCCGGTCGGCATGTTCTCGTTCAGCGAGCCCATCAGGGAGCGCATCCCGGCGCCGATCCCGACACCGGCCAGCAGACCGGCCACCGCCGAGACGGCCCCGATCAGCAGCGCCTCGATCAGCACCGAGCGGGTCACCTGCTTGCGGCTGGCGCCGATCGCCCGCAGCAGCGCCAGCTCCTTGGTGCGCTGGGCGACCAGCATGGTGAAGGTGTTGGCGATGATGAAGATGCCGACGAACAGCGAGATGCCGGCGAAGACCAGCAGCATGGTGCGCAGGCTGTCGGTGCTGCTGGCGATCATGGCCTGGTCGTCGGCCTTCAGCTTGGCGCCGGTCTCGACGTCGAACTGGTCGCCGGCCGGGAGCTTGGGCCGGACCTGGGCGAGCAGCGCGTCCTCGGCGGTGCCGGGCTTGGCGGTGAGCACGACGCTGCTGTAGCGGCCCGGCTCCAGCAGGATCTGCTGGGCGGTGGCCCGGTCGAAGAGGGTGAGGGTGCCGCCGCTGTTGACCACCGGGTCGTCGGTGGTGAAGACGCCGGTGAGCTTCGCCTCGATCACCGGCCCGTTGGCGGCCACCCGGACGGTGTCGCCGACCCGGTAGCCCGCCTTGTCGGCGGTGCTGCGGTCGAGGGCGACCTCCTTGGCGTTCTTCGGGCCCTGGCCCTCGACCATCGGGTAGCGGGCGTCCTTGCCGTCCCGGCCCGGCGCGAAGTTGGCCCCCTTGGCGGCCCAGGCCTGGCCGATCAGGCCGCCCTTCCGGTCGGCGACCCCGGTGAAGCCGCTGACCACGCCGCGGGCGTCGGCGGCGCCGGGCAGCGCGGCCAGCTGCTGGACGGTGGCGTCGGTGAGCCCGGCGGAGCCGCCGTCGCCCTTCTGCTGGGCGGAGGAGCCGGCCGAGCGGTCCACCACCTGGACGGCGACGTCCGAGTAGCTCTTGGAGTTGCTGTCCCGCATGGCCTTGCTGAAGGTGTCGGAGAAGACCATGGTGCCGGCGACGAAGGCGGTGCCGAGCATGACGGCCAGCGCCGTCATCAGCAGTCGGCCCTTGTGGGCCAGCACGTTGCGCAGTGCGGTGCGATACATGAGGTGTCCTGGAGGGGTCGGGAGGCGTCGGTCGGTGGGGCCGGGGGTCAGCTGGTGCGGCCCTTGGCGTCGAAGCGGCGCATGCGGTCCAGGACGGTGTCGGCGGTGGGGTGGTGGAGTTCGTCGACGATGCGGCCGTCG
>NZ_JBFBGS010000079.1:0-32596 GCF_040684795.1 Kitasatospora sp. NPDC089797 | reverse complement strand
AAGTGACCGAGGCCGGGGATGTCAACATATCTGGCGTTGACTTTTGGCACGCTGTTGAGTTCTCAAGGAACGGACGCTTCCTTCGGACCGCCTTCTAGCGGGCCCTCCGGGCGCTTCGTTCTTTCGTGTTTCCAGCTTACCAGATGTTTTCCGCTCCGTTTTCCGGGGCTTCGTCATCCAACTCACTGGTGTCGTCTGCGGCTTGACGCCCCGTCCGACGTTCCAAACTCTAGCCGGTCCCCGCTCCGAAAAGCGAATCCAGCCGCAATTCCCGTAAACGCGCACACCGAATAAGCCCCTGGTCGGAACGCGAAAGGACGCGACAACGACCCGGCGCGAACCGAGCAGTGGTGTTTCAAGGGATTGGCCGCCCCGGGACCGTCCGCGCTGTTGCGTGTCCGGTGCTCCCTGCCGAGCGACTGGGTGACAGTACCCCTCTCCGGCGCCCAAGACAAATCCTGGCCGACCGACCGTCACCTTCCTCCCGTAGCGTGTCCCTGCCACGGCACGAACGTGCCGTGCGCCAAGGGGAGGACTACATGAACTCGCTTGTGTCAAAGGCTCGTTGGTTAGGCGCGCTGGTGGCCGCCGGCGCGTTGCTGCTGGCCGGGGCCGGTCCCGCCGCCGCCGGTGGCGGGCACCACGGGCCGGTCCGCGGAGTGCCGCGGACCGTCGCCCTGGACTCCTCGCCCGCCGCGGTGGCGGTCAGCCCGGACGGGCGCCGGGCCTACGTCGCGGTGAAGGACAGCATCCACGGCCTGAAGCTGAAGGCGGTCGACACCCGGAGCGGTGCGATCACCGCCGTCGTCACCCTCACCACCGGGTTCGGCGGCGATGCCGGGCCGATGGCGGTCAGCCCGGACGGTTCCCGCGTCTATGTCCTGCTCGGCCCGAACCGTCACTTCCCCGCCTCCGTGCTGGGCGTCGTCGACACGGCCACCGGCACTTTGGTCTCCAGCACCGAGGTGCCGGACCAGCCCCGTCCGTCCGGGACCTACCCGGGCGGGCTGAGCGCGCTGGCGGTCAGCCCGGACGGATCGCAGGTCTATGTGACCCAGGACGGACCGGCGTCCTGGCACCGCCCTCCCCGCCCGGGGGCCAGGGTGCTCACCTTCTCGGCGAAGCAGCAGGCGTTCACCGAGGCCCTCGCGATTCCGGGCCGGTACCCGGCGTCGATCGTGGTCCGGCCGGACGGTGACGACGCCTACGTGGCCACCGAGGCGGGCCTGGTCCACCTGGCCCTGGACGACGAGCCCCCGGCGGTGGTCGGCACCGTCGCCGCCACCGCGGGCACCATCGTCGGCCTGGCGCTCGACCCGGACGACACCCATGTGCACGGCGTCGGCGACGACGGCAAGGGCTACACGGTCGACCTCGACACCGACACCGTCGACGCGACCTTCGACATCGCCCCGGGGCAGCGGCTGCAGAACCCGGCGGTGAGCCGGGACGGCAGCCGGCTGTACGCGGTCGGGCAGGACAACAGCAGCCCGGACGGCAAGGCCTCGGTCCTCTCCCTGGACCTCGCCACCCACCACCTCGTCCCGACCGAGGGGGTCCCCGGCCTCCAGTACGTGACCGGGCTCGCGGTCGGCCCGGACGGCCACACCTTCTACGTCACCGTCAACGACACCCTGCGGATCATCGGCTTCTGATCGATCCGCTCCGGGCGGGTGCGGCACCCGGCCGCACCCGCTCGGCCGAACAGGGGAATCCCGACTCCGTCACCGGCCGGGCAGCCCCGTGGGCCCGGACTGCGGTCGCTAGCTTGTCGACGCTCAGTCAACCCCACACACGCCCCCGGGACCCGTCATGCGCCTCGCCCGTCCGCTCACACTCGCCACCACGACCGCCCTGCTCGCGCTGCTGAGCAGCGGCTCACCCGCCGCCCACGTCCACGCCCCCACCCCCGTCCTGGCCCCGATCGCCGAACACCACCACGACAGCTCGCTGATGTACGGCACCAGCAGCAACTGGTCCGGCTACGCGGCCACCGGCGGCAAGTTCACCAGCGTCAGCGCGGAGTGGGACCAGCCCGCCGTCACCTGCACCGACACCAACACCTACTCCGCCTTCTGGGTGGGCCTCGACGGCGACGGCAGCAAGAGCGTCGAACAGATCGGCACCGAGGCCGACTGCTCGCGCGGCACCCCGTACTACTCGTCCTGGTACGAGATGTACCCGGCCTACCCGACCAACTTCCGGAACCCCGTGAGCCCCGGCGACCACTTCGTCGCGAGCGTCAGCACCAATGGCAACGGCTCCTTCACCCTCACCATCCACAACACCACCGCGGGCTGGAGCCACAGCGTCGCCAAGACCCTGAAGAACGCGGCCCTGGCCTCCGCCGAGGTGATCGCCGAGGCTCCGTCCACCACCTCCGGTGTGCTGCCGCTGGCCGACTTCGGCACCGTCGGCTTCACCAACGCCTCGGTCAACGGGAAGGCCCTCAGCGACTCGAACCCTTCGGTCATCGACATGGCCACCAGCAAGGTCACCAAGGCCACCACCTCGGAGATCACCGACGGCGCCGACTTCTCGGTGACCTGGCACCACAGCTGACCGATCCCCCGGCGGCGCCCGACCGGCTGAACGGTCAGGCGCCGCCGGCCTGTCGGCGGCCCTGCGCCAGGAAGTCCAGCAGGCCCGCCACGCCGCCGAGTTCACGGATCGTCCGGGCCGCGCCGAAGGGGGCGTTCCAGAACTCCCCCTGTCGCAGCGTGTGCGGGCCGACGTACGCGTAGGGCTCCGGCTGGTAGGCGTCCCCGGGCGAGACCCCGTAGTTCACCGCGTCCACGGTCACCCCGAGGTCGAAGTGCTCGGGCCAGATGACCGGGGTCTCCGCCGGGAACAGCGCGTCGAGCGCGGCCTCGCCGAGCGCGAAGCAGTGCGCGATCCGGCCGGCGGCCTCCCGGTCCACCTCGATCGCGCGGTCGGCGGCGACGCCCGGCCCGTCCTGGTACAGCCCTTCCGGCGCGCCGACGGGGAGCCCGAGGGCCGCGCCGAGGGCGGCGCAGCTGGTCCGTCCGAGGGACAGCGCCCGCCCCGGTGCGACCAGCTCCGCACCGACCACCCGCAGCCGCGGCTCGACCGTGGTCGCGAAGCCGCCCGGGCAGGGCCGCAGCCGGATCGTCCCGCTCAGCCGGTACTGCGGACCGGCCAGCACCAGTTCGGCCACCGCGTGCAGGGAGCGACGGGTCCGCTCGAAAGTCTCGCTGTCCATGGGGGCATGATCCCCCGGGCGCCCGGCCCGCGCACGGCCTTCCGGCGGCAACGGCACCGAACCTCGTTCAGGGGTCGATCAGGGTGCGGACCATCAGGTCCACCTGCTCGCGCAGTTCCTCCTGCGACGGCGGGTGCGCCTGCCCGGCCCCCGCCGTCGTGTGGAAGAGGATGCCGTCGCACCAGGCCATCAGGTACCGCGCGCGCCGCTCCGCGTCGCGGCCGCCCGCTGCCGCGAGGAGCGTGGCGGCCAGGCCGCTGAACTCCCCGCCGAGTTCGTCGTACCGGGCGCGGAGCGCCTCGTCGCGGTTGGCCTCCAGGGCGAGTTCCACGCGGGCCAGCGTGAGTCCCCGGCCCGCCGCGAGTCGCACGCCGAGGTCGTCCGCCAGCAGGTTGGTCAGCACGTCGCGGGCCGCCGGCGGGCTCAGCAGGGCGCTCACCTTCTTCAGCGGCCGCAGCGGGGCGGAGTCCGCTCCGGCGATCCGGTCCAGGGCGAGGGTCAGGAGCGCCGCCCGGGTGCGGGCGAGGTTGGAGGTGGAGCCAGGGGGCAGGCCGGCCGCCTCGTCCACCGCGCGGTGGGTCAGGCCGCGCAGCCCGCGCTCGGCGAGCAACGTGACGGCGGTGTCGGCGATCAGGGCGGCGCGTGGCGAGGTCATGGTCCAAGCATGCCGTCCGGCCCTTTCTCCGTCACTACGCTGGTAGTACATTGGACTACATTCGAAGTGTCAGTTGCGCTCTCCGCACGCCACCAGCCGTGCCTCCGACGGCAGTTGCCCGAGTCGACAGGAACGCCCGTGACCGCCCTGCTGATCCTGAACTACGCCGTGGCCGGCCCGCACCGCCCCGCCGTCCAGCGCCGGACGGCGGCCCCGCGATCCACCCGGCCGGCCCGACCCGCCGGCTCCGCGCCAGGCGGCGGCGAACTGCTGGCCAGTACGAACGGGACCGTCCGACTCCACTCGGGCGCGCGGCCCGTCGGCGGCACCCACACCGTCGTACTGCGCTTCCGGGACGCCCGGCACGCCCGCGCGGCCTACGACTCCGCCCACTACCGGGACCTACTGGAGGAACGGCTCGCCGCCGCCGTCCCCTTCTCCGCCGTGATCGTGCCGGAACTGCCGACGTCGCCGGGCCGGGCATCGCCCACGGGCCGGCACTCCGGCGCGGTGTCCGGCGGCACGGTCCGTGTCCCGTTCCCGGCGGCCGAAGCCGGCCCGCCACCGGCGCGGATGGACCTCACCGACTTCGTCGCTCGGGCCGGGCTGTCCGCCAGGAGCATCCGGGCCTACCACGCGCGCGGCCTGCTGCCCCCGGCCGAACGCGTCGGCAGGCGGGTCTTCTACGGCCCCGAGCACGTCTGGCGCATCGCCTCCATCCAGTACCTCCAGCGCCGCGGGCTCAACCTCGAAGCCATCCTGGCCCTCTCCGAGCCGGACCCCCCGGGCTGGCACGGGAGCGGGCCCGCCCTCCCGGCCGCCGAAGACCCGCTCCCCATCGTGGCCGCGGTGCTCGACCGCCCCCACGGCACCGCCGACGCACTCGCCCGGGACCTGGGGGCGCGCATCGCCGAGCACGTGGAGTCGCTGCGCCGGATCGGGTGCCCGCCGGACGGTGCCCCCGGGGCCCCGCAGCAGTTCGGCCCCGCGGTGACGGCGCTCCTGGTGGAGGCCATCCGGGCCGTGCTCGCCGTCGACGGCGCGCACCCGGTCCAGCCCGGCCCCGACGAACCGGGCGGAGCCAGGACGGCCCGGTGTCGGCCGCGTTCCCTGCCGCGGCCGCCGGCCGAGCCGCCGTTCAGTGCGCCGGCCGGTGCTGCCACGAGGCTTCCGGTGCACTCCCGCGGTTCCGGCACGGACGGCGGTCCACCGCGCCCATGCTCGCCGGATCCAGCCGAACGGGTCGGTACGTCCGTGTGAAGTCCTGGTCGCGGGGGCGTACTTCGCGGACCTGGTGTTCCACGGCCTGCCGCGGCCGGTGCGGCCGGGCACCGATGTGTTCGCGGAGGGCTTCGACCTGGTGCCGGGCGGCGCGTACACCCTGGCGATGGCGGTGCACCGGCTCGGGCGGCGGGTGGTGTGGAGCGCGGACTTCGGCACGGACCTGTTCACCGCCCGGGTGCCGGCCGGTGCCCGGCAGGAGGGGTTGGACGAGGCCGCCTTCCGCCACCACCCGTTCCCGGTCCGGAGCCTGACCGTCGCCCTGTCCTCCGGCGACGACCGGGCGATGGTCAGCTTCCAGGACCCGGTCGAGCCCGAGCCGCTCGGTCCGCTGCTGCACCGGTTCCGCCCCCGGCTGCTGCTCCTGCCCCAACGGCATTGGGACGAGGGGACGGCGGCGGGCGACTGCTTCAACGCCGGCCTGGTGCACGGCCTGCCGGCCGGCTGGAGCCCTGCGGACTGCCTCGCCGCCGCCACCAGGCCGGGCTCCGGTGCCCCTGCGCGCCGCGAAGCTCGACTGCCGGCTCGGCGACCACCGGCTCGCGGCGAACCCGGCGTGAGGTGAACCCGGCGTGAGGTGAACTCGGCTTGCGGTGAGCACACTTCACCGCTTGCCGTGGCCGTGTTAGCGTCCCTCGGATGTCGAGGCATCTGGTCACCGATCTGGACGGCACCCTGCTCGGCGGTTCCCGGGACGACCGACGTCGGCTCCGGGACGCCCTGGCCCGTCACCCCGACGTGACCGTGGTCTTCGCCACCGGGCGCGGCCCGGCCTCGATCCGGGACCTCCTGCGCGACCCGCTCGTCCCGTGCCCCCGGTGGGTCATCGCCGACGTCGGCGCCACCGTCCTGGACGGCACGGACTTCACCCCCGTCGACCCGATCCAGGCCCAGCTGCGGACCGGCTGGCCCGGAGCGGAGCCGGTCCGCGCCGCGCTCCGCCGCTTCCCCCAGCTCAGTTACCAGCACGACGTGGTCCAGGACGGCCGCTGCTCCTACCACCTCGCCCCCGACCGGCTCACCGCGGACCTCACCGCGGCCGTCGAGGCCCTCGGCTGCTCCTGGGTGTACTCGGCGGACCGCTTCTTCGACGTCCTGCCGCCACAGGCCTCCAAGGGCAACGCACTGCGGGCACTGGCCGGGAAGCTGGGCTGGCGGCCCGAGGACACGCTGGTCGCCGGGGACTCCCTCAACGACCTCTCGCTGTTCCGGGCCGGCACCCGTGCGGTGGTCGTCGGCGGGGCCGAGCCCGCCCTGCTCGCCGCCCTCGCCGGGGATCCGCTCGTCCACCGCCCCGAGTGCGTCGGCGCGGCCGGCATCCACACGGCGCTCCGGGACCTCGGGTGGGTCCACTCCCCCACGGCCGGGCCCGCCCTCCCCGTCGCCGGCGTACGGCCCGCCACCGACGTACGGATCGCCACCGACGCACGGCCCGCCGCCCACGTGCGGACCGCCGCCGGCCCGCACTCGGTCGTGGTCGCCTACCACCGCCCGCCACTGCACTGGAACGGCGAGAGCTGGCAGCCCCCCAGCAGCCCCAACGGCATCCTGCCGACCCTGACCAGCGCCTTCGCCGACGGCCTGCCCGGGATCTGGGTCACCGCCGGGCCCGGCCCGGACCAGCCGTCCCCGCCCCCGGCCGGCCCCCCGCTCGCCGCCGTCCCCGTGGACCGGGCCACCTGGAGCGGCTACTTCCACCGGGCCTGCAAGGAGACCCTCTGGCCCGTCCTGATGTCCGAACCCGACCGCTCGGTCTTCGACCCGGCGGCCTGGAGCGACTACCGCACGGTCAACTCCCGGTTCGCGGAGCTGATCAGTGCCCGGGCCGCGCCCGGCGCGACCGTCTGGCTCCACGACTACAACCTCTGGCTCGTCCCCGGCCTGCTGCGCCGCCTCCGGCCCGACCTCAGGACCGGGCTGTTCCACCACACCCCGTTCCCCGCCCCGGAGGCCTTCGCCACCCTCCCGGTCGCCGCCGAGCTGCGCCGCTCGCTGGCCCGGCTGGACTGGGCCGGCTTCCACACCGAGGACTTCGCCGCCCGCTTCCGCGCCACCCTGGCCGCCGGTGCGACCGGGCCGACCGTCCGATCCGGGCCCTCCGAACCACCCCGCCTGCCGCGTACCGGCGTCCACCCGCTCGGCATCGACCGGGCAGCCGTCGAGCGGCTCGCCCGCCTCCGCGCACCGCACCGCCACCCGTCCCCCGAACGCCTGGTGCTCGCGGTCGAACGTCTCGACTACGCCAAGGGCCCGGTCCAGAAGGTCGACGCCGTCGACCTCCTGCTCGCCCGGCGGCCCGACCTGCGCGGCCGGCTCGCCTTCCGGCTCGTCTGCCCGCCGCCCGAGCCCGGCATCACCGCCTACGACACCACCCGCCACCGGCTCGAAGAACGCATTGCGGAGGTCAACACGCGCTGGGCACAGCACAGTTGGCAGCCGATCGACTACCGGCCCGAGCGCCTCGGCCGCACCGGGGTGGTGGACGCGTACCTGGCGGCCGAGGTGCTCTGGGTCACCTCCCTCCAGGACGGGATGAACCTGACCGCCAAGGAGTTCGTCGCCGCCCGGGCCACGCTCCCCCGGCCCGCCGATCCGGGCGTCCTGGTGCTCTCCCGCCACGCCGGCGCGGCCGACGAACTCGGCGAGGCCGCCCTGCTCACCGACCCCCACACCCCGGGGGACCTCAGCGCCGTCCTCGGCCGCGCCCTCGACCTCGCCCCGGCCGAGCGCCGGACCCGGATGGCCCGGCTCTCCGAACTCCTCGGCCACCGGCGGCCCGCCGACTGGGCGGCCCGCATCATCGACGAGATCCGCGGCGACGACGGGCGGAGCCCGACCCCGGGCGGCACGCGGTGACGTGCAGTGGTGCGCAGTGACGTTCCGTGGCGCGCAGTGGCGCGGATCACAGCGGCTTCGATGCGGGCGACGAAATGCGGGGGCCACCGGAGCGGTTGGCACGACCGTTACCGACTCGGCGCACACCACTGCCACCCGCGAGGACTTGCCATGACCGTCATCGAGAACCCGGCCGCCCGCGCCGCCGGGATCCTGTCCCGTCCCGTCACGATCAACGGGCTGACCGTGCCCAACCGCATCGTGATGGCGCCGATGACCCGCCAGTTCTCCCCGGGCGGCATGCCCGGCGAGGACGTCCGCTCCTACTACGCCCGCCGGGCCGCCGCGGGCGTCGGCCTGATCGTCACCGAGGGGACGTACGTCGGCCACGAGTCCGCGGGCCAGAGCGACAACATCCCGCGCTTCCACGGCGAGGACCAGTTGGCCGGGTGGGCCCGGGTCGCCGAGGACGTCCACGCGGCGGGCGGCACCATCGTGCCGCAGCTCTGGCACATCGGCATGGTGCGCAAGCAGGGCGACCCGCCGTTCGCCGACGCCCCCGCGATCGGCCCGTCCGGCATCCGGCTGGACGGCACCGAGGGAACCGGCCGGGCGATGACGCAGTCCGACCTGGACGCCGTCATCGGTGCGTTCGCGGAGGCCGCGGCGGCCGCCGAGCGGATCGGCTTCGACGGGGTCGAGCTGCACGGGGCCCACGGCTACCTGCTGGACCAGTTCCTGTGGGCGGGCACCAACCGCCGCACCGACTCCTACGGCGGCGACCCGCTCGCCCGGACCAGGTTCACCGCCGAGCTGGTCGCCGCGGTGCGTGCGGCCGTCTCCCAGGAGTTCCCGGTCCTCTTCCGCTACTCGCAGTGGAAGTCGGACAACTACGACGCGCGCCTCGCCGAGACCCCGCAGGAGCTGGAGGCGATCCTCGCCCCGCTCGCCGAGGCCGGCGTCGACGCCTTCCACGCCTCGACCCGCCGCTACTGGGAGCCCGAGTTCGACGGCTCCGACCTCAACCTGGCCGGCTGGACCAAGAAGCTCACCGGGCTCCCCACCGTCACCGTCGGCTCGGTCGGCCTGGACGGCGACTTCATCGGCGCCTTCCGGGGCGAGGGCTCCGCGACCCAGAGCCTCGACAACCTGCTGGACCGGCTGGAGCGCGACGAGTTCGACCTGGTCGCCGTCGGCCGCGCCCTCCTCCAGGACCCGCAGTGGGCGGCCAAGGTCCTCTCCGGCCGCTTCGACGAGCTCCAGTCCTACGACGCCGCCGCGCTCCGCACCCTGAGCTGACCGGCAGGCGTTCCGCCCCGTCGCTCCGAGCGGAGCGACGGGGCGGAACGGGTCACGGGCTCAGCAGCCCGTGTTGTTGTAGTTCCAGAACGCGGCCCTGGTCTGCGGGCCGGCGATCCCGTCGTCCTTGCCGGCGTTGAAGCCGACGGCATTCAGGAAGCGCTGCAGCGCCCCGATCGTGTTGGGTCCGACCGCCCCGTCGACGGTACCGGCGTTGTAGCCCCAGGCGTTGAGCATCCGCTGCGCCGCCGACCAGCTGTTGGGACCCAACTGCCCGTCCGGGGTGCCGGCGTCGAACTTCCAGGCGTTCAGACAGCTCTGCCAGTTCTTGGCATGGGCCGCGTCCAGGCCCAGGTTGTTCACCGCGAGGATCGAGATGCGCGGGCTGCTGACCGCGGCCTGCGCGGCGGGCCGGGTGGCCGCCAGGCTCGCGCTCGCGCCCGCGAGACTCCCCGCGGCGATCGCGGCGGCGGCCGCCGTGCTGAGGAGCACCTTGGCCAGAGAAGATCGCATAGACATTCCCTTTCCGAATTCCTGAACGAATTTCGCAGGACTGAAAGCGCGGCCGCTGTCCTCGACCGTCCGCGCCGGAACCAAGGTTGGCCGGACACGGCGCTCCGGCGCCAGTACGACCATCGTCCGCGGCCACATTTCCCCCGGGTTCAGGCCACGGACTCCCGGCCGACCCGCCCCACCCCGGAACGAGCTCCACCGGACCGACCCGCCCACCTACGGGGCGAAGCGGTTCCGGAAAACGGTGATCGGCGCCCGGGGCCGGTCTTCCGAGGCCACGGGGTCGCCGCCGCAGCCGTCGGGGCCACTGCGGAGGCGGCCGGAACGCCGTCCGGGCCCCGCGCACCGGCGATCGAACGGATCTGGCGGCCGGGCCTCGACCACGCGGTCACCACCGTTTCCCGAGTTGGCCGTCTGGCGACGGAGTCGCGAGTTGCGATCGGAACACCCGGTGCTTTGGCGGGAAAATGCGTACGGTTGTCGACAAGGGAATTCCTGAATCCGGTGCTCCGTAAAAAGGCGGACCGGGTCTAACCCTGCCAGGCATTCCAGAGGCCGGCGTAGGCACCGTTCCCGGCGAGCAGTTCCTCGTGGGTGCCGGACTCGATGAGCCGACCGGCGTCGAGCACGGCGATCCGGTCGGCGTCCCGGGCGGTGTGCAGCCGGTGCACGACGGCGATCACGGTGCGGCCGCGGGTGACGGCGGCCAGCGAGCGCTCCAGGTGCCGGGCGGCCCGGGGGTTCAGCAGGGAGGTCGCCTCGTCCAGGACGGGCACCTCCGGGTCGGCCAGGAGGAGCCGGGCCAGGGCGAGTTGCTGCACCTTGGCCGGGTCGAGGGACGGTCCGCCGAAGCCGACGGGGCTGTCCACCCCGAGGGCCTCGGCCCACTCCCAGGCGTCGACGGCGCGCAGGGCGGCGGCGATCTCCTCGTCCCCTGCGTCCGGGCGGGCGATGGTCAGGTTGTCCCGCAGAGATCCGCGGAAGACGTGGTGGTCCTGGGTGACCAGGGCCACCGTGCCGCGCCGCTCCACCGGGGACAGGCCGGCGATCTCCCGGCCGCCGACGGTGATGCCGCCGCCGTGCGGGGTGTAGACCCCGGCCAGCAGTTTGGCCAGGGTCGACTTGCCGGCCCCGGACGGCCCGACCACCGCGAGCCGTTCGCCCTGACGGATCGTCAGATCGATGCCGCACAGCACGTCGTGGCCGGGCCGATAGGCGTAGCGGAGGTCGCGCACCTCGATGGCGCGCCCCTGTTTGTCGTACCCCTCGATGGCGCGCCCCTCGATGGCGCGCGCCGCCCCGCCGGGCGCGGGGGCCGTCGCCGACGGGACCGGGATCGGGGCCGCACGGAGCCGGGCCGGCCCCAGCAGGCGGGCCAGCGCCGCGCCCGCCGCCTGCAGGGAGTCCAGCCAGAACATCAACTGGTCCAGCGGATTGAGCAGTTGTGAGGCGTACAGGGTGCCGGCCGTGACGGCGGCCAGCGACACCACGCCGTGCAGGTAGAGGGTGCCACCGAAGATCAGCATGGCGGCCACCGGCAGGGCGTAGCCGGTGTCGCAGATCGGCAGGAAGACGTTGCGCAGCCGCAGGGTGTGGCGCTCGGCGGCGTACGAGGTGGCGACGTCCCGGTCGACCCGCTCCATCCGGCGGGCGGTCAGCCGCAGCGCGTCGACGGTGCGGGCGCCCTCGACGGTCTCGGCCAGGCCTTCGGTCAGCCGGGAGTAGGTGGCCGCCTGGCGCAGGTATCCCTCGTGCGCCCGCCGCAGGTACCAGCGGGCGGCGAAGTGGAACACCGGACCGACCAGCAGCACGGGCAGCAGCAGGACCGGGCTCACCAGCGCCAGCGCGCCCAGGGTGAAGCAGACCACGCCGACCGAGGTCATGGTGGCCGGGACGGCGGAGCGGAGGGCGCCGGAGAGCAGGTCGATGTCGCGGGTGGTGCGGGTGATCAGGTCACCGGCGTCGGCGTCCTCGACGGTCTCCGGCGGCAGGGCCAGGAGGTCCGAGACGAAGTCCTCGCGCAGGTCGGCCAGGATCTTCTCGCCGAGCCTGGCCGCGGCGTACTCGGCGAGCCGGACCAGGACGGACTGGGCCGCCAGGCAGCCGAGGATCAGCAGTACCAGGCGCAGCACGGTGTCGTGGCCGCGGGTGACGTCGGCGACCAGGGTGCCGAGCAGCCAGGGCGCGAACAGCCCGGCGACGGCGGCGAGCGCCTGCAGGCCGACCACCAGGCCGAGTTCACCGCGGTGGGAGCGCAGGGCGCGCCGGGCGTACGCGGCGAGCTCCCGGTTGGTCGCGACGGGCAGCGCGCTCATCCGACCACCTCCGTCGTCCCCGCGTCCGCTGTTCCCGCCTGCGCCGCTGCCCCGTCCGCCGCTGCTCCGTCCGCCACTGCCCCGTCCGCCGCTGCCGCGTCCGTCCAGCGCATGACCAGTGCGCGGTAGCGGTCGTCGGCCAGCAGGTCCCGGTGGGTGCCCTCGGCCGTCACCGCGCCGTCCAGGACCAGGGCGACGTGGTCGGCCCGGTGCAGCAGCAGGGTGCTGGTGGTGAACACGAGGGTGGCCCGGCCGCGGCGCAGTCGGGCGATCCCCTCGGCCATTCGGTGTTCCGTGGTCGCGTCGACGGCGCTGGTCGGGTCGACCAGGATCAGCACCTCCGGGTCGGCCGTCAACGCCCTGGCCAGCCGGAGGCGTTGCTGCTGTCCGCCGGAGAACTCCCGTCCGCCGGAGGCGATCTCGGTGTCGAGCCGGTCCGGCAGCGCCTCGACGATGTCCCGGGCGGCGGCCGCGTCGACGGCCGCCCGGAGCCGGGCGTCCCCGTCGGTGCCCGACAGCCGGTCCGTGGGGTCGAGTTCGCGGCGCAGCGGTCCGGCGAACAGGTGCTCCTCGGCGGTGGTGACCAGGATCCGCTCCCGGACGCCGGCCAGCGGCAGTTCGGTGAGCCTCCGTCCGGCGTAGGTGGCGTCGGAGTCGGTCAGCCGTCCCAGCCGGTCGGCCAGGGCGACCGCGTCGGCGGGGGTGCAGACCACGGCGGTCAGCCCCTCGACGGGCACCCGCAGGCCGGAGTCGGGGTCGGCGAGCGGGCCGGGGCCGGGCATGGCTCCGGCGTCCGGGCCGGGGGCGAGGTCCGGCGCGG
This sequence comes from Kitasatospora sp. NPDC089797, assembly GCF_040684795.1. NCBI lineage: Bacteria > Bacillati > Actinomycetota > Actinomycetes > Kitasatosporales > Streptomycetaceae > Kitasatospora > Kitasatospora sp. NPDC089797. The sequence continues at coordinate 19,655 of NZ_JBFBGS010000079.1, read as the reverse complement.
TCCGGAGCAGCCGGACGACGTTCTCGGCGGCGACGTGGCCCTGCATGGCCTTGGAGACGGCGAAGGTGATCTGGTTGGTGGGGATCACGAGGTAGCCGGCGTAGCCGTAGAAGGCCACCATCTGTCCGGCGCTGAGCCGTTGGTGCAGGACCAGTTCGCCGGCCAGCGCGACCACCCCGGCGAGCAGCAGGCTGGGCAGGAAGGTCCTGGTCGCGCCGAGCAGTGCCGAGGCCCGGCCCTGCCGGAGCGCGGTGGCCTGCAGCCGCTGCGAGCCTTCGCGGTAGCGGGCGGCGAACAGCTGCTCGCCGCCGATGCCGCGCAGCACCCGTAGTCCGCGCACCACGTCGACGGCCTGGTCGGTGAGTTCCCGCTGGTGGGCGCGGAGTCGTCCCTGCCGGTCGCGCAGCACCCGGGCGAGCCGGGTGGTGACGACGAGCACCACCGGCACCGCGGTCAGCACCAGCAGGCCGACCTGCCAGGAGGCGGCCAGCATGAACGCCGCGACGGAGACGAAGCCGGCCAGTCCGCCGATCCCGCGGGCGCCGACCTCCAGGGTCTGGCCGATCAGGTTGATGTCGGAGACGCCGACGGTGACGAGGTCCCCGGCCGAGACCTTCCGCCCCACCGCGGGGCCGAGCTCGCACACCGTGCGGGTGACGAACCGCAGGGTCTCGTAGGCGGGTTCGACCCGCAGCCGGGTGTCCAGGCGTTCCACGAACACCGCGGACAGCGCGCCGACCGCGCCGACGCCCAGCACCGCGAGGCCCCACCCGACCAGCGCCCGCTCGTCCCTGGCCACCAGCCCGCGGTTGACGGCCTGGCCGATCACCGCGGGGGTCAGCCCGAGGCCGGCCGACCAGACCATGCAGCACAGGCAGTCCAGCAGGAGGACGCGCCGGTGCCGGGCGGCCATCCGGATCAGGTAGCGCCAGGGCCCGCGCAGATCGGGCGTCCCGGGCTCCCGCTCGAAGAAGTCGTCTACCGCTCTGCCCCGCCGGGTGCGGCCCGCCCCCACGTGCGCCTCCATCCCGGCTCGTCGACACGGCAGTTCACCACGCACGCCCGCCGTTCTCGCGGCCCTCGCCCATTCTCGGCCGAACGACCCGCTCCGGGGGGCACTTGCCCGATTCCGGCCCCAACCGGCGGACCGGCCACCGGAGATGGTGCCGCCGGTCCGGCTCAGCCGGGCAGGAAGCGGGCGCCCGGGCCGGGGGCGCGGTAGACGGAGCCGGGCGGCAGATGGGTGTGGCCGGCGGCGCACTCCAGGACGAGGGTGACCGGCGCGTCACAGCCGGATCCATCGGGCCCGTCAGCCCCGCCCGATCCCTCCGAACCCTCCGAGTTCTCCGAACCTTCCGAGCTCCCCGAACCGCCGTGCCGCACGACGACCGACGGCCCCTGCTCGTCGGCGAGGTACTTGTCCCCCCATTCCAGCAGGGCGATGACGGTGGGCCGCAGATCCACCCCCTTCGCGGTGAGCCGGTACTCGAAACGCTGCCGGTCCCCGGGCTCGCGGTACGGCACCCGCTCCAGCACACCCGTGGCGACCAGGCCGTCGAGCCGGGTGGAGAGCAGGTTGCCGGCGATGCCGAGGCGGGCCCGGAAGTCCCCGAAGCGGCGCACGCCGTCGAGGGCCTCGCGCACGATCAGCAGCGACCAGCGCTCGCCGACCACGGACAGGGCGCGCCCCATCGAGCAGTTCACCGGATCGATCCGCACGCTCCGCCGTTCCTGCCGTTCCCGCTGCTCCCGCTCCGTCATGCGTCGATCCTAACGCTTCGCGGCGCACCTGGGTTGACAATCACAACTCAGCTGCGGCTAGGCTCCACCCCACCTGAGTTGAGAAAGTAAATCCAGGAGGTCATGGCCATGCCGATGCTCGACGTCCACATCCCCGACGGCGCACTGCGCCCGGAGGCCGAGGCAGCCCTGCTCGACCGGATCACCGAGATCCTGATCCGCCACGAGGGCTTCGACCCCGCCGACCCGGTCACCCGCTCCGCGTCCTGGCTCTTCCTGCACCGCCCCGCCGCCGTCTACGTCGGCGGTCGGATCGCGGACGCACCGCACTACAAGGTCGTCCCGTCCGTGCCCGAGGGACAGCTCGACGCCGCCAAGCGCGCGGGCGTCATCGCCGAGGTCACCGAGGCCGTCCTCGACGCCGAGGACGGCGCCTGGCCCCGTGACCCCGGCCGGGTCTGGGTGTTCCCCACCGAGATCCCCGAAGGCCACTGGGGCGGTTTCGGAGAGATCCGGCCGCTCGCGACGATCCTCGCCCGCCTCACCGGCGACGACCACGACCGGGCCCGTACCCTGGCCGCCGAACGCATCACCGCCAGCCGCGCCGAGCGGTCCTCGACCCCCGGAACGACCGCGCGGCCCTGAGCACGCAGGAGGAACGAAAGAAGGGGAGTGGGACGTCGGACCGGCCGACTTCCCACTCCCCAGGCCGAACAGCAGCTCGGCCGAACAGCAGCCCGACCGAACAGCGGCGGCCCACCGACCCCGGTGGCCCGGGCCGCCGACTCCCCCTACGCCCCCGGCTGCCCCGGCTCGATCTCGACCCGCTCGCCGTTCCGGTCGGCGCGGCCCTGCTGCGCACCCAGCCCCTGACGGACCGAGTCCAGGATCGTCATGCCCTGGCTGACCAGGCCCGCGGCGATCTCGCCCAGGCCGTCGGTCCCGTTGAGCACGTTGACGTTGGCTCCGGCGAGCCCGCCCGCCGCCTCCTTGACGATCTGGGGCAGTTGGTCGATCAGCATCCGGTCCAGCGCCACCCGGCCGTGCGAGGCCGCCGCCTCCGCCTGGATCTTCATCCGCTCCGCCTCGGCCAGCGCCACGACCCGGATCCGCGCGGCCTCCGCCTCGGCCGGCTTCACGATCTCGGCGACCAGTTGCTGCTGGCGCAGCTCCGCCGCGCGCTGGGCCAGCTCGGTCTGCGCCGCCAGCACCTCCTGCTGCGCGTGCGCCTGCGCCAGCGGGCCGGCCTGGGCGGCCTCGGCCTGGGCGCGGTCCACCTCGGCGCTGTACTGCGCCTTCACCACCGCCGTCTGCCGGGCGTACTCGGCCTGCTCCCGGGCGGACTGCTGCTCGGCCTCCGCCGCGGCCTGGGCGGCCTGGGCCTGGGCGATCTGGGCCTGCCGCTGGATGGCGGCCCGGTGTGGGGCCGACATCGCGGCGATGTAGCCGGTGTCCCCGTCGTCGATCGACTGGATCTGCAGCGAGTCCACGATCAGGCCGATCTTCGCCATCTCGGCCTTCGAGGTGTCCAGCACCTCGGTCGCGAGCTTCTGCCGCTCGGTGACGATCTCCTCGACCGTCATCGAGCCGATGATGGACCGCAGGTGCCCGGCGAAGATGCGGCCGGTCAGCACGGACATCTGGTCCTGGTCGGAGAGGAAGCGCTGGCCCGCGTTGACGATGCTCTCGGTGTCGTTGCCGACCTTGAAGGCGATCACCGCCCGCACCGTCAGCGCGATGCCCTGGCGGGTGACACAGGTCTCGGCGACCTCCGCCTCGCACATCGCGAGGGTCAGGAAGCGGGTCTTGCGGAAGACCGGCAGCACGAAGGTGCCGTGCCCGGTCACCACGCGGAACGGCGCGCCCGAAAGGCCCCGCCTCCCACCGGAGATCAGCATCGCCTGGTCAGGGGCGGGGACGCGATAGCCGAACATCCTGGTTCCTCCTCAGCGGGTGTCGTCGGCACGGTCTGCCCACGAGTTCTCGGTCGGGTCGGTCCACTCGATGACGTCGACCTGACGGCTGCCGCGCGATTCGATCACCAGGACGGCCGCCCCCACCGGCAGGGGCTCCTCCGACCAGGCGAGGAACGTCTCCGAACCGCCCCTGATCCGCACCAGCACCTCACCAGGCCCGGCGGCTCCCCGGGTGCCGATCACCAGCACCCCCGGACAGCCGATCACGGCCTGGTCCGACACCATCGGCGGCACCCCTCTTCGGTCGAAGGTCGCGCGAACGCCCTGGCAGCGACCGGTATCGACAGCGCACGGACGCACGACCTCGTCACCGTACCGGAGAAGTCCCCGTTCCGGAGCCGTCCCGGCGCAGTCGGGCCGCCGAGTCCCCGCCCGGACGCGCGAGTTGACGCGAACCCCCAGGCGAACGCCGGTTCGGGGGGCCGGCCGCGCCCCCGGACGAGCGCGTGCGGGACGGCTGCCGGCCCACGCCCGCGGCGGCCGGCCGGCCGGCGGGGTGCGTGCCCGTCGGGTCGCCCCGGGGGCACGACCTCCGACGAGCCGTCGCACGCCTCTACTCCGACCCCAGCGCTCGGCACTACGCTTCCGGGCGGCCTGCACCTGACATCAGTGGCGGGTCCGTCTCCTCGCGCCGAGCACTGCCCGAACGTCGACCCGTCCCACCGACACGAAAGGCACACGATGCGTCTCCGCAAGGCCCTCACCACCACGCTCGCGACGGCTGCCGTCGTCGCCGGCCTCCTGGCCCCGACCGCGGCCAACGCCGCCCCGACCTCCGCCACCCGCCCGACCGACGCCTGGCGGCCCTGCGCCGCCGGCTCGCCGACCAACCAGATCTTCCGGGGCGGCACGAAGATCCCGTCCGGCGAACGGGTCTGCGTCGCCGCGTACCAACTGGTCATGCAGTACGACGGCAACCTCGTCATCTACAACAACACCGGTCAGCCGCTGTGGAACAGCCAGACCGAGGGCTTCCCGGGCGCCTACGCCATCATGCAGGAGGACGGCAACTTCGTCGTCTACCAGGGCACCCAGTGGCTCTGGAACTCGCGGACCGGCGGCAACACGGGGCACTACCTCTACCTGTGTTTCCAGACCGACGGCAACCTGGTCGTCTACGCGCCGCTGCCGAACATGATCAACTGCAACTCCGACCGGCTGTGGTGGAGCGGCACCTGATCCGTCGGCCCGTCATGCCGAGGCGCTCCTCCCCGGTGCGGGGAGGAGCGCCTCCGACCGTTCACCCCGACCCTTCGCGGTCCCGGCCTTCGAGCTCCGCGAGGTGCGCCAGCGCCGGGAGCGCCGCCACCAGGGCCTCCACCTCGTCGTCGGCCAGTTCGTCGACCAGCCGCGCGAACGCATCGACGCCCGCCCGCTGCCGCGTCCGCACGTACGACGCGCCGGCCTCGGTCAGGGACACCAGGGTGACCCGCCGGTCGGACGGGTCGCCCCCCCGCTCGACCAGCCCGGACTCCTCCATCACCCGGACCAGCACGGTCATCGCGGGCTGGGTGACGCCCTCGGCCCTGGCCAGCTCGGTGATGCGCCGCGGGCCGGTCCGGTGCAGGGTGGCCAGTGTGGCGGCGGACGTGATGCTCATGTCGCGCGGAAGGCGCCGCACGGCCCTGGTGGCCAGCCCGTAGAGGGCCGCCCCGATCGCGGCGGAAGCACCAGGGGCAGCGTCTTGACGGCTCATGCGAGAAGCATACAAGATTTATATGAATGCTTTATGAGTCTGACCACAGGAGGTCCTCCATGGCCAAGGGTTACTGGGTGAGCGTCTACCCCGCCGCTTCCGACCCCGAGGGGCTGACCCCCTACGACGAACTGGCCGGTCCGGCCGTCCGGGCCGCCGGCGGGCGCCTCCTGTCCCGCGGCAGCCGAGTCCTCGCCCACGAGGCCGGCCTCACCCAGCGCGCCGTCCTGATCGAGTTCGACAGCTTCGACCTGGCCGTCGCGGCCTACGAGAGCGAGGCCTACCGCACGGCACTGGCAGCCCTCCCCACCGGCTTCGCACGCGACTTCCGCATCATCGAGGGCGTCGACTGACCGACGCCCCCGCCCCCGCCGGAGGCCTCTTCACATCGCAACTACTCGGCGCGGCGAGCCCGATGGGCCGCGATCAGCTCCCGGTACCAGGCGTACGAGGCCCGCGGCGTCCGCCGCTGCATCGCGAAGTCGACGTGGACGAGACCGAAGCGCTGGTGGCAGCCGTCGACCCGTCGAACAGTCTCTCGTTCTATCCGAGACGGTGTTCCGCCAAGTCATCGAGGAGGAGATCGGCGACCACCTCCTCGACCACCGCGGTACGCAGTGCCGCCATGGCATCGACGAGTTCCCCGTCCCAGGGCGCCGGTGTGAGGCGGCCGGGGTCGGGGCCCGTGGGAACCCGGGGTGCGGCGGCCCGGTAGTCGCCGACTGCCATCCGCCAGGGGGCGGCGTCGGTCTTGGCCATGACGTGAGCCGCAATGCGGATGCCCTCGCCGTCGAAGTCGCCGTGGTAGCGAAGGGAGGCACCGTCCTCGGCGAGTCGGCGCAGCAGGTGGATCACAGCGGTGTTGGGCCAGCCTGCGGTGCAGACCAGCGGCGGGCAGTGGCGGCCGAAGCGGCGCAGGGCCAGGGCGAGCACGCTGGGGTTCTCGGTGATGTGCACCGGCCGGGCGGGCACGGCGAGTCCGCCGGGTGAGCGGAGTTGGGCGAGGGTGAGGCTGACGGGGTGGCCCGCGTCGGCACAGATCCGGGTGACCTCCGCGACCGGGCCGTCGCCGTCGAGGCGCAGGCCGACGGCGAGCACGGTGGCGGAGAGCTGGTCGTCGGCCACGCCGGCCCCGCTCCAGACGGCTCGCCGGGCCTCGGCACTGTCGGGCAGGTCGGTGCCGTGGAGCACTGCCAGGGCGCGCAGGACGAGGCCGGACACCGGGGTCCCGTCGTCGAGGGCGTGGGAGTCGCCGTCGAGGAGGCGGGCGGCGAGGACCGGAAGCGGCTCGCCGTCGGCCGGGAGTGCGGCGAGGACGGTCAGCGCGGCGGTCAGTAGGGCCCGGGTCCGATCGGGTGAGCCGTCGACGAGCCCGTTCGTCCGAAGGTGGCCGACCCATTCCAGGAGGGCGGGCTGGGCGGTGACCATGCTGTGGCCGGCCAACCACCCCCACACGGCGTCGCGTTGGCCGGCCTTGCGGGCGCGCTCGGCGGCCCGGTCGTGGATCGGGCCGAGGATCGCGGTCACCACGTCCCGGAGGGACCGACCGCAGGCGTCCAGGACAGCGCCGTCGAGGCCGGCCAGGGGAATCGTCGGTTCGGTACCCGGGAGTCGATCGAGTCCCAGGAGATCGGCCAGCGCCTCCCGGCCCGCCTCATCGAGCGGGCCGGACCGCACCCGACTGACGGGCCGGCCGGTCGAGAGCCGGTCATGGACCGCCGACCAGAGCGGCCGGAGCTCGGGGAGGTCGAGGGGGTGGCGATCCGTCATGCCGGTTCTGCCGTCTCGGTTCCGTCGGGCCGCAGATCGGTTCCCGTCCAGGTGAACCGCGCGCTGGTGACGGCGTCGTCGCCGTCGCCTCCGGTGATCAGCTGGTGGACGGCGATGCCGGAGAGTTCCCGGTAGGTGCACCACTCGTGGTCGGAGGTGAGCACCAGGTCGAGGTCGAGCGCCGCGAGGAGGCCGAAGACCTGCCCGCGGTTGACGGTGTCGACGCCGACGAAGACCTCGTCGAGCAGGATCAGCCGTGGGGACTCCGGCACCGCCTCGTAGTGGGCGGCCACCGCGGCGAACAGCGGCAGGTGGAGGGCGATGGCCTTCTCGCCTCCCGACAGCGCGCCGTGGAGCTTCTTCGTCAGCAGTTGCCACCCGGAGCCGTCGGCACGGTCCAGCTTGACGACGAACTGGTGCCAGGCCGTGTAGTCCAGGACCTCGGCGAGCTGTTCCTCCCAGGTCGCCGCCGTGTTACGGGTCTTGGCCTCCTCGATGCGGCCCCGGAAGAAGGCGTGCAGGGCCTCGCGGTCGGTGTCCGTGATCCGGGCCGGGTCCTTGAGGAGCAGCTCCCGGGCCGTCCGGGTACCGGCAGGCAGGTCGGGGTGGACCTGCCACACCAGACGGACGGCCACCCGTGAGGCGGTACGGACCCGTTCGAGGTGGCCGTTCATCCGCTCGACGAGTTCGCCGGCCTGGCGGATCCGGGAGGCGAGGTGGCGGCGGGTGTCACCGGTGAGGGTCCGGTCGAACAGGCCGCGTTCGGCGGCGGTGATGTCCTCCTGGCTACGGTCCCGGTCGGCGGTGACGATGGCGAGGAGCCCGGTCGCGCCGACGCGCACGCCGTCGACGGTGGCGGTGAGGGCGTGGATGTCCTCCTCGGCCTCGAGTTCGAGGTCGGCGCGACTGCTGAGACTCTGGCGGGCCCGGTGGACGGCCTCGGAGAGCCGGTTCAGGGAATCGCCGAGGTTCCTGGTGCCGTGGGGCAGGTTGGGCCAAGCGGCGGCGGTCTCGCGCGCCGCTTCGAGGGTGGCACGGGTGCCGTCCGCCGGCGTGAGGGCGAGCCCGAGACCGGCGTCCTCGGGGAACCCCAGCGCGCAGAGGCGGCGGAAGCCACGAGCGGCCTCGTTCCGGGCCGCCACGGCGTCGTCGCGCCGGGCGGCGTCCTGGGCGGTGGTGGCGCCCAGTGCGCCGATCCGGCCTTCGAGTTCCAGGAGTTCCCGGGTACCGGTGTCGATCTCACGCCGGGTCCGGTCGAGCGTCCTCCGGCAGTCGCCGATCCGGGCGGCCACCTGACGGTACTCCTCTCCGATGGTGTCCTCGACGGCCTGGAGCGCGGACCGGAGCCCCCGGGCCGTGGCCTCCGCGTCCTCGGCCTCGGCCAGGCTCTCGGCTGCGGCGGCACGGGACGCGTCGGCGTGGCTTCGGGCGGCGTCCCAGGCCAGCTGGGCGGCCGCCCAGGCGAGGTGGGCGTCGAGCCAGCCGTCGGCCTGTTCGCGGAGCGCGTCGACGGCCCTCGCGGTCGCGTCCAGGGCGGCGCGTTCGGTCGGCAGGGCGTGCTCGGCCGAGGCGACGGCGAGTGCGCGCAGCTCGTCCGCGACCGCGTCCTCCTGGCGCGCCAGCCGTTCGACGGCGTCGCGCACGGCGTCCTCACGGGCGCCCACCTCGGACTCGGACCGTTCCCAGAGGCGCCTGGCCTGCTCCACCCCCCGGTGGTCCGGCCGGGAGCGGAGGTCGGCGCCGAGGCGGGTCCGGCGGTCGGCCAGGACGTGCAGCTGCGTCTCGAAGCCGGTGACGACGGCGTCGGCAGCGGCCAGTTCGGCGGTGAGTTCCGCGATCCGCCGGTGTCGGGCGCGTTCCCGGGCCACGGCCCCGATGTGGCTGGACTCCTGCTTGCCCCAGGAGCCGACCGCCGGCGCCAGCCGCCAGCTTCCGTCGGCGGCCACGGCGGCCGGGTGTCCGTCCGGGAGCACGGGGCCGTAGGCGATACCCGCCAGCAGCCGCTGGACCAGGCCAGGCGGCACGGGACCGTCGGGTTCCGGAGCGAGGACGTCGAGCAGCGAGGACCCCGTCGCGGGAACGGCCGCCACCGGGTCCGCCAGCGTGTCGTGTCCGGCAACGGCAAGACCGCCGTCGGGGGTCATCCAGGCGTCGAGCAGGCCGGCCGCTTCCAGGGCCGCTTCGATGCCCGCCTGGTCGCCGGGCGGCACGTCCGGACGGAAGGCCAGCAGGCGCCACAACGGTGCCCCCGGCAGGACCGACCGGTCGGCGGCGCGGGTGCGGGGTGGCGCCGGCGGCAGATCGGCCGCGGCCGTGGTGCGTTCCAACTCCCCGACGACCAGGTCGCGGCGGGCGCGGGCGTCGTCCCGGCCGGCGCGGGCGGTCGTCTCGTCGGCGGTGACGGAGCTCTCCGCCGCCCGGGCGGCGGCCTCGACCAAAGCGAGGACGTCGGCCTCGACGGCGGCACGGGACGCGAGTTCCTCGACGTCTGCGATGGACAGCTGGGTGCAGTCGGCCGTGGCCCAGCGGCGCAGCGCCTCCGCCTGGGCGTCGACGACGGTGTCGTAGGCGTGGGCGTTCCCCTCGCGCCGCGCGGTCGCGTCGGCCAGCCGTTCGCGCACCGTGTCGAGGTGCTGCTCCGCCGTCGTACGGTGCGCGAGGGCACGCTCGTGGCGTTCGACGACGGCGAGGACCTCGGCGATCCGGCCGTGCCGGGAGACGACGGCACCGCGCAACAGGCGTCGCGCGGTGCGCCCTTGCTCGTCGGTGTCCCCCGGAGATCCCGGTGCGGCGGCGAGCAGCGACCGGACCTCGGCACAGACGGAGTCCATGGCCGCTCGCCGGGCCGCCTCCCGCGCCTCCTCGCCGGCGGTGCGGGTGAGTTCGGCCCGCCGCTCGGAGCGGGCCCGGGCATCGTCGGCACGCCCGGCGTCCTCGGCGGCCGTGCCGGCCTTCCGGTCGGCGGCGGCGCGGGCACGGTCGGCGTTGCGGACGGCGTGGTCGGCCCGGCTGCGGAGTCGGTCGAGTTCCTGTCCCTGCCGGTAGGTCTCGGAGCCGAGCAGGCCCTCGAGGGTACCGTCGATCTCCTGTCGTCGGTGTTCGAGCTCCTCCTGCACCGTTCTGCGCTCCTCGCGCCGGAGCAGGGCCTCGCCGTGCGCCTCCTCGCTCTCCCTGGCGATCCGGGCGAGGTTGTCCATCTCGGTCGTCGCGGAGATGAGCACCGCCGCCCCGGCGCGCAGGACGCGCTGGGCATAGCCGCGTTGCTGGTGCGCGACGGTGGTGGCTGCGGCCACCTCGTCGTCCAGCGTCTTCAGGTGTTCGCGCTGGCGGTCGAGGCGCTCGAAGCCCTCGGCCAGTTCGGTGATCTCGCCCTCGCCGAGCGGGGGCAGGGCCCGCGAGAGGAGGGAGGACAGCAGCGAGGGGTCGAGGCGCTCGGAGAGTTTGGGAGTGCGGAGCTGGAGCAGCGCGGTGATCAGGGCGTCGTAGCGTTGCTCGCTCAATCCGGGGAAGAGCGTGCTCCGGACCGCGTTGCGGTAGTCGGTGGGCGATCCGTGCAGTTCACCCCGGCCGTGCGGCTCGGCGCGACCTTCCAAGGCTTCGGCCAGGGCGGCCCGGGTGAGCGGCTGACCCGCCTCGTTGACCAGAGCGAGGCCACCGGGGCGGTCGATCCGCGCGCCGGTGGTGAAGTAGTCGACGCTGACACCGGTGGTGTGCATGCTGGCCTGGAGCCGGGCGCCGCAGGTGAACCAGCCGGGGCCGCCGCCGTCGCGGACGAACTCCAGCCACACGTACCCGACCCTGGTCTTGCCCGAGGTGCCCTCGCCCATCAGGTTCCAGTGCATGGTGCGCTCGGAACCGCCGAAGGTGGACAGCCGGTTGGGGCGAAGGCTGGCGTCGAGCAGGAACGGCAGGAGCACCTCCAGCGCCTTGGACTTGCCGGTGCCGTTCTGCCCGCGCAGGAGCAGCCGCCCCTCGTGGAAGGTGAACGTCTCGTCGTAGTAGCGCCAGACGTTGAGGATGCCGGCCCGGGAGGGCCTCCATCGCACCACTGCGGCCGCCGGCGGGAACGCCGAGCGTTGCGGGAGCCGTGTCACAGTCATCCGAGCACTTCCCTGATCAGGTTGCGGGGCCTTCGGCCACGGTGGGCCGGTACCGGAACGCGGCGGGCCGGGGAACGGTGCGGTCGCCGACCCTGCGGGCCAGGCCGAACTCTCCGAGGACCCGAACGGCATCGGCGGTGAGGCGCTGGGCGCCGTCCTCCGACTGGTAGCTCTTCGCCCACTGCGGGAAGCGCCGCAGGAGTTCAGCGGCCTCGACGGCGAGCTGTTCCGGTGTCAGCCCGTCCGGTGCGGCCGTCAGCGGCTCCAGCAGGAGCAGGGCGGCGACGCGGGCCGTCGCGGAGTCGTCCGGGAAGCGGCTGTCGGTGGCGATCCCGTCCGGGTCGACGAGAAGCAGGCCGTCGGCCCGTTCCTCCAGTTCGAAGCCGCCCTGCTCAGCGGCGCGCCGAACGATCTGATGGCCGGTCGGCGAGCCGAGGTAGGCCAGTTCGTCGGCGGACAGCTCGTCGTGGTGGAGCACGGGATCGTCCAGGAGCCGACGCAGTACCGAGTGCCGCAGCCGCAGGTTGCGCTGCGCGTCGGAGGCCTCGGCGCCGCCGTAGCGGCTCTCGCGCACCGTGCCCCGCAGGAGTTCCTCGAAGCGCAGCGGTACGTCCTCCGCGGGCAGGGCCAGCCGGGACGGCCCGACGGGCGCGGCGAGCAGGCGGATCAGGACAGTGGCGTCCACCCGGTAGAGGACTTTGGCCTTCGCCGAGTCGACGAAGCTCTCCGTGGCTCCGTCCACGGTGAGGAGTGCGCCGTAGGACTCCAGCAGCTTGAGGACGTCCACGAAGGCCATGCGCTCGGACTTGCCCGCCGTGTCGAAGGGCGGCAATCCCTCGTCGCCGGCGCAGGCCTGGACCACCCGGTCGGCGAGCAGCCCGACCGTCGTCACCGGGATCGGGAGCAGTTCGGCCGCGACGACACACAACAGTGTGTAGCGGCGGCGGTCGAACGGGGCCTTGCCGGACCGCAGCCGACGCGCCGGACGCGAGGCGTCCGGGACCTCCCGGATCTTGAGGAGGCGCGCGTACCCCAGGCGCGGCTCCACCACCAGCTGCCAGCCGCAGTTGTAGTCGAACCACTTCGTCAGCGGGTCCTGTCGACGGCGGATCAGCTCGAAGGCCGGCCGATCGCCACGCTCGGTGATCAACGGGCGGCCGAGGAGCAGTCTGATGCCTCGGGCGATGTCCTGCCGCTCGGCCAGGACCAGTTGGTTGGCGAGCGTACTCATCCTGCCTCCCCCCAGTGGATCGCCCGTTCGCTCCCCGGGCCGCGGACCTCGATCAGGTAGTCAGGCCCTTCCAGCCGCCCCCGGGAGGTCTGCAGAACGGCCCGGGTACCGTCGGACAGCGGCCGGAGCACGATCTCGACCCGGCCGTCCGACGTGACCGCCCGACGCGTTCCGCCGCCGTCCGGTCGTACCGCCAACGCCCGGCCGAGGAGGTCGAGCAGCCGCTCGAAGACGGTGTGGTCCAGCGTGCCGAAGCCGGAGAGCCGCACCGGGCCGTCGGTGTCCAGGACGGCCCAGGCGGCCTCGAGCTCGGCCCGCTCCTTCCTGGCCCGCTCGGCCCGGGCCGCCTTGAGGCCGCCGATGTCGCGCACCCTGCCGGTACGGGTGAACCTCTCGGTCCGGCCGCTGGTGCGCAGCAGGGCCGACACCTCCACCGGCGGAGCCTCGGCCCAGGTGTCCGAGGAAGGAACCAGCTCCGGGTCGGGGTGCGAGAGATGGGCGTGGCGCGCCGGGCCGAGCCCGAAGGCGGCCGACCACAGTCGGTGCAGGTCGTCCTCGCCGGGCGCCGCGGCGAACCAGCGGGCCAGCTCCCGGAAGTCCTGGACGGCGCTGGACGAACGGCGCCGTGACTCGGTGATCCGGTCGAGGACCTGGAGGAGCGTCACGATCGCCCGGCGCGCCACGTCGTGCAGTTGCTCCACACGCGGTCGGGACCCGTCCGCCGGCCGGAACCAGGCCTGGAGCCCCTCCCAGCGCGCCCGCCGCCGCTCCAACCAGGCCGGCGCAGGATCGCCGTCGGCGACCGGCGGCAGCTCGGCGCCCCGTAGCGCCCGCTCGTGCAGCAGGCCCACTCCGCGCTGCTCGACCCGCTCCACGGCGGAGGCCACCGTCTGCCCCCGCTGGTCGAGGTTGACCAGGAACTCCTGGAGATAAGCCACCGTCGCGGCCTTCACCTCGCGGAAGGTCGCCAGGTCCGCGCCTTCCGCCCGCAGGAGGCGCTGCAACTCTCCGTTGAACGCCTTGGTGTTGGCCAGCAGCGCCTCCAGGTGCCCCTCCAGCTCCTGCAGTGTCGTGAACACCCGGCGGTCCGAGGAGGCGCCATCGCCCGTCAGGAGGTACAGCTCGTCGAGCCGGTCCGTGATCGCTTCCAGCACCGCCGTCTGGAGCGCCCCGGTCGAGGCGAGCACGGAGAGGGCGTGCTCGACCCCGGCGAACGCGGCCTCGCCGCGTCGGGTCAGCGAGTACTGGAGGTTGCGGCGCTCGTACTCCTCGGCGGTGCGGTAGTTCTCCGCATGGTTCTGGACGACGTCCAGTAGCTGCCACTCCCTGAGCTTGCGCAGCGCCTCCTGGAGCTCGTCGTCGTGCACCGCGTCGAGCCAGCCGACCGTCCGCAACCGCGTGCGGACGTCATCCAGCCCGAGCGCGGTCTCCAACCGCTCGTTGGCCGCTCCGAACGCCTGGAGAATCGCGCCGTAGAGTTCGGCCTTCTCCCCCGTCGTGAACCGGAACATCTCCGGCGGGACCCTGCGCAACCAGCTGCCCTCCCCTCCGCCCGACACCACAGTACGCGGACGCACCGACGAGGCGTCCGCGGCCCGTGACTTCTACCACCGGGGAGCATCCGGTGTGCTACGGGATGCCGTGTCACCGGCCGGTTCGGGCGGGGGACGACGCAGTCATGCAGCGGCGCGTGGGAGTTCGGTCTCCTCTCCCCACTGATAGACCGTGAAGCCGCAGGAACCGGACCGTCGCCCGAGACGCTGCAGAATCAGTGCGCCGAGGAACGCGGCGCCCCTGCCCCGAACGGGTGTCCGCTCGTTCCCGATCAAGAGGCACTCCCCGGGGGCGAGTGGCATCTGCTCCTCGCAGACGAGTACGGCCAGGGCCGTACAGAACCCCCAGAGATCGGCCCGCAAGTCGCTCGGTTGGTCGGCACGTACGTAGACCGCCGGTCGGCGGCGACCTCGGTTCCCGCCGTCGGCGACCACCGCACCGATGGTGTCGGGGAGGGCGAACTCGCCGGGCAGGAGGTCTTCGGCGATTCCGTTCAGCGAATCGGTCAGAAGTGCACGGACGGCGAGGATCACCGTCCTGTCGGGTTGCCGGCCGGCGATCGGTGCCCAAGGGCCGTGCCGGTAGCGGTCGAGGATGTCCATGTACGGCTCCCAGCCCGTGGGCCGCGCGAGGCGCGCGGCCCACGGCGTGATGAGGTGTGCCGTCACCACGACGCGTGGTGACGCAGACGGCGGAGGCGGGCGAAGCAGTTCCGGCAGCGCCCGGTCGTCAATCCAGTGGCAAGGCCCAGCGGACGGGCGGTCGGACTGCACAGGAGAGCGGGCTCGGAGCGATCGACGGGCCCGGCGAGCAGGAGCCGGCCCAGATCCTCGCCCACCGCCCACGAGCTCGACACCATCTCGTCCACGCGGCAATGGCACCGCACACGCCGCGCCGGATCATCGACGGTCGACTCGCCGTGACCAAGCACTCGCGCCTCCATCTCACGCCGCCTTCCCGCATGCCGCTCCCGGGTCTCCGGGAGTGAAGTCGATCCTGGGCTCGGACACCACCAGGAAGCGCGCAAGACGCTCCTCAGCGGCAGCCCGTCGAGCCCGGCAGGCCTGAAAGCCGAGATCGAGACGGAATGCGGCCTCGGCAAGACCACCGTCCTCCAACCGAGTACGGCCGATCAGCTCGGCCTCGTCCCCAGTGATGGCCCCGGCCCGCACAGCCCGTTCCAGCACCTGGTCCGGATGGCCTCCGAATCCCCTGCGACGCCCCAGCCACGCCGGTTCCGAAATCTCCGACCTCGCGGCCGTGGTGCGGTAGGCGTCACGTGCCCGCAGCCCCTGGCGGTACCCGGCCCACCACAGCCGTCCGGCAATCGCCGGCGATTCGACATCCACACCCCGGAGTTCCCTCAGGAACCCCTCGACGACCTCTGCCTCGATGTCGGCGTACGGCACCCAGCTGTTGTTCACGACCCGCCACGCCGCCTTGCGCAGGCCGGGTGACATCATCCAGACAGCACCCAACTCCCAGTCGGGGCCATGGCGCTGGGCGTGGAACACCAGTTCCGACCACACCGCGTCCCGGGCCCCGGCGGGCGCTTCGGGCAGGAGCAGCAGCGGCCTCAACTCGGTGAGTGACAGCCTGCCCTGCGGCAGGGCTGGATGAACAGCCGCACCGTCCAGGCACAGGGGTCCCACCCAGGCATCGGGCCCGCTGATGGCTGCGGCCACCGCTTTCAGGACGGAGGCCGGATACGTCATTGTCATCAACTCTCCTCTACTCAGCCGTTCGTTCAGGCAGCCATGGCGGGCGGACGAGCTTCCGCCCCGGCTCCGGTCAGGCATTCGAGACCTCCGGTCATCAGCTCCCGCGCCCGTTCGGCCGATAACAGCCCGGTGCGCGCGTAGTGCTCGACGATGCGCCGCTCGGCGCGACGCCGACGCTTGCGGCACGCCGCGTAGGTGATGTCGAGCCGGGTGGCGGCCGCGGCGAGCGGCTCGTCCTCCAGGCGGGTCCGCCCGATCAGGTCCGCTTCTTCCGCGCTGATGACTCCTTGCCGGAGCAATCGGCCCAGGGCGATGTCGGGATGGCCGCCACCTCGGTGCGCCACCGGTCGGTCCGGTGCGGTGTCGAACGGAACAAGTGTCCGATCCGCGTCGATGACGCACCGCTGGAACCGCTGGCCAGCACTCCGCGCGGCTCCGAAGAGAAGGCCGACGAGTCCTGGGCTCTCCGGGTCCACCTCGTCCAGCCGGACGAGGAACTGCGCGACCACCTCGGCCTGAAGATCTGCCCGATCCGTCTGGGTGACGACCACTCGATGGCAGATCGCCCGAAGTGCCGGGGTGATCGCCCCGAGCGCCGCCACCGTCCACGCCTCCCGGCCGGCCTCCTGTCGGGTCCTCCTGACCAGTTCACCCCACACCGCCGGCAGCACGTCCGGATGCGGAGGCTTCAGAAGCAGTTCCCTCATCTCGTCGAGCGGCACCCGGCCGGCCGGCAATCTCAGGCCCAGAGCGCCGACATCGAACGCGAACGGGCCGTCGGCAAGGTCCCAGAACGCCGATTCGATACGGTCGAGCACCAGTCGATGCGCTGCAGGAGTCATGCTTCGCCTTCCGATCAAGTCCGGTTCTGCAGGACGCACGGGTGCTCGGCTCTCCGCGCCCGCCCCGTACCCTCCGGCCCGAGCGCCGGCGGGGTGGCGAGTTCCGCACCCGCTGAATAAGGCCTTCGACCCTGCCCGTTGGGACAGCTGCAGCCCAATTCTCCGAACCACAACCGGATTTGGTGATGACATGGCCTTTCGCGGGCGACATGCGCCCTCTTCCGAGCATCGCCTGAGCGATCCGGACACTCACTCAGCAGCTCCACCCAAGGGCCGCCCCGAGCGGTGCGCGGGTGGCGCGACCTGTGGTGGCAGCACTCCGGGCTGCCGGCCGAGCCGGCCGGCCGGTTCTTGTCGACCTCTCCCTCCCAGGCGGGCCAGCCCCTCTCGCTGGGGCGCCCGCCTCCTCCGCCACGACGTCCGCAACGCGCACCGACCTCGCCGACCGGCTGCAGGCCCATCTCGCCGGCCACGGCATCCATGCCGTGGCGCATCCTCGCCGAAACGGGCGTGCCAGGCCTCACATGTTGAGCACGCCCTCAGTGCGCACCGCTGCATCCGGAAGGCGGCGTGGACCAGGCCGGACCACCGGCAGTGGCCCGCGGCCCCCGGCCCGCCCGACGGGATGCCGTCCTCGCCAACGTGACCTGTGGCCCCGGCCAACCATGCGCTACTCGGGGGCAGTTGGCAGAACCGAGAAGTGTCGGACCGCTCCGTACACTGGAGTCACGAGTACGTCGTCGAGTGTTTCCGCCGATTCGAAGGCGAGGCCATGTCCGACTCCTCAGTCCCGCTCCCCCGTTCCAGCAGGTCCGTGCGCCGTCCGAGAACGCGAATCATCGACCGAACCGGTTCCGCCCACCCGGAGTTGCTCGCCGGCCGACTGTTGATCCAGGTCGACAGCTCCCGCGTCGGATTCGTACGAGACCAGCTCGACCCCGTCCGCAGCGGGCTCGTGATCAGTGGGCCGAGGGCTCTCACGAAGGCATCCCAGCTACGGGACGCGGGCTACACAGGCGTGCTCCTCGCCGAGCCTGCGCTCTACGAGCAGGGCGTCGCCACTGCGGACGAACCATATCTGCAGCGGGCCGGCGAGCTGCCCGCCGACGATCCGCTCGACCGGGCGGTTCAGGAGCAGCTCGCCGTCGGCGCGACAGCGGCTCTCACCCCAACCGGATACCTCAGGGCCGGTGACACCGCCGCCTTGCGGGCTGTGGTCCGCGAGACCACTGCCCGCAAGGACGCTCGGATCGTGCTCGCCCTTCCACTCGATGTCGGTTGGCTGCGTAGCGACCTGATCGGCCGTCTCGTCGAGGAGGTGGGCGCGGCACCAGGCACGAAAGCGGTCATGCTCGGCGGCCAGTCGGACCCACTGGCAGGATTTCCCGAGGCGCTCACCGGACTGGCCCGGCTACTGACCCAGGTGCCGGGCACCGCTCTGCTGCGGGCCGATCTGGCGGCATTCGGCGCACTGGCACGGGGTGCAGCGTTCGCCGCCTACGGGGAGTCCAGCCGCTTCCGGCACGTCGTGCCGCCCGGCGAGTCCGCGACGGCTTCGGGGTTCGGCGACTCTCCGACCGTACTGTTCCCCGAGTTGATGGCACTGTGTCTCGGCACCACCCTCGCGCGCCGCTTCGCTGCCGCACCCGCGCCCGTCTGCGAGTGCGCGGCGTGTGGACGTCGGGAGCTGGACAGTTTCGCAAGCCGGAGCGATCTGCAACCGGCGGCACAGCACAACACCGCGGTGCTGATGTCCTGGCTTCGCAGGCTGCAGACCGTCCCGGTCGGGCCCGACCGCCAACGATGGTGGCAGGAGCGCTGCCGCTCCGCAGTGAATCGGTATCCGTTGGTCAACGCCGCCATCCGGCAGCCGAACGGCTTCAAGGTCCAACCGCAGTTGCTGAGATGGTCTCTCCTCGATCCGGCGCCCTCGGCCCCGGCCGGTGTTGGAGCCGACTGAGGTGCGCGCCGGCGGCTCAGTGCAGCCGCGCGTACAGCTCCTCGACGAAGTGCCAGGCCGCAGCGGTGTACCGCTGCGGCCTGTACGCCTCGGGCTCCAGGGCCGTCCGAATTCCCTCCGACCCTTTGACGAGAACGCCGATTCCGTAAAAGGCCGCCTCCGCCAGGAACCCTTCCTCTCCCATGTGCGGACCCTCGTCGACCAGGACGGCTCGGCAGCAGAACGGTGCGAACCGACCCGCTCGCTCCAGCCCGTTCCGCCAGCCGGCCACCCGAACCACCACGATGTCCACGGCCAGCGGCCGGACTGCCAGACGCGTCACCATGCCACCGCCCCGTTGGACCGCACCCTGCGGAAGGACTCCAACCCCAGCCGGGTCGGACAGAGAAGCCATCGCGACCGGAATACCAGCGGGGAGGCAGAGCAGGCGCTCCAATACCGGAATGCTGTCCAGCCGGTCGGCGCGAGCCGCCTGCCGCCTGCCGTGCTCAACCTCATCGACCCGGTACGCCACCAGCGCGCGAGTTCCCAGGAGCGAGAGCACCGCGACTTCGCTCTCCGGAAACACCTGCGGCAGCGCCGCCTCACGCACGGAGCGCCACACCGCCGGATTCGCCACGCCTGCCATGCCTCCACCCTGCCCTACGGGCCGATGCGGCGACCAGGCGCCCCTCCGATCAGGAAGCGGGACCCGAACGGTGTCGAGCGATCAGGTCTCGATACCAGGCGTACGAGGCCCGCGGCGTCCGCCGCTGCGTCGCGAAGTCGACGTGGACGAGGCCGAAGCGCTGGTGGTAGCCCTCGGCCCATCGAACAGGCTGTCATCCTACTGGCCGCCCAGTCCCAAGACCACGAGGCGTTCCCGCGTTCTGAGGCCGTGTCGCGAGTAGCCATTCAGGACCGCGAACCAACGGATAGCTGCCCATAGCAGGCGAGCGACTCCACAGCCTCGCCCGAAGAGCTCAGAGGGCGGGTCTGTACGGTCATCGGCTCTGTCTCGTAATCGGTGGTAGCGCTGTGTGGTGATCACTGGAGGAGGATGCGGTGGCGGAGCAGGGGGAACCC
>NZ_JBFBGS010000078.1:0-33872 GCF_040684795.1 Kitasatospora sp. NPDC089797 | reverse complement strand
GGCCGCCCGGCGGCCGTGCACCCCCTGTCGTCTCCGGGGCGGCCTTCCTCAGTGGGCCCCGCCGCAGCAGCCGCCGTCGGCGCCGCCGCACTGGCAGGGCGCGCCGGACTGGCAGCCGCAGCCGCAGCCCGGGCCGCAGCCGCAGCCGGCCGCGAGGACGGGCAGCAGTTTCGGGGCGGGCGGCTCGACGCCGTGCTGGGCGGGGACCGTTCGGGTCGGGTTGGCCTTCATCGAGCTCTTCCCTCCTAGTGGCGGGCACGCTGCGGTGCCCCACCGTCGAGTGAAGCCGCCGTTCGGAGGAAGCGTCAACGGGCGCGCAGTGGTGGGACGTACGGGTGCCCGTGCATCCACACCACCCCCGCCACAGGTTTACTCACCCGTGTGTACTCACCCGTAGGGGTGAGCGGCGGTCACTACGCCCCGGCAGCCTCCGCCGCCTCGCTGGCGGCCACGAACTCGGCCACGTGCTCGCCCGTCACCAGGTACACCACGCGCTTGGCGACCGACACCGCGTGGTCCGCGAAGCGCTCGTAGTAGCGGCCGACCAGGGTGATGTCGACGGCGGTCTCGATGCCGTGGTGCCAGCGCTCGTCGATCAGGTGCGACAGCAGCTCGCGGTGCAGGGCGTCGATCCGGTCGTCGTCCTGCTCCATCTCCAGGGCCTTGTCGACGTCCTTGGTGGCGATCACCAGGCCGGCCTTGGCCACCAGCCGCTGGGCGAGCTGGCCCATCTCCAGGACGGTGGAGTGCAGGTCGGCGGGGACGGCCGACTCGGGGTAGCGCATCCGCGCGACCTTGGCGACGTGCCGGGCGAGGTCCCCGCAGCGCTCCAGGTCGGCGCTCATCCGCAGCGAGGTGACCACGATGCGCAGGTCGGTCGCGACGGGCTGCTGCCGGGCGAGCAGGTCGATGGCGCGGTTCTCGAGCTCGTGGTGCAGCTCGTTGACCTTCTCGTCGGCGGAGATCACGCTCTCCGCCAGCGCCAGGTCCGCGTCGAGGAGTGCGGTGGTGGCCCGGCCCAGGGCGGAGCCGACCAGCCGGGCCATCTCGACCAGGCTGTCGCCGATCGCATCGAGTTCCTCGTGGTACGCGTCGCGCATGTTCTCTCCTCAGTAGCTGTGTCGGTGGCGGTGCCGACCGGTCAGCCCGTCCGACCGTCGTTCCGACGTCCGGGTGACCGCTGCTGGTGGCGCGAATGGTACGCGCACACCCGAGACCTTGGCCGCCCTTCGACGCACCGGTCTCTCCCACACGGGCTGCATGGCCAACTCTGTGCCGTTCGGGCGACGATGCACGGCCGGTACGGTGAATCAGCAGCTACGTGAAGGTGAATTCTCGGCAACGCATGGTCGATGCCTTGATCCAGCCCTTGGGGACAGGCCTGGCCGTGCGCTTACGCTGGCCACATGGACGTGAATGTGGCCGCTGCCGCTGCCTGTGCCATAGCCGGGCTCGGCGTGGGCCTCACCGCCTCCATCGCCTTCCGCTGGAGCGAGCGCGAGCAGGCCAAGGGCAAGTACACCAGCGGCAAGCAGTACGGCCGGTACCAGGCACTGGGCACCGGCACCCCGGAGACCCCGCTGCCCCCCGGGGTCGACACCGTGCTCTCGGTGCTCCGCTCCTGCGCGATCGTGCTCGGCGAGGGCGACGAGGTGGTCAAGGCCAGCTCGGCCGCCTACGCCATGGGCCTGGTCCGCGGCGGCGCGGTCGCCGTCGACCAGATGCTCGCGCTGGCCCGCGCCACCCGCCGGGACGGCGAGATCCGCCAGGTCGAGCTGGAGGTGCCCCGGCCGGGCGCGGCCCGCGCGGCCGAGCCGCTCGCGGTCTCCGTCCGGGTCGCCCCGCTGGGCTCCCGGCTGGTGCTGGTGCTGGTCGAGGACCAGACCGAGCGCCGCCGGGTGGAGGCCGTCCGCCGGGACTTCGTGGCCAACGTCAGCCATGAGCTCAAGACCCCGGTGGGCGCCCTGTCGCTGCTCTCCGAGGCGGTCGTGGACGCGTCCGACGACCCGGAGGCGGTGCAGCGCTTCGCCGGCCGGATGCAGGTCGAGGCGGCCCGGCTGGCCAGCCTGGTGCAGGAGATCATCGACCTCTCCCGGGTCCAGGACGACCGGCTGATGGTCGACCCGGAGCCGGTCGCGGTGGACGAGCTGATCGCCGAGGCGATCGACCGCTGCCGCCAGCAGGCCGCCGCCAAGCAGATCCTGATCGCGGCCGGCGGCATCGCCGGCCTCTACCTGCACGGCAACCGCGGCCAGCTCGCCGCCGCGCTCGGGAACCTGGTGGAGAACGCCGTCAACTACAGTCCGCCGCGCACCCGGGTGGCCATCGCGACCCGCCGGATCTCCAGCGCCGCCGCGCTCGGCGAGGCGGACGGCGAGCTGATCGAGATCTCCGTCACCGACCAGGGCATCGGGATCTCGGAGAAGGACCGCGAGCGGGTCTTCGAGCGCTTCTACCGGGTCGACCCGGCCCGCTCCCGACAGACCGGCGGCACCGGCCTCGGCCTGTCCATCGTCAAGCACGTCGCCGCCTCGCACGGGGGCACCGTCTCGGTGTGGAGCGTCGAGGGGCAGGGCTCGACCTTCACCGTCCGGCTGCCCGCCGGCCAGGCCCCCACCGCCGACGAGCCCGACCCCGACGACCTGGACGACAGCTTCGACGACGACTTCGCCGGCGACGAGCCCGGCGACCACGGAACCCTCACCGCGGACCGCACCGACCGTGCGGCCCGTTCGCTCCCCGCGGGGGAGCGGGAACAACCCCTGACAAAGACAACCCAGCTTGCCCCGGAGGCCTGATCGTGACCCGAGTACTGGTGGTCGAGGACGAGGAGTCGTTCAGCGACGCCCTCTCGTACATGCTCCGCAAGGAGGGCTTCGAGGTGGCCGTCGCCGCGACCGGCCCCGACGCCCTGGAGCAGTTCGAACGCAACGGCGCCGACCTCGTCCTGCTCGACCTGATGCTGCCGGGCCTGCCGGGCACCGAGGTCTGCCGCCAGCTCCGGGTGCGGTCCAACGTCCCGGTGATCATGGTGACGGCCAAGGACAGCGAGATCGACAAGGTCGTCGGGCTGGAAATAGGTGCGGACGACTACGTCACCAAGCCGTACTCCACCCGTGAGCTGGTCGCCCGGATCCGCGCGGTGCTGCGCCGCCGCGGCGAGGACGGCGGCGCGGGCGACAACGGCGGCGGCCCGGGCGCCCTGGAGGCGGGCCCGGTCCGGATGGACGTGGACCGGCACGTGGTGACGGTGGACGGCGCCAAGGTCGACCTGCCGCTCAAGGAGTTCGACCTGCTGGAGATGCTGCTGCGCAACGCGGGCCGGGTGCTGACCCGGATGCAGCTGATCGACCGGGTCTGGGGCGCGGACTACGTCGGCGACACCAAGACCCTGGACGTCCACGTGAAGCGCCTGCGGGCCAAGATCGAGCCCGACCCGGGCGCGCCGCGCTACCTGGTCACGGTCCGTGGCCTGGGCTACAAGTTCGAGCCGTAGGCCGTAGGCCCGCGACGACGCGTGAAGGCCCCCGCCGGCGACCGCCGGCGGGGGCCTTCGTCACGTCCGGGCGTCCGGGCGGCGGCAGGCGCCGCGCACCCGGGCCGGGACGCGCGGAACCCTCCCGTCGGCCCGGGAGGGGCCGGCGGGAGGGTTCCGCGCACTCCGTCAGTGAGCGGCCGGAGCGGTGGTCGCCGGGGTGCCGCCGGCGACCGGGGTGGTCGGGGCACCGCTGACCGGGGCACCGGTCGACGGGGCGGCCGGAGCGCCCGTCGCGGGGGTACCGGCGGAGGGCGAGGCCGGGGCGCCCGCGGCGGGGGAGGTGCCGTGGGTGGGCACGGCCGCCGGGGTCGGTCCGTAGCCCTTGTACAGGCCCTTGTCCGAGTCCGGGCTCACGCCGGCCTGGGTCTCGACCTTCTGACCGTCCTTGAAGGTGAACGTCGTGGCGGCGTAGCCGCCGACGTGGACGGCGGCGGAGCTGAGCGAGGCGGAGGGGTTGCCCTGACCGCCGATCGCCACCGAGCCGCCCGCCGGGATGACGATGGTGGGCTGCGCGGCGCCCGCGGCGTCCGCGAAGGAGGCGGTGGCGCCGTTGCCGACGGTGATCGACTGCAGCTCGGCCGGGGTGGTGGCCGTGTTGGAGATGTTCACGACCACGTTGGCGGGGCCGGTGTAGTCGCCCGAGGTGCCGACCCCGGTGACGATCACGATGTTGTTCAGTCGAAGGTTCGTCCCAAGGGTCGCCGCCGCGTTGTCCGGCTTGATCTGCAGGGTGTCCGGCGTGTTGCCGGCGGCGCAGGAGGACAGCGAGGCGATGGCGATGGCGGCGATGGCGGCGATGCTGCCGCGTCGAAGGCTGCGGCTCACGGCGGCGGCTACTCCTAGGTCACGTGTCGACAGGTCAGGTCTCAGATTATCGACCTCACTTATGCGCTCCTCACGGGGTGGTCCCCGTGTCGCACTCCAGGGGCCCTGCGGGGGCCGTCCGGCGGTACCTGTGACATGAACGGGTCATCGGAGCCCGCTCTCCCGCGCGCCCGCGGGGACGCCGGGGAGGGCAAGCTTCGACCAAGATCGGATAACGATCCGGTCACGACTCGAAACGGGGTGAAAGCTCAAGATCCAATCATGGTTGCGGGGGTGTTGCGCAAGGGTTTCGTCGGAGCTCGGAACCGCCTCCGACCTGCGGGAAGCCCCTGTCGAACATCGGTCGCAGCACGTCATGGGGGTCCTTGTCAAGCCCCGAGACCGGCCCTGACCTGCGAAAACGCCCTTCGGGTGGGCCGCAAGGCGTGTTATTCTGGAAAGCCACGGAAGGGGTCCTGTCACATGACGTTCAAGGTTGGCGACACGGTGGTCTACCCCCATCACGGGGCCGCGCTGATCGAGGCCATCGAAATTCGCCAGATCAAAGGTGTGGACAAGACCTACCTGGTGCTCAAGGTGCAGCAGGGAGACCTGACGCTCCGCGTGCCCGCCGAGAACGCGGAGTTCGTCGGCGTGCGCGATGTGGTCGGCCAGGAGGGTCTGGACCGGGTCTTCGAGGTGCTCCGCGCACCGTACACCGAAGAGCCGACCAACTGGTCCCGTCGCTACAAGGCGAACCTGGAGAAGCTCGCCTCGGGCGACGTCATCAAGGTCGCCGAGGTCGTGCGCGACCTCTGGCGTCGCGAGCGCGAGCGCGGTCTCTCGGCCGGCGAGAAGCGGATGCTCGCGAAGGCGCGCCAGATCCTCGTCAGCGAGCTCGCGCTGGCGGAGAACACCAACGAGGACAAGGCGGAGACGCTGCTCGACGAGGTGCTCGCCTCGTAGTGCGGTCGGGCTCGCGCCCAACGCCCACAGCGCCCGGTGCCGGCGTGCCGCTCCCAGGACGAACCGTCCCGGGGTGGTGCAGTGGCACTCCGGGCGCTGAGGCGTGTCCGGACGACGCCCCCACCCGAGCCGGTCCCGGCCTGAAAGACCGTTTCTGCGCAGTTGTGCGGCGGGCAGTGGACCAGTGGTTCTTCGGAAGGGGCCCCGCGCCCGCCGGGCACGCCAAGGCCATACCCACTTCTCCGAAGGAGTGAAACCTGAACGCCTCAGCAGCAGTCGCAGCAGCAGTGGTGCCCGCCGCGGGACGCGGTGAGCGGCTGGGGCCCGGCGCCCCGAAGGCCCTGCGGGAACTGGGCGGTGTGCCGCTCCTGGTGCACGCGGTCCGGGCCCTGGCCCGCAGCCGGGCGGTCGGCCTGGTCGTGGTCGCCGCGCCCGCCGACGGGGTGGCCGAGGTGGTCGCCCTGCTGGACAGCCACGGGTTGGACGACAAGGACATCCGGGTGGTGGCCGGCGGCGCGACCCGGCAGGACTCGGTCCGGCTCGGCCTGGCCGCGATCCCGGACGACGTCGGGATCGTCCTGGTGCACGACGCGGCCCGACCGCTCGTCCCGGTCGAGGTGGTGGACGCCGTCGCGGCCGCCGTCCGGGCCGGGGCGCCCGCGGTGGTGCCCGCGGTGCCGCTGGCCGACACGGTGAAGCGGGTCGAGCCGAACCCGGGCGGTGCCGAGCCGGTGCTCGACACGCCCGAGCGGGCCACCCTGCGCGCGGTGCAGACCCCGCAGGGCTTCGACCGGGCCACCCTGGTCGAGGTGCACGCCAAGGCGCTGGCCGAGGAGGCCGCCGGCGGCGCCGACGCCCCGTCCGTCACCGACGACGCCGGACTGGTGGAGCGCTACGGCGGCACGGTCGTCGTGGTGCCGGGCCACGAGGAGGCGTTCAAGGTCACCCGTCCGCTGGACCTCGTGCTCGCCGAGGCCGTACTCGCCCGCCGGAGGGCCGCCGATGCCTACTGAGCCCCTGATCCCCCGGGTGGGGATCGGCACCGACGTGCACGCCTTCGAGGCCGGTCGCCCGCTCTGGGTCGCCGGACTGGAGTGGCCGGAGGCCGAGTTCGGGCTCGCCGGGCACTCGGACGCGGACGTCGCCGCGCACGCCTCCTGCGACGCGCTGTTCTCGGCCGCCGGGATCGGCGACCTGGGCGCCCACTTCGGCACCGACCGCCCGGAGTGGGCCGGCGCCTCCGGGGTGAAGCTGCTCGCCGAGGCGGCCCGGCTGGTCCGTGCGGCGGGCTTCGAGATCGGCAACGTCTCGGTCCAGGTGATCGGCGTCCGGCCGAAGGTCGGCAAGCGGCGGGCCGAGGCGCAGGCCGCGCTGTCCGGTGCGGTCGGCGCGCCGGTCTCGGTCTCCGGCACCACCACCGACGGGCTGGGCCTGACCGGCCGGGCCGAGGGGCTGGCCGCGATCGCCACCGCGGTGGTGTACGAGCGGCGTTGAGCCCGGCCGCGCCGGCCGGCGCCCCGGGGCATCCCGGCCGATGCCTCCGGTCGTCACCGCCGATGCCTCCGGTCGGCCGGGAATAACCGGGAGTTGACGGGTGTTCACGCGAGGTGCAGGGCCCCGAGTCGATAGGGTGCGACCCGGGCCCGGGTGGAGCTCACCCCCGGGTCCGTACCGCACCGCCGCCGACGAGAAGAGGTTTTCGATGAGTGCGCAACTCTCCGACCGCGCCAAGGCGTTGATCGACGGCAAGAGCTTCGCCGTGGTCTCCACGATCCAGCCGGACGGCAGTCCCCAGTCCTCCGTGGTCTGGGTCAAGCGGGACGGCGACGACATCCTGTTCTCCACCGTCGAGGGCCGCCGCAAGCACCTCAACCTGGTGAAGGACCCGCGGGTCTCGATCCTGGTCAACCCGCCGGAGAACCCGTACGAGTACCTGGAGGTGCGCGGTTCGGTCACGCTGACCACGGAGGGCGGCCGGCAGCTGATCGACGAGCTGGCCGCCAAGTACCGGGGCGTGGACGAGTACACCTGGGACGGCCCGGAGGACGTCCGGGTGGTCGTCCGGCTCACCCCGCGCAAGGTGGTCGGCGAGATCTGACCGCGGCGGCGGGCCGCGTTTCCCCGGGGGCGGGTCCGGCCGTTCCCAGGGAAAGCGCTGCCCGTTCCCGGTTAATGTCGCGGGGCACCCCCCGTCGCCCACTACGCTTGACGCTGTGAGCATTCGTCTGTACGACACCAGCACCCGCCAGGTACGCGACTTCGTCCCGCTTGTACCGGGTTGTGTCTCGATCTACCTGTGCGGCGCTACCGTCCAGTCGGCGCCACACATCGGGCACATCCGGTCCGGCCTCAACTTCGACATCATGCAGCGGTGGTTCGCCTACCGCGGCTACCAGGTGACCTTCGTCCGGAACGTCACCGACATCGACGACAAGATCATCGCCAAGGAGCGCGAGCTCGGCACGCCGTGGTGGCAGATCGCCTACGAGAACGAGCGTGCCTTCAACGACGGTTACAGCGCGCTGGGCTGCCTGCCGCCGACCGTCGAGCCGCGGGCCACCGGGCACGTCCCCGAGATGATCGAGATGATGCAGGGGCTCATCGAGAAGGGCCACGCCTACGCGGCCGACGGCAACGTCTACTTCGACGTGAAGTCGTACCCCGGGTACCTCGCGCTCTCCAACCAGAAGCTCGACGACCTCCGCCAGCCCGAGGGCGAGGGCGAGACGGGCAAGCGCGACCAGCGCGACTTCGCGATGTGGAAGGCCGCCAAGCCGGGCGAGCCCAGCTGGGAGACGCCGTGGGGCCGCGGTCGCCCCGGCTGGCACCTGGAGTGCTCGGCGATGGTCCACAAGTACCTGGGCCCGGCCTTCGACATCCACGGCGGCGGGCTGGACCTGGTCTTCCCGCACCACGAGAACGAGATCGCCCAGTCCAAGGCCTACGGCGACGACTTCGCCGCCTTCTGGGTGCACAACGCCTGGGTCACCATGGCGGGCGAGAAGATGAGCAAGTCGCTCGGCAACTCGGTGCTGGTCTCCGAGATGGTCCGCGCCTGGCGGCCGATCGTGCTCCGCTACTACCTGGGCGCCGCGCACTACCGCTCGATGATCGAGTACAGCGAGGAGGCGCTGCGCGAGGCCGAGGCCGGCTTCGGCCGGATCGAGGGCTTCGTCCAGCGGGCCGTGGAGCGCTGCGGCACGGTCGACGCCGCACCGGAGGTGCCGCCGGCCTTCGCCGAGGCGATGGACGACGACTTCGGCGTCCCGCAGGCGCTGGCCGTCGTGCACACCGCCGTCCGCCAGGGCAACAGCGCCCTGAACGCGGACGACAAGGAGAGCGTGGTGGCGCGACTGGCCGAGGTCCGTGCGATGCTCGGTGTACTGGGACTCGACCCGCTCGCCCCGCACTGGGCCGGGACGGAGCGCGGCGAGGACCTCCACGGTGTGGTCGACTCGCTGGTCCGCCTGGTCCTGGACCAGCGGCAGGCGGCGCGTCAGCGCAAGGACTTCGCCACCGCGGACGCCATCCGCGACCAGCTCGGCCTGGCCGGGCTGGTGATCGAGGACACCCCGTCCGGCCCGCGCTGGACGATCAACAGCCAGTAACCCCATCTGACGATCGGGGTGATGGGTGGGCCGTACCGGACCGGTGCGGCCCTCCCGCATGACGTAGCGCATGCCGTAGGCCGTCGCCGCACCGAGCGGGGCGGCCGGGCATGCCGGACAGACAGGAAGTACAGCCATGGCCGGCAACAGCCAGCGCAGGAACCGCCGCAACCCCGGATCGAAGAAGGGCGCGTCTGTCGGTACCGGCGGGCACAGCCGGAGGGCGCTGGAGGGCAAGGGCCCGACCCCGCCCGGCGCGGAGCGCAAGGGCCACCCCAAGCAGCGGGCCGCCAACGCCGCCCTCAAGCGCGAGCGGGACGCCAAGGCCCGGGCCGGCATGCGCCGGGCCGGTGCCGGCGGTCGCGGCGGCCGCGGCGGCGCGGGCAGCGCCGAGCTGGTCTTCGGCCGCAACTCGGTGGTCGAGGCCCTCCAGGGTGACGTCCCGGCCAACGCGCTGTACGTCCAGCAGTTCATCGACACCGACGACCGGGTCCGGGACGCCTTCCAGGCCGCCAACGACCGCGGCATCCCGCTGATGGAGGCCCCGCGCCCGCAGCTGGACCAGATGACCGGCGGGATGAACCACCAGGGCCTGGTGCTCCAGGTCCCGCCGTACGAGTACGCGCACCCCGACGACCTGCTGGTCGAGGCCAACGACGCCGGCCAGGACGCGCTGATCATCGCGCTCGACGGCGTCACCGACTCGCGCAACCTGGGTGCCGTGGTCCGCTCCGCCGCCGCCTTCGGCGCGCACGGCGTGGTCATCCCCGAGCGCCGCGCGGCCGGCATGACCGCCGGTGCCTGGAAGACCTCCTCCGGCGCCGCCGCCCGGCTGCCCGTCGCCCGGGCCACCAACATGACCCGCACCCTGGAGGCCTACCAGAAGGCCGGCCTGATGGTGGTCGGCCTGGCCGCCGACGGCGAGGCCGAGATCGGCGACCTGGAGCTGCTGACCGGCCCCGTGGTGATCGTCGCGGGCAGCGAGGGCAAGGGCCTGTCCCGGCTGGTCTCGGAGACCTGCGACATGCGGGTCCGGATCCCGATGAGCGGCCTGACCGAGTCGCTGAACGCCGGCGTCGCGGCGGGCATCGTGCTGTACGAGGCCGCGCGACTGCGCGCCAAGCGCTGAGCACACCGGGTGTCGCGGCCGCAGCAGATCTTCTGAATTCTCCGCGATCCGAGTGAAAAGCGATCGGGCCCGACCGGGTCCGATCGCTTTTCTCATGATCACTTCAAGTATGCGCCGGACATCCACCCGAGAGAGTGTCCTAAGCGGCCGTCACCCGGTTAGACGGGCGTGGACGTGGACACCAGAACACCTCGGCGCCCCCTGTTCGGCGGCGGCAGCACCGGGATAGACGCAGGCTCGGGCCCCGGGCTCGACACCGTCAAGGTGCCGTCGGACCCCGCGCGCCTCAGCAACACCCAGGCGAGCTTCCGGCTCAGGCTCGGCACCCCGGTGGCGCCGCTGATCGAGGCCCCGGCCGGACTGCTGTCCACCGGTGCCGCCTTCGGCGACCCCTATGCCAACCAGGGCCTGATCCGCCGTCCGCTGGTCACCCCGCAGGTCGTCGTGCCCGCCTCGGCCGTCCCGGCGCTGGCCGGTGCGGCCGCCGGGGGAGCACCGCGCCGCAAGGGCCGGGTCACCGCCGTCACCTGGACCGGCCAGGCCGCCCCCGGCGACCTCGCGGCCACCCGGCTGCTGGAAGCGGTGCGGACCGGCGGCGCCCCCGGCGGCGTCGACCTCGACGAGAGCGACACCCAGGTGCTGCCGGCCTACGCTGGCTCCCGGACCGTCCCCCGCCAGCCGCGCGAGGGCGCCGGCACCGCCACCGACGCCGGCGTCGGCCCGGTCGGCGAGCCGCACGGCTGGACCCCCAGCGGCGACCTGCCCGAGGTCTCCGCCGCCGAGGCGGAGGGCAAGCAGCCCTGGTACCCCGGCCGCCGGGTCGACCTCGGCCTGGTGCTGCTGCCGCTGCGCGCCGTGCTCGGCTCGCTCTCCGTCTACGCCGGGTTCAGCAAGCTCTGCGACCCGGTGTACTTCGACGGCGGCGAGCGCGGCTCGATGATGCGCTGGCTCTCCTCGCTGCACCCGTGGAAGGTCGCCGAGCCGCTGCTCGCCTTCGCGATGGCCCACCCGGTCGGGTCCGGCCTGGTGGTGTCGTTCACCGAGATCGTGGTCGGCGTGCTGACCGTCCTCGGCCTGTGGCAGCGGCTCGCCGCCGGGGCGGCCATGCTGCTCTCCGCCGCGCTGCTGTTCACCGTCAGCTGGCGGGCCGTCCCGGTCTACGACACCCCCGACCTGATCTTCCTCGCGGCCTGGAGCCCGCTGCTGATCGCCGGGGCGCCCTTCGCCTCGCTCGACGGGCGGCTCAACCTGGAGGCCTGGCGCCGGATCGGTGCGGGCGCGCCGGGAGCGCTCCGCCGCCGGGTGCTGCGCCGCGGCGCGGTGGTCACCACCGTCGTGGTCGGCCTGACCCTGCTGCTCGGCTCGATGCTCGGCGCGGCCGTCCGCACCGGCGCCCGGCAGCAGGCGCCCGGCCGCCCGGCGACCGACTTCGGCACCCCGGTCTGGCCGTCGGGCAGCCCCTCCGGCGCCCCCGCCGGCCAGGGCACGTCCACCCCGCCGCCGGCGGTCGCCCCGCACCCGGCCACCCCGACGCCGAGCGCGGGCGCGCCCTCCGGGGCCCCGGCCGCCAAGCCGTCCGGGGCCGCGCCCAGCGGCAAGCACTCCGGCAAGGCCGAGGCCGGCGGAACCACCCCGGCCCCGGCCGCCCCGGCCGCCGGGCCCGGCTCCGCGCCCGCCCAGCGCACCCCGGCCCCCGGCAGCGGCTCGGGCCCGGCGGCCAAGCCCAGCCCGAGCGGTGGCTCGGGGCTGCTCGGCGGGGTGCTCGGCAGCGGGCCGGTGCTCGGCAGCGGACCGCTGTCCGACCTGTCCGGCGGGCAGTCCTCCCGTCCGGGGACGCCGACGGCCACCTGAGGCCACCGGACGCGCTACGGCCGGGTGCTCCGTGGGGGAGCACCCGGCCGTGGTGTTCGTGCGTACGGGGTCGGGTGGGGGCTCGGCCGCGGTCAGGCGGAGCTGTCGCGGTAGGCGGCGAGCTCCTTGGCCGCCTCGGTGAGGTCCTTCGCGGTGTCGATGGCCCGCCAGTACACGCCCTGCGGCAGCTGGTAGCCGGCCAGCCGCTTGCTGCGGGCGAGTTGGGGGAACGTGGTGCGCTCGTGGTCGCCCACGTCCGGCAGCAGCTCCGCGAACTCGGGGCTGAACACGTACAGGCCCGCGTTGATCAGGAACGGCGAGGGCGGGGCCTCGATGAAGTCCAGCACGTTGCCGAACTGGTCGGTCTCCACGGCGCCCCAGGGGATCCGCGGCCGGGCCAGGGCGAGCGTCGCGACGGCGTCGCGCTCGTGGTGGAAGGCCGCCATGTCGCGCAGGCTGAAGCGGGTCCAGATGTCCCCGTTGGTGGCGTACCAGGGCTCGTCCGGGCGGGGCAGCGCCTTCGCCGCGTACTTCAGGCCGCCGCCGCGGCCGAGCGGCTCGGCCTCGACCACCGTGCGGACCCGCAGCGGCAGTTCGGCCTTGTCGAGCCACTCCTCCAGCACGTCGGCGAGGTGGCCGCAGGACACCACGACGTCGGTGACGCCCTCGGCGGCCAGCCAGGCCAGCTGGTGGCCGAGGATCGGCGTGCCCGTCCCCGGGATCTCGACCAGCGGCTTGGGGCGGTCGTCCGTGTAGGGGCGCAGCCGGGAGCCCTGGCCGCCGGCCAGGATCACGGCCTGGGTGACGGGCGTCGTGGTCGGCCGGGGCGGCTGGGACTGCGGGGACGCGGGGTCGGCGGTGGGGCCGGAGTCAGCGGTCATGCCTGAACAATAGGGCGCCCGAAGGGGGTTGAGCGCTCACTCCGGTGCGGACCGCCGGTCGCGGCGCTGCCCGTCGACGTCGGTGGTCGCGGTGGCGTCGTGGGTCGCGGTGGCGTCGTGGGTCGCGGTCGCGGTGGCGTCCGTCAGCCGACGACGCCGGCCGCGAAGGCGCCGTCGCAGACCGGACGGGCGAAGGACCGGGCCCGCTGCACGTCGCCCTGGTACTTGCGGACCGCGGCCTTGCCCAACTCGGTGGCCAGCGAGGTGCAGTACGGGGTCAGCGACGGCTGCTCGCGCATCGAGCGCTCCAGCAGGTCCAGCGCGGCCGACGGGTTCTTGGCGCGCAGCTCGTCCAGCAGCGCGACCCGCAGGGAGTCCTGCGGGGCGAGCCCGTCCGTCCTGGTGGTGGCCGTGGCGGAGCGTCCGATGCCGGCGCCGTCGCCGCTGGACGCCGCGACGACCTGCTGGTCGAGCGCGGTCGGTGGAGCCCACGGGACCCGGGTCACGGCGAGGGTGCCGGTGGTCACCAGGACGACCGGCAGGGTCAGGGCGAAGGTCTGGCCGATACGGCGCACAAGCTGCTTCACCCTCAGGAGAGTAGCGGTGGGTGCGGGCAGGATCGCCCTCCGTCACGCCATTGAGTGACACGGTGTCCGGGTTCGTCCCTGCGCCGTGTTGACGCGGGGGTGTACGGACGGAGCCCGCCGGACCGGGGAGGGTCCGACGGGCTCCGTGCGACGGCTCGTGAGCCGGGGGTTCTCGGTGGGCTTCCAGCAGCTCTCAGCAGCGCTCGGCAGCTCCTGGCAGCTCTCAGCGGCTCTCAGCGGCCGAGGCGGACCCCGGTGCCGGTGGAGAAGACGTGGGTCTCCTCGGCGGTCGGCACGACGTGGATGGTCTCGCCGCGGGCCGGGATCTGGCGGCCGGGCACCCGAACGACGAGGTCCTTGTCCACGCCGCCGATCTGGGTGGTGCCGTAGACGAAGCCGTCCGAGCCGAGCTCCTCGACCACGTTCACGGTCACCGCGACGCCCTCGATGCCGCCGGCCGGGACGATCTGGAAGTGCTCGGGGCGGATGCCGACGGTCACCGTCTTGTCGGTGAGGGCGCCGGCCAGGTCCTCGCGGGAGATGTTGACCACCGAGCCGCCGAACTTCACCCCGCCGTCCACCAACGGCACCTCGACCAGGTTCATGGCCGGCGAACCGATGAAGCCGGCCACGAACAGGTTGGCGGGCTTGTCGTACATGTTGCGCGGGGTGTCGACCTGCTGCAGCAGGCCGTCCTTCAGCACCGCGACCCGGTCGCCCATGGTGAGCGCCTCGGTCTGGTCGTGGGTGACGTACACGGTGGTGATGCCCAGGCGGCGCTGCAGGCCGGCGATCTGGGTACGGGTCGAGACGCGGAGCTTCGCGTCCAGGTTCGACAGCGGCTCGTCCATCAGGAAGACCTGCGGCTGGCGGACGATCGCCCGGCCCATCGCGACGCGCTGGCGCTGGCCGCCGGAGAGCGCCTTCGGCTTGCGGTCGAGGTACTCGGTGAGGTCGAGGATCTTCGCCGCTTCCTCGACCTTGGTGCGGATGTCCGCCTTGTTCACGCCGGCGATCTTGAGCGCGAAGCCCATGTTCTCGGCGACGGTCATGTGCGGGTACAGCGCGTAGTTCTGGAACACCATCGCGATGTCCCGGTCCTTCGGCGGCAGGTGGGTGACGTCCCGGTCGCCGATCCGGATCGCGCCGCTGTTGACGTCCTCCAGACCCGCCAGCATGCGCAGGCTGGTCGACTTGCCGCAGCCGGACGGACCGACCAGCACCAGGAACTCGCCGTCGGCGATCTCCAGGTCCAGCGCGTCCACCGAGGGCTTGGTCGCCCCGGGGTAGACACGGGTCGCCTTGTCGTACGTGACAGAAGCCATCGTCGTTCTTCTCCTTCACCGGCAGGAACGTGCCGGACGATCCGAGTAAAGGGGGTGTGTGCGTGCGTCCCCGCCGGCCCGCCAGTGGTCTGAACCACTGCCCGAACCGACTCCCGGCGACGCTACCTGCGCTTCCGCCGCTTGTCAGCCCCCCTCCGCCCCGATTTCCGCATCGGTTCCATCACGCCCGCCCCGCCCGACCCGCCCCCGCCCCACCCCGTCAACCCCTGGATATCCCCCCACCCCGTCACCCCGGCCCGGTAGACTGCCCCCCGGTGCCGCCGTGATCCTTCGCGGACGGTCACCGTGCCTCCTTAGCTCAGCTGGCCAGAGCACCGCTCTTGTAAAGCGGGGGTCGTCGGTTCGAACCCGACAGGGGGCTCAGCTTCCGGCTCCGGTCAAGGGGTCGAAGAACGCGGAAAGCCCCGGGCCGGTCACGGCTCGGGGCTTTCTGGTGATCCGGTTGTGTCCGGGGACGGCCGCGAATGCTGCCCACGGGGACGGGGCAGGGGACCGGGGCGGGCGTCAGTCGGGTGGGAGGGTGAGGGTCGCGAGGGCGCCGCCGGTGGGGTGGTTGGCGAAGGTGAGGGTGGCGCCGATGACGCGGGTGTGGCCGGTGGCGATGGTGAGGCCGAGGCCGTGGCCGCGGCCGCGTTCCGGGGCGTTGGTGCGGAAGCGCTGCGGGCCGTGGTCGAGGAGGTCGTCGGGGTAGCCGGGGCCGTGGTCGCGGACGGTGATGCGGCGGTCGTCGACGTGGAGTTGGACCGGGCCGGCGCCGTGGCGGTGGGCGTTGAGGATCAGGTTGCCGAGGATGCGGTCCAGGCGGCGCAGGTCGGTGCGGACCTGGCGGCCGGTGGTGCCGGGGGCGATCTCGACGGCGACGTCGAGGCCGGTGAGGGTGACGGTGCGGCGGACCGCGCGCTCCAGCGGGACGGCGGAGAGGTCGGGGGACTCGACGTCGGCGTCCAGTCGGGAGACCTCCAGGAGGTCCTCGACCAGGACGCGCAGGGCCTGGACCCGGTTCTGCACCAGCTGGGTGGGGCGGCCGGGCGGCAGCAGCTCGGCGGCGGTGACCAGTCCGGTGAGCGGGGTGCGCAGTTCGTGGGCGACGTCGGCGGTGAAGCGCTGTTCGTCCGCCAGGCGGCGGTGCAGGGTGCGGGACATCAGGTCGACGGCGGCGGCGAGTTCGGCGACCTCGTCCTTCCCGTCGACGAGTTCGCCGATCCGGGTGTCGGTGCCGCCGGCCGCGATGCCGCGGGCGGCGGTGGCGGCGGTGCGCAGGCGGCGGCTGATCCGGTCGGCGACGAGCACGCCGGCCAGCACGGTGGTGAACACCGCGGCGACGACGGTGATCAGGATGATCCGGTCCAGGTCGGCGATCGCCCGGCGGTCCTGGGTGAAGTCCAGCCGGACGGAGAGCGTCCCGTCCTGGACCGGGCCCGCCGCCCACATCGCCTCGCCCTGCGGGTCGGTGGCGAGCAGTGAGCCCTGTCGGCCGTCGGTGGCGAGTTGGTGCAGCCGGGCGGGGAGGACCGGGTCGTCGCGGGTGGCGCCGGGAGTGGCCAGGCCGCGGCCGTAGTCGGTCAGAGCGGTGCCGAGGGCGGTCAGCGCCGAGGAGCGGGCCTGGTCGACGTGTTGACGGATCATCGCCTGGTGGACCAGCAGGCCGACCGCCACCGCGACCAGGACGGAGATGGCGGCGACGGCGGTGGCGATCTGGCGGCGCAGGGTCATGCGGGACGCCGCAGCTTGTACCCGAAGCCGCGGACGGTCTCGATCCGGCCGGCGCCGATCTTGGCCCGCAGCCGCTGCACGTGGACGTCCACCACCCGGGTGTCGGCGCCCCACTCGTAGTCCCAGACCCGTTCCAGCAGCGCGGAGCGCTCCAGCACGATGCCGGGCGCGGCGGTGAACTCCAGTAGCAGTCGCAGTTCGGTGGGGGTGAGCGGGACGAGGCGGCCGTCCACCCGCACCTCCATGCTGTCGGTGTCCACCTGGAGGCCGTCGAGGCTGCGGACGGCCGGGGTGGCTGCGGGGACGGGGACGGAAGCGGGGACGGAAGCCGGGACGGAGACGGAGTCCGGTGCCGGCGCGGGGACGGACCGGGTGGTGGGATCGGTCGGCGGGGCCACCCGGACCCGGCGCAGCACCGTACGGATCCGGGCCACCAGGACGGCGCTCTCGAACGGCTTCACCACGTAGTCGTCCGCGCCCGCCTCCAGACCGGAGACCACGTCCACCGGGTCGGTGCGGGCCGACATCATCAGGATCGGCAGTTGGCTCTCCTCCCGGATCCGGCGGCACAGGCCGACCCCGTCGAGCAGCGGCAGCATGACGTCCAGCAGGAGCAGGTCGGGACGGACGGCGTGGAAGGCCTCCAGCCCCTCCAGACCGTCGGCGGCGGTGGTGACCGGGAAGCCGTAGCGTTCCAGGGCCATCCGGGTGGCCTCCCGGATCACCTCGTCGTCCTCGACGAGCAGGATGTGCGGCTG
Source organism: Kitasatospora sp. NPDC089797 (assembly GCF_040684795.1). Taxonomy (NCBI): domain Bacteria; kingdom Bacillati; phylum Actinomycetota; class Actinomycetes; order Kitasatosporales; family Streptomycetaceae; genus Kitasatospora; species Kitasatospora sp. NPDC089797. The sequence continues at coordinate 16,691 of NZ_JBFBGS010000078.1, read as the reverse complement.
GGCGGGGGAGGCTGCGCTGATCATCGCTTCGCTTCCGGGACGGCGGTGGGACCGGGCGGTTGGGGGGTGGGCTGGACGGGACGGGGCAGGGTCACGCCGGAGGACGGTTTCGCGGCGGGGGTGGGACGCGCCGTGGCGGTGCTCCGAGCGGCACCGGCACCGGCGACGGACGGCTGGTCGGTGGTCGGGTCGGTGGGCGGGAGCAGGCCGACGCCGTCCACCTGTTTGCCGACCAGGGCGAGCCGGCTGCCGTCCCAGTGGTACTGGCTGGTGGTCCGGGTGTTGTAGGTGGTCGGCTCGTACAGCCACAGGTCGGAGTCGACGGTCGCGGCGCTGAACTGCGGCTGCACCTGGACCTGCAGGATCGGCAGGACGTGCTCGCCGACCAGGGTGTAGACGTGCAGCACGGCCGTTCCGGGTGCGGTGACGGCGGTGATCAGCTCGGGCCGTCCGTCGCCGGTGAGGTCGCGGAACTCCGGGGCCCGCACCTCGCAGTCGGTGCAGGAGCCGAGCGCGCGCCGCTCCTCCGGGCTCAAGCCCGGGTCCTTGCCGAGGAGGGTGCGGACGTCGACCGCGGTGAGGTCGTGGCCGGGCACGACCAGGTCGGGGACGGGCTGCGGCGGGGCCTGGGTGGCGGAGCCGCCGGTGGGGGAGACCAGCGGCGGCGCGGTGGCCAGGTCGGGCCAGAGCGGCTTGGCGGACGCCGGCGGGGTGACCACCGCGTGCGGGCCGTCGTCGCGCAGGCCGCCGGGGGCGGGGCGGCCGAAGGCCAGGGCACCGAGGCCGGTGAGGATGGCGAGGGCGGCGAGGGCGGCGACGGCGGCCGCGGGTACGGCGCCGGGGCGGCGGCGGAGCGGGGGGCGTGGTGCCACGGTCGGTGCTCGTCCTCCTCGTGCGCGGTCGGTCCTGGACGGCCGGGCGGTGGCCGGTTCGGCGGTGGAGCCCGTGGAGCCCGTGGAGCCGTGGTCCGGTGGCCAGGCCTGTCGTCGTGTCGTTCTGCAGTTCTACCTGGTCCGGTCCGCCGCCCGTTCCGGTGGTGGGTCGTACGGGCGGCGACCGGTGGTTCCGCCGCTCCGGCGCGGCCGGGCCGCACCGGGTCGGAAGGGTCCGGGGCAGGCGGGGGTCCGGGTCAGGCCGGATCCGCCAGGACGATGATGTTGTCCGTCCAGTGGCCGTCCGGGCCGATCCGCCCGCCGCAGGTGATCAGCCGGAGCGCGGGCCCGGGGGTGTCGCCGTAGACGGTGTCGGTGGGGAACTGGTCCTTGGCGGCCTGGAGCAGGGTGCGGACCTTGAAGTTCACGGTGCCGCCGTCCGCGCGCGCGACCCGGATCAGGTCGCCCGGGTGGAGTTCGGGCAGGCGCTGGAAGACCGCCGGGCCGTGTTTGGTGTCGAGGTGCCCGATCAGGACGGAGGGGCCGGACTGGCCGGGGGTGGGGCCGTTGCGGTACCAGCCGACCTGGTCGGCGTGGTCGGCGGAGGGCACCTGGACCGTGCCGTCGGTGTTCAGACCGAGCTCGATGACCGGGGCGTCCACGCCGATGGTGGGGATCTGCAGGCGGGTGGGCGGCGAGGCGGCGAGCGGACGGGTGGCGGCGGTGGGCGCACCGCCGGGCGCGGTGCCGCCGGACGTGCCGCCGGACGTGCTGCCGGGAGCGCCGGCCGTGGGCGGGGTGGCCGCCGGGTCGTGGCCGGAGGTCTCGATCCGGACGACCGGGGTGTCCCGGCCGGACAGCGCGAGCGAGGCGCCGAGCGCCAGGCAGAGCAGGCCGGCCGTGCCGAAGACGGTCCGCTGGAGAATGCTCGGGCCGCGCGGAGCGGCGCGCCGTCGGCCCCGGCGGTCCTGCCCTCGACCGTCCTGCCCCCGACCGTCCTGCCCGCGGCGGTCCGGTCCGTGGCCGTCCTGTCCCCGAGCGTCACGGCCACGCCGGTCCCGCCCCCGGCCGCCCAGGTCGGTACGGCTCTGTTCGTGGGTCCCCGCCGCCGGGGGCACCCCGGCGCCGCTTCCCCGCCCGGCCGGGTGCGGGGGAAGGGCGCCGGGGTGCCCGGCGGACTCGGGACCGGTGTCAGCCGCGCGCACCGGAGCGGCGGCGCAGGAGGGCGAAGCCCAGCGCACCGGCGCCGACGGCCGCGACGGCGCCGCCGCCGGCCAGCATCAGGCCGTTGCCGTCGGTCGCCGCCGAGCCGTCACCGGCCTGGGCGCCACCCTTCGGCACCTCGCGGACCTGCGGCTGGGAGCCGAGCGGGGTCGGCTGGCCGGTCGCGCCGGCGGCCGGGGTCGGCTTGGCGGTCGCGATGACGGCCGAGCCGGCCGACGGGGTCGGGTGGGCGGTGACGGTCGCGCCGGCGGCCGGGGTGGGCTGGGCGGTGGCGGTCGCGGCCGGCTGCGGGGTCCCGTCGGCCCAGGCCTGGCCGCCGGTGACGACGGTCACCAGCGCGGCGCCGGTCAGTGCGCAGACCGCCAGCAGGCGGTGGGCGGGCGAACGGTCGGTACGGCTCCTGGTCATCGGGGGTGCTCCTTCGAGGCTCTGGTGAACGCGTCAGTGGCGAGACCGCGGTTCTCGCGAACGCCCCGGCCCGGTACGGCCCGGACCGCTGTACGACCTGTACAACTCCTGCGGCGCGGTGGGCCGGTGCGTCGTCAGTGACAGTAGGAGCGCCGTGTCGCGGTGCCCGCCCGGCCGCGTCACGGCCGTCCATCGGCTCCGTAACGGTCTTCGCGCGGGAACCCGTGACGGACCGGCCTCCGGTCCGGTCACCGGGCCCCGCCGCGCCGGACGCCGTGCCCCCGCAGCGCCAGTCGCGACCTCCGCCGCACCCCCGCCGCGACCTCCGCCGCACCCCCGCCGCGACCTCCGCCCCGACCGCCGCGCGACGGGCCGCGGATTTCTTCGCACCCGCACTGAGCACCTCCGCCTGCCCGTCCGTATCCCTCGGTGGGGGAGAAACCGGGGGATCCACCAGAGGGTCAATCGAAGAAAGGTGGCAGCCATGAGCGTGCTTGCCAACCTGGTTCCGTCGATGTGGCACTCGTCCCGTGGTCGGGGCGGACGTGGCTACCGCGACGACGGGTACGACAGGGGCGACCGGTACGACAGGGGCGACAGGGGACATGGTCGCCGTCGTGACCGTCGCCGCGGCCGTCGGCACGGTTGGTAGTGACGGCTGACGGACTGATGCTGGTGTAGGGCCAGGACGCGAAGGTGTGGTCCCCGCGGCGGTGGCTGACCGTCGACACGGGCGAGGGAGAGGACCGGGCTGAACCGGTCGTCGCCCCGGCCCCGACGGTGTCGCTGCGGCAGACCTTCCGACGCTTCTGGCCCTACACCCGCGGCGGCCGGCGCTGGCTGGCCGTTCTGATGGTGGTCGTCCTGCTCGGCCCGGTGGTCGATGCCGGGATGATCTGGCTGTTCAAGGTCGTCGTCGACGACGTGCTGGTGCCGCACCGGTTCGGGCTGTTCCTGCCGGTCGCGCTCGGGTACGCCGGACTGGCCCTGCTGACCGGGCTGCTGGGCTTCGCCGACGAGACCACGTCGACCTGGGTCAGCGAGCGGTTCCTGCTCGCGCTGCGCACGGACGTGTTCCGCCACCTCCACGCGCTGCCGCTGAGCTTCTTCGAACGTCGTCGCCTCGGTGACGTGCTGGCCCGGCTGACCTCGGACATCGAGGCGGTCGAGACCTTCCTGCTCTCCGGGGTCCTCGAAGCGGTGGCCTACGTCGCCGAACTGGCCGTCTTCCTGGCCGTGTTGTTCTACCTGCGCTGGGACCTCACACTGACCGCCCTGGTGGTCGCGCCGCTGTTCTGGATCACCGCCCGGCGCTTCTCGGCCCGGGTGAAGGCGGCCTCCCGGGAACGGCGGCGCCGCAGCGGCTCGGTCAGCGCGCTCGCCGAGGAGACCCTGGGCAACATCGCCCTGGTGCAGGCGTACAACCGGCAGGACTGGGAGCAGGACCGCTTCCTGCGGGAGAACCTGGCCCGCTTCCGGGCGACCATGTCGGCGACCCGGCTGCGCGCGGCCTTCACCCCGATCGTCGACATGCTGGAGCTGATCGGCGGGCTGATCGTGCTCGGGCTGGGCGCCTGGGAGCTGGCCCACGGCCGCCTCACCCTCGGCGAACTACTGGTCTTCGTCGCCCTGTTGACCCGGCTCTACGAGCCGATCCACGGCATCGGACAGCTCAGCAACGGCTTCTTCTCGGCCGCGGCCTCCGCCGAGCGGATCATCGAACTGCTCGACCAGGAGCCGCAGGTGGCCGATCCGCCACGACCGCTGCGCCCGGCCCGGACGGGCGGGGAAGTGGCCTTCGACGCGGTGCGGTTCCGCTACCCGGACGCGCCCCGGACGGCGCTGGACGACGTCTCCTTCCGTGCCGAACCGGGCGAGACGGTGGCGCTGGTCGGGGAGAGCGGGGCGGGCAAGTCGACAATCGCCAAACTGCTGCTGCGCTTCTACGACCCGGACCGCGGCACGATCCGGCTGGACGGGACGGACCTGCGCGAACTGTCGCTGACCGACCTGCGGGAGCACATCGCGGTGCTGCTCCAGGAGACCCTGGTCATCCACGGCACCATCCGGGAGAACATCGCGTACGGCCGCCCGGGAGCCACCGACGCGCAGGTCACGGCGGCCGCCCGGGCCGCCGACGCGCACGAGTTCGTCAGCCGGCTGCCGGACGGCTACGACACGGTGGTGGGACAGCGCGGACGGCTGCTGTCCGGTGGCCAGCGCCAGCGGATCGCGATCGCCCGGGCGATGATCCGGGACGCGCCCGTGCTGCTGCTCGACGAGCCGACCACCGGGCTGGACGCGGAATCGGGGCGGCGGATCCTGGAGCCGCTGGGACGGCTGATGAGCGGGCGGACGACGATCATCATCTCGCACAACCTGCTGACCGTACGGAACGCCGACCGGATCATCCTGCTGCGCGAGGGCCGGGTCGCGGCCAGCGGCAGCCACACCGAACTGCTGGCCCACGACGACGGCTACGCCCGCCTCGAACGGGCCGCCGGACTGGGGACCAGGCTCAATCGCTGACGGCCTGGCTGCGCCGCCGAACGAGGAGATGGAAACAGGGATGCTTCCTCTGCTCAGAGTGGCTTGCGGACGAACCGGGCAGTCTCACCAAGAACAGTCCGTGCATTGATCATGTCTGCGAGGCGTCGAGCCAAGGTTGCCTTGGCCAGTCGCACGGGAAGCGCTTCCGCGAACTTCAACCCCTTGACTGCACGGTCGTCCACGTCCGGCAGCGCGATCCGGTCGACGGCGCCGGACAGTGCTTCCTTCCATCCCTGTGGGGTGAGGTCCTCCCGCAACCGGATCCAACAGTCGTTGACGCGTTGTGCGGGGACGGTGAGTTCGGAAAGCGTGGAGGCGAGGGTGGCGTTGGCGTGATGGCCGGCCCAGGTCCACCACCGCAGCTGGCCATTGGACGCCCGGGTCACGAGCGTCCCGCCCGGATGCACTTCCTCGAGGAAGTGCTCCCGCGCCTCGGCCAGCGATCGCACAGCGCGCTTGGTGAGGTCCACGGGCGGGTCCGCACCCAGGAGGACCTCTCGTACCGCACGAGTGAGTTCGAACGAGGTGCCACGCACGAATCCGAAGCCACTCCATTTGGCCTTCCCGCCACCGTCGACCGGTTCGACGAAGCAGCGCTTTCGGGCCCAGTCGATGTATGTGACCTGCCAGCTGCGGCCGGCCAGCAGCAGCCTGCGTGGGCCGGCCACCTCTTCGGTCAGCAGGTCGGGATCGGTCTGACCGATCTCGGTTCGGCCGTGCAGGACGGTGAACTGAGGCGGCGAGGTGAAGACTGCGGTGAGGTTCATGAAGTGCCGGTGGCCGAATCGGCGTTCGGCTTCCGGGCCGATGAACAGCAGGCCGCCGTCCTGATCGAGGTACCCCTCCTCGACGAGGTGACGAAGGATGGGGCGGGCCTCGCTGCCGAAGAGCCCGAGGCCGTTCCACCACTCCGGCCACAGGTGATCGCCCACCCGGTGCTCCTGCAGGCAGAGAGCCAGGAGCTGTTGGGCGACGATGTGGCGCGGCTCAGGGGGTGGGACGACTGGTTCGACCCATCCCCTGGACCACTGGAGGAGGAGGCCGGCTGCGCCGAGCAGGCCGTCCTCGTCCAGCGCGAGGAAGAGACAGTTACGGCTGGTTCCGGGCCTGCGCCCGGTGCGTCCGATCCGCTGCAGGAAGGAGGCGACGGTCGCCGGGGCGTCGATCTGGATGACCCGGTCGAGGTCACCGACGTCGATGCCAAGCTCCAGTGTGCTGGTGGAGACGATGACGCAGTCCCTGGCCTCTGCGAAGGCTTCCTCGGCCTGACGGCGCTGTTCGACGGAGAGGGAGGCGTGGGAGAGGAAGGTCGTGATGCCCTTCATCCGGAGCTTCTCGCCGAGCTCCTCCACGAGCCGGCGTGACTCGCAGAAGACCAGGCGCTTCTCGCCCCGGTGCAGTGCGGCGATCACCGTCGCCGCGTTCTCCACGGAGCCGACGTAGTCGAGCTGGACGTCGCCGGGCGGCGGGGCCTGTGCACCGGCCTGTGAGACCGCGGGCTCATCGAGGTGCGGGGCGACGACACAGCCGGGCCGTTTGCCCGCCCCCGTGCCCTGGAGCCACTCCAACAGCTCGGGAGGGTTCCCGACGGTGGCCGACAGCCCCACGCGCTGAAGGGGATGGCCTACGACCCGCTGCAGCCGTTCCAGGACGGCCAGCAGGTGCCAGCCACGGTCGTCTCCGGCGAAGGCGTGGACCTCGTCGATCACGACGGCGCGCAGCCCGGAGAAGAAGGCGTCGTGGTCGACGTGGGCGCTGACGAGCATGGCTTCGAGCGACTCGGGTGTGGTGAGCAGGACGTCGGGTCGCTCGGCCAGGATCCGCCGCCGACGGCCGGTGGTGACGTCACCGTGCCAGAGCTCGGCCGTGCGGCCGAGCCAGCCGGTGTAGGTCTGGAGCCGGGGCAGCAGGTTGTTGAGCAGCGCCTTGAGCGGGCACAAGTAGAGGATCGAGGTGCTGCTCCACCGCTGCGCGCTCATCTGGGACAACAGGGGGAAAGCTGCGGCCTCGGTCTTCCCGCCGGCGGTCGGGGCGAGCAGGACGGCGTCGTCACCGGCGAGGAGCGGCTCGATGGCCTGCTCCTGGAGCGGGCGGAGCCCCGGCCACCCGAGGGTGTTGACGATGTGGTGGACGAGGACGGGGTCGAGGTCGTCGACACCGCTCACGGCAGCTCCAGTTCGATGTCGTCGGCACCGGCGGCAGCTGCATTGCGTTCCGCCTCGGTCAGCTCTCCGGTGGACATGGTCAGAGCGTAGTGCTGTCGTGGATCGAAGTCGTCGAACTCGTCGACGCGGTCCAGCACATCGGCGATCAGCTTGCGCAGGTACAGCCGGGGCGCGACCCCGACCTTGCCGCCGAGACCACCGGTGACGGCGGTGGCGAGCTCGGCGAGGTACGCGTCGTCGACTCGCTCGGCGATCCGTTCCGGATGGTTCGCGGCCCCGGCGTACAGGTCGCGGACGGTGCGGCCGAGTTCGCCGAGTCGGGCCAGATCGAAGCCGGGAAGCCTCAGCTGGACGGCGCGCGGCGAATCGAAGCGCGGATCGGTGGTGAAGTCGGTGGCGAGCCGCTGGGCGAGCGGAGGAAGCCGCTGGACGCCCTGCTGGCCGTCGTAGAAGGCAGGGGTGCCGGTGATGACGAGGAAGAGCCCGGGGAAACGGCCGGCGTCGATCTCGTCGAGCAGCTGGCGAAGTGCGTTGAGGCCCTTCTCGCGGACATCGCCGCGCACCCGCTGGAGGGTCTCGATCTCGTCGAGGACGACCAGGAGCCCGGGGTGCCCGCAGTCGCGCAGAACGGTCAGTAGGCCTTGGAGGAAGCCGAGTGCCGCGAAGTGGTCGAGGTCGCCGCGCACTCCGGCGGCCCGTCGCGCCGACGCGGCGACCGACTTCTGGCCGCCCAGCCAGGCGATCACGGCTTCCGCGGTCGCGGCGTCGCCGGCTGCCAGGGCCTGCCGGTAGCCGCGCAGCGCGGAGGCGAAGGCCGGAGTGGTCCGGGCGACATCGGTGAGTCGACGCTCCATCAGCACGTCGACGGCAGTGGCCAGGGCGGCTTCGTCGTCCTCGTCCACCTCACCGGCGTCGAGGACCTCCTCCTCCAGCGTGTAGAACCAGGCGTCGACGATCGCGCGGAGGGCGCTGGGCTGATGGGTTGCCGTGGTGAGGCGCTCGGTGAGCCTGCGGTAGACCGTTTCCAAGCGGTGGAGGGGGGTCTCGGTCTCGGAGATCTGCACCTCGGTGGTGGCCAGACCGGCACGCTTCGCCCGCTCGGCGAGCCAGCGCGCGAAGAAGGTCTTACCGGAGCCGTACTCGCCGCGGATGGCGTGGAAGGCGGCTCCGCCGCGGGCCACCGAGGCCAGGTCGTCGTCGAGCGCACCGGCGAACCGGTCGAGACCGACGGCGAGAAGGTCGAGCCCGGACTGGGGCACGGTGCCACGCCGCAGGGCGTCGATGACTTCGCGTCGGCGGACGGCACTGACCTCGGGCCGGACGGTCACCGGGGATCCTCCAGGTCGAACTGTGCGATCAGCATGGCCACATCGAGTTTGACGGTATGGCCGGCGTCGATGAACCCGAGCACGGGGTACCCCTCGATGTTGAGCAGCCGCTGCAGGACGGCGATGAACCCGTCGATCTGCCGCCGGACGCGACCGGTGGCAGAGATGGCGGCCACGAGAGCGGCGGGGGACATGGTTCCGCCTGCCTGGTGGAGGGCGTCGATGACGGCGACCACGACCTTGGCCTCCGGCGCCTTGCGCACGTACTCCTTCTGCGCCTTGTACACCTCGCTGGCCACGACCCGCGCGCCGAGCGTGGCGGCGGCCGGATCGGGAAGGCTGGCGGGGGCGTCGGCGGCCTCGTCCACCGCTGCCGGGCGCGGGATGGCCGCCGCATCCGCAAGGACACCGGCCGACGGCTCGACAGGGTGGCGGAGGTGCCCGGTGAACGGTGACCACCACCCGGGCGCCGCCTGTTCACGCGGCAGGGCGATCCAGTCCTTGGGCATCGCTTCGCGCGAGGGCACGAGCAACAGCACCGGAACGGTGACCTCGGCGAGCGCGGCGCCGCCGTGGTAGCCGGCCCGCCGGCCGGTGTAGCGGATGTCCTCCCGCCACGGAGCCACGATGCTGCCCCCGCCCTCGAAGACACGGGGTCCGGTGAGCAGAACCTCTCCGGCGGAGGGATCACCGGTCCGCCAGCGGGCGCTGCCGGCCCCGTCTGCGGCCGCCGGGCCGTTGTTGGGGTTCCGGTCCAGGACGTGCCCGTGGTCGGCCATGAGCACCACCGGGCGACCGTAGCTGCGGGCCGCAGCGAGGAGCTCACGCAGGTACGTGATGGCGTCGATGCTCCATGAGGTCCGTCGGCCCTCCTGCCCCTTGTCGAGGGCGTCGTCGACGGTGTTGAGGACGACGCCGACCACCGCCTCCGAGGCCAGCGCCACGGTCAGCTCCTCCGCGAGGAAGCTCCCGCTCTGCCCGCCTATGGCAGCCTTGTGGAACAGCGCGGAGGGGCGGTGGTGGCGCTTCCAGAAGGTGGTGAACCCGGTCGTCTCGACGGTCTGGCCGCCCTTGACGGCGGTGCCGCTGAGTAGCGACGCCCGGCTGATCTCGGTGACCGACGGAAGCATCGACACCGCGGCGAGCCGCGTCGGAGCGCCGCCCTCCGAGGGGGCAGGGACGGTCTCCAGCCAGCCTTCACGCTCGGTCTCCTCGCCGAGCTGGGCTGCCACCGCGCTGCTCATGCCGTCCAGGACGAGGAGGAGCGGGGCCGGTCCGTCCTTGCGCAGCAGCGGGGCCACCGCCTCGGCCAGCACGTTCTCGACGAGGAGGCACCCGCCGGTGTGCTGGGTGGTGGCGTTGGGCGTCCAGGCGGTGAGCCGCTGGGCGAACGCCTCGTCCAGATCGGTCCGCCGCCCGGCCGCTTCCTCGTAGAGCGCTCGGAGGTCCTGGTCAGTGGCGGTGTCCCCGTCGGGGTCGCCGTGCCAGAGGACGGTGAGCGCACGGTCGACCCACCCCCAGTCGGCGACGTGTGTCCGGACCCCGGCTGCGACCGACCGGACCTGCGGCTGGGGAAGGGCCAGCCAGCGGGCGACCCGGACCGCCGCCTCGGCGACGAGGACGCGGTTCGGGCTGAGCGCCGCGAGCCCGTGGGCTCTGAGGTCGGCGAGTGCGGAGTCGGCGCCCGAAGGGGACTGCCTGGCGAGGGCGCAGACGCGCCGCAGCTGGGCGGTGAAACTCGAACCGAGGAAGCGGTTGGTGCGAAGGCTGTCGGTGAGCCCCACCTTCGCGGCGAGCTCGTCCGCCCGGTTGATCACGGAGACCACGCGGTGGCGGGCGTCGTCGCTGGTTCGAGCCTGGGCGATCCAGCGGGTCACCGTACCTTCGACCGCCTCGGCGAAGGACTGCAGCTCGTTGCGGCGCGGGGTGACCTGGCCGAACAGCCCGCCCACGGCCAGGGCTGCATCCGAACCGGCAGAGGGGTCGCGAAGGGCGGAGGCGAGCAGCCCGAGCGCCATGGCGTCGTGGCCCTCCCCGGCCTCCACCAGGGACAGCAGGACCGGCACGGCGGCACCTGCCGTCTCGCCGAGCCAGGCCTTCAGCGCGGCGCGTTCCTGCGGAGCCAGACCGACGAACCGCGGCGGGCCGGCCGGTGTCCGGGACCAGGCGAGGAGCGTGTCGGCATCGAGCGTCGTGTCCTGCCCGGCACCGGGCACACTGCTGTCGTTGCGGCGCAGCCCGAGACGGGCGGGTACCAGTGCTGCCAGGGCCGCGTCGCGGGTCAGCACCGGGCCGACCCGCGGCCAGCCTTCGGCCGGCTCCGAGTCGAGCAGGGCGTCCAGCAGCCAGGTCTGTTGCTGGATGGTCGGGTCGAGCTGGGTCACGCCGAACCGCTGCATGACGACCTGGGCGTTCTCGATCGTCAGGATGCGCTTGCCGAGGGCGTACGCGCGCAGGTCCCAGCTGAGTTGGGCGTCGTCGACGCCGGTGGTGACGACCAGCACGTCGTCGTCCTTCGCCATGCTCTGGTGCTGCTGCCAGGCCTCCACGATGCCGAGGACGGAGTCCGCCTCCACGACCGTGATCCGTCGGCTCGTCGATCCGGTCCGGATGACGAATTCGGCCGGGGTGGGCTCCGCGTAGCGGCCGTACAGCAGCACCAGTCGGCGAGTCGACGACTCCTTCGGGGACGCGTCCTTGGGAGCGGCCTCCCTCGGAGGGTTCTCCTTCGGACCGGTGCCGGAGAGCAGGGCCTCGATGGTCCGGTGCCCGATCTGCGGGAGGGGCGCCGGCATCAGTGATCGTCCTCTGCACCGCCGTGGCCGCTCTCGCCGGTCGCGAGGACGGGTCGCCAGACCAGCTCGATCCGCGTGCCCGGATGTTCGGCGACGTAGGAGCGGATCTCGCCGGACACTCCGGCGAGGGCCGCGGCGAGGCCGGCCTCCAACGCGGTCGGCTCGATCATCCAGTGCACGCCCGATCGGGGGCCCGGACCACCGGCCGAGCCCCCGGGGCCGGCCGGCAGCGCCTTGTCGGTATCGGTGCCGGTCGTCCCCGTGGAGGGAACGGACGGGTCACCGTGCTCGGTCAGGGGGACGTCCCCGGCCGTCGGCTCGGGCTGCGGCGTGGGCTGGGGCGGTTGCGGCGCAGGGCCGGGCTGGGACAGCCGGGCGGCCTCGGTGATCAGGGCGACCACCTGGTCGTCGAGCTGCCGCAGGACGGGCGCGAGCGGGGAGGACTGCTCGTGGTCGTTCGCCGTTTCCCGGACCCGGGTGATCAACCGCTCGGCGCGCTCGCCGACCCGGTCACCGCGTCCGACGTAGGTGCGCACGCTCTCCAGCAACGCCCACTTGGTGTCCTCGAGCGCGTCACGGACCTCGGCCGCGTTCGAGATCGTCGCCGTGATCTCCTCGTCGGTGACGTCGTACCGGGCGGCCGCGAGCTCGCGGAGCAGCGCGGTGTTGTCGTCGATCCGGGCGAGCCGCTCGGTCAGGTCCGTGGCGGCGGCCACGGAGCGCAGCCGGGGAGCCTTGTCGTCGGTGAGCCCCAGGGCGGCCCCGTGGTTGTTCAGCGCGCGGCGCAGTTCGGCGACCGTCGTCTTGTGGCGCTTCGCCGCTTCACGGACGCTGGTGGCGATGGCGTTCACGTTGCGGGCGAACAGCACGGACGAGCCCGAGATGCCGAAGATCCTGCCAGCCCGGCGTCCGGCGGTCGCGAACTGCTCCTCGCTGGGGAGTTCGACGGCGCGCAGCCCGTACCCGGAGCCGATCCGCTCCAGGTCGGGGGCCTCGCGCAGCGGCGAGGTCTGGTAGACCCAGGTGCGGTCGTCCAGCAGCGCGTAGGTGGCGATGATCAGGTTGCCGATGTTCTTGTCGAGCCCGGTGTAGCCGAGCTCCCCGATCCACTTGCGGATGTCCTCGACGGAGAGGTTCGAGCCGTCCCCGGCCGCGGCGGCCTTCTGGTTGATCTGCAGGCGCCAGTCGTTGGTGAGGTTGAGCGGCCCGTCGTGGACCTCGCCGAGTCCGAGCGCGTGCACCACTTTCTTGACGGTGGGCAGGTGGTGCCGGTCGACGACGGTGCGGCGGGTGCCGTCCTCCATGGCGCGTCTGATCCACTCCAGGGTGGTCTTCAGCTCTTTGGTCGTGACGGCCTTGCGTTCGAGGTTGCGGTCGAAGTCCGGGTGCTTGGGGTGGAGCGCGTCGAACATGCCGTCCGCGATCCTGTACAGGTTCTGCTCGAAGCCCGCGCCCGCCGTGACCTGGGGGCGACTGTACGCGCGCTCCAGTGACCACAGGTGCTGGTTGTCGGTGACCTCGGCGCCGATGTTGTTCGGGTCCGGGCTGTGCACCCCGTACACCTGGTGGAGCACACCGGTGAGCTGGGTGGTCAGGTTGCCGGCCTGCTCCTTGAGCTGCTGGCGGATCTGCATCCGCTCCTCGACGGCGCGCGTGGCGGTGTGGTCCTCCAGCCGGTCGCGCTCCAGCAGGTAGTTCATCCGCAGCAGGCGGCCGAGCTGGTTGGCCCGCTGCTCGGACAGGAAGTGCGGGATCCAGACGACGACGGACGCGTTCCTGCCGCCGCGCTTGAGCTCCTCGACGCGGCGGACGTCGTCGTTGGGGGAGTGGTTGTTGTCGTCGAAGGGGTAGTCCAGGACGAAGCGGATGTTGCCCGGGGTCTCCGGCGCGAACTGCTCGTCGGGCAGCTTGGGGCTGCGGACGTTGCCGAAGACGAACTCGGCGGTCCGCTTGGTGCCGCGCCAGACGATCTCGCGGGTGCACAGGAACGACTGGGTGTCGTTGATGCCGAAGGCGGACCAGAGCTGGTCCTTCACCCACTGGCGGCGGCGACCCATGTTGTCCTCGCTGCGGACCTCGTCCAGCAGCGGCTCGACGTCGAGGTCGGACAGGTGGACGTGGAACACCGGGTCGGCGGTGCCGTCGCTGCGCAGCTCGCCGAAGTCGGGCTGCAGCTCCTGGAGCCGCTTCATCGCCTGCGAGCCGGCCGAGCCGACCCTGACCCTGATGTCCCCGTGGTTGAGCGCGGCCAGCCGCTCGCCGTTGAGCCGGGCGAGGGCCGGGACGTTGGGCGCGAGCGCGGCGAGCAGCAGGGTCTTGATCAGCCGGTCGTCGGTCTGGAACTGCTTGTCGTCCTCGGAGCCGTACTTCTGCAGCAGGAAGTTCCGCACCCGGGCGTGGAAGCGGTGCGCGATCTCCGAGTCCTTGCGCAGCTTCCCGGTGAAGGCCTCGCCACTGCGGGCGGCGATGACGTCCCAGAGGTCACCGAGCGGGATGAGGTCGCCCATCTTCAGGTCGTCGCGGCGGCGGCGCAGCAGCTCCTGGACGAGCTTCAGACCGGTGCGCTCGCGCTGGAGGGCCCCGGAGAGGTCCACCAGGACGTTCAGCAGGGCGGGGGAGAGGGGGTAGAGAGTACGGAAGTCGTCCCAGGTCGCCTCGGTACGGCCGTGGGCGTCCAGCAGGACCTGGCGGACGCCGTCCTTCGCCGACTCGACCCGCTTGAACGCCTCGTCGCGCTCGCCCTCCATGCCCGTCTTGGGCGACAGGACACGGTGCTTGATGATCTCGACGAGGTTGCTGTCCTCCAGGTCGACGACGTCGAAGCGCTCCGTGAGGTACTCGACCTGCTGCTCCAGGTTCTGCACGTCGGCCCCGGCCACGTCCGAGCCGACCAGCTGGGAGAGGTCGCGCTGGCGGGAGACGAAGGAGACGATCGGCACCGGGCGGTCGCTGTCCCCGGACTCGATCAGCTTGACCATCTTCTGGACCTGCTCGCGGACGAAGTCCTGGTCGCCCATGTGCGCCTGGAGCCAGAGGACCAGTTCGTCGAGGAAGAGCACGACACCGTCGTAGCCGAGGGACTGCGCGTGCCGGGAGATGACGGAGAGGCCGTTCTCCAGAGGCAGGAACGCGTCCTTGTCGCCGCGTGCGCCCTGGGCGTAGGACGCCATCGGGCCGGAGAGCAGCGCGGAGACGAGGGCCTCGCGGTGCGGGTCGCCCGCGGGGGCGGAGAAGGCCCGGTCGAGGTCGCTGGGGGTCCAGGCGTCCGGGCCGGTGGTCGCGTTTCCGAGAGCACCGGCGTCGAGGTCGTCCTCGTCGACGACAGCCGCCTGCGTGCTGCCGGGGGCCACTATGGCGGCGCCTTCACCGAGCCACTCGACGAACTTGGCGTCGTCGGCGAGGAATTCGCGCTGGCGGCGGGCGTCCGCGAGAGCGGAGTCGGCGCGGTAGACGGCGGGGGTCGGGCTGTCGGGGTGCTGCTGGCGGATGGCGTGGACGTAGCCGCCGAGGATCGCGGAGTCGAGATCGGTCGAGCCGACGAGGTGGTACGGCACCATCAGGAAACGGGACCGCTGGAGCCAGTCGTCGTTCTGGTTGATCACTTCCTGCAGCTTCGGCTTCCTGCGGGCGAGCGCGTTGCCGTTGAGGATCGCGTGCAGGACGGTGAGGAAGTGGCTCTTACCGGAGCCGAACGAACCGTGCAGGTAGGCGGCGTGGGAGTTGCCCGTGCGGACAGCGGCCCCGACGAGCTTCAGCGCGCGACGGAACGCCTCCTGGAGCTGGTCAGTGACCACGTACTCGGCGACGCGGGCGTCGGTCTCGGAGAAGCCCTGGGAGAGCTCGATCTTGAAGTCGCCGGCATGGACGTCTTCCTTGATGTCGAAGACATCCTTCAGGAAGAGCTCGCTGGTGGGCATCGGGGCTCTCGTTCCCTTTCCTCACGCGGACGCGGACGCACAGCACAGGTCACGCACGGAACGCGCGCGCGACCTCCCATCTTGCCAGCCTCGGCGTTGTCCGTGCCGATACGGACGGTAATTCCCTTGACGGGGAACGATCGTTGGTGATCGGACGGTCACGTGTGGTGAGCGGGCTTGGTGGTGGGCATGCGCACGGATGGCAGGTTCGGCTGTTTCGAGACAAGGCGACGCTGCGTAGTCGCATCCTGGCATTGGGTGAGGACTGGGCATGGAAGGACGAGGCGATGGCGGTGGAAGCCGGGCTGTCCGGGAGCGGCACCGAGCAGCAGGACTGGGAAGAGATCTCCGAGGTCGTGAGGACGATCGCGCGGCAGATCAAGCTGTGGCGGGAAAGGGCGGGTTTCACGCAGGCCGGCCTGGGGCTCGTCACCGGGTTCTCCGAGGAGCTGGTGGGGAAGGTCGAGTGCTGCCAGCGGATTCCGACCGCGCAGTTCCTGGAGAAGGTAGACGAGGCGGTGAACGCGGGTGGGATGGTCGTCGCGTTCAAGGAGGACCTGATCACGGCGCGGTACCCGAAGAAGGTCCGCGACCTGGCCAAGCTGGAGGCCGAGGCGGTCGAGATCGGGGCGTACAGCAACTCCGTGATCCAAGGCTTGTTGCAGACCGAGGACTACACGCGCGCACTGTTCGCCATGCGCCGGCCGCTGCTGGACGAGGAGACGGTCGAACGGCAGGTGGCGGCTCGCATGTCACGCCAGCACGTTCTCACCCGGTGGCCGGCCACCATCTTCAGCTTCGTCCAGGAAGAGGTGACGCTGCGTCGGCCGCTGGGTGGCAAGATGGTTCTGCGAGGACAGCTGGAACGACTGTTGGAAGTCGGCCAGTTGCGGAACGTCGAGATCCAGGTGATGCCGACCGAGCGCGAGGACAACGCCGGAATCGGCGGCTCCTTCCGACTGTTCGAGGCCAAGGACGGTCCCAAGGTGGCGCATACGGAAGTACAGCAGATCAGCCGTGTGATCGCAGGGCGGAAAGAAGTCCACCCGCTCGAGATCCGATATGGGATCATCCGAGCGCAGGCGCTCACGCCTCGGGAGTCGATGGCGTTCATCGAGAAGCTTCTGGGAGAGACATGATGATCAACCCCTCCGTCGACACCTCTGCGGGGCTGGAGTGGTTCAAGAGCAGCTACAGCACCAACGAAGGGCCTGACTGCGTCGAGGTGGCCTCTAGCCCCAACTCGGTGCACGTGCGGGACTCGAAGGACAAGGAGGGCCCGCAGTTTCGGTTCTCCCCGAGCGAGTGGTCGGCGTTCGTCGCTTTCGCGGCAGAACTCGGCTGACAGTGATGATGTTCGTGGTGACGTCGCTGGTGGGTCTGACTCCTCGGCTGACTGACGTCTCGACTGTCCTGTTTGGGATCTGTCGGC
>NZ_JBFBGS010000077.1:0-34129 GCF_040684795.1 Kitasatospora sp. NPDC089797 | reverse complement strand
GGACGCTTCCTTCGGACCGCCTTCCAGCGGGCCCTCCGGGCGCTTCGTTCTTTCGTGTTTCCAGCTTACCAGATGTTTTCCGCTCCGTTTTCCGGAGTTTCATTCATCCGATTTTCCGAACTGGTCGGGCCGCTTTTCGCGACGACCACCACTTTAGCGTATTCCGAGTGTTACTCGAAATTCACGCCCACACCTGTTGACGGCAACGCCAACGAACCCAACTGAATGGGCGTCGAAGTGTGGGAGTGGGTCTTGCTGAGTGGGGTGGCCGCTCCAGCGACTCGTTCAACACTAGGCCACCTGGAGGACATCGTCAAACGTCGAGGGCGGGATCCGGCTGGATCCCGCCCTCGTTGGTCGAAGCCGCAGCTCAGCGGCGTCGTATTTCGGTCACGCCGACGCCCTGACCGGCGCTCAGGCCGATGCCGGCACCAGCTCGGCAGCCGCCAGGTTGCGCTTGCCGCGCCGCAGCACGAGCCAGCGGCCGTGCAGCAGATCGGCCTCGGTCGGCACCGCCTCCTCATCCGTCACCTTGACGTTGTTGAGGTAGGCACCACCCTCCTTGACCGTCCGGCGGGCGGCCGAGCGGCTCGGCGCCAGACCGACGGCGACCAACAGGTCCACCACCGGCTGGAGTTCGGTGACCTCGGCCTTCGGGACCTCGGCCAGCGCCGCCGCCAGGGTCGGAGCCTCCAGGTCGGCCAGGTCGCCCTGGCCGAACAGCGCCTTGGACGCGGCGACCGCGCGCTCGTACTGCTCGGCGCCGTGCACCAGCGTGGTGAGCTCCTCGGCGAGGGCGCGCTGGGCGAGGCGGGCGGCGGGACGCTCGGTGGTCTCGCGCTCCAGCTCCTCGACCTCCTCCTTCGAGCGGAAGCTGAAGATCCGCAGGAAGTTGGGGACGTCCCGGTCGTCCGCGTTCAGCCAGAACTGGTAGAAGGCGTACGGGGTGGTCAGCTCGGGGTCGAGCCAGACCGTGCCGGACTCCGTCTTGCCGAACTTGGTGCCGTCGGCCTTGACGATCAGCGGCGTGGCCAGCGCGTGCACGGACTTGCCGTCGGCCTTGCGGATCAGGTCCGTGCCGGCGGTGAGGTTGCCCCACTGGTCGCTGCCACCGGTCTGCAGGGTGCAGCCGTAGCGGCGGTTCAGCTCCAGGTAGTCCATGCCCTGGAGGATCTGGTAGCTGAACTCGGTGTAGCTGATGCCCGCGTCGGAGTTGAGCCGCCGGGCGACGGCCTCCTTGGCGATCATGTTGTTGACCCGGAAGTACTTGCCCACGTCGCGCAGCAGGCTGATGGCGGACATCCCGGAGGTCCAGTCCAGGTTGTTGACCATCCGCGCCGCGTACGGGCCCTCGAAGTCGAGGAAGCGCGAGATCTGGCCCCGCAGGCGGTCGACCCAGCCGGCCACCGTCTCGGGGTCGTTGAGCACCCGCTCGGCGGTGGGCTTCGGGTCACCGATCAGGCCGGTGGCGCCGCCGACCAGGCCGAGCGGGAGGTTCCCCGCCTGCTGGATGCGGCGCATGGTGAGGATCTGCACCAGGTTGCCGAGGTGCAGGCTGGGGGCCGTCGGGTCGAAGCCGCAATAGAACGTGACCGGGCCGTCCGCGAACGCCTTGCGCAGTGCGTCCTCGTCGGTGGACAGGGCGATCAGCCCACGCCACCGCAGCTCGTCGACGATGTCCGTCACGGTCACGCTTCTCCTTCGATCGGGCGTCCGCCCGTTGTCGGCCCGGTTCGATCGGGCCCCGGGTCGGTACGACTCCAGCCTGATAGAGCCTACGCGGTTCCGGCCAGCGAGTTTTCCCCGAGGCACCCGGTCGGGGCGGCCGACGTACTCCCCCCGTCCCCTGCCCGGTCCCCCCGCGGTACCGGAAATTCCGTTGTTAGTCGGCTGCGAGCCCATTCAGAGTGGGTTCGCCGCCGCGCGGCGGCAGTGACGTGTGTGGAGACGGTCGTGCCGCCGTGGCACGCCCGCGGGAAGGGTGTGCCGAGTGCGCAACACGCTGGTTCTGAACGCGAGCTACGAGCCCCTGACGACGGTGTCGCTCCAGCGCGCCGTCGTCCTGGTGCTCCAGGACAAGGCGGTGGTGGAGCAGGCGCACCCGCTGCGCTCGATCCGCGGGACGGGGGTGACCGTTCCGGTGCCACGGGTGATCAGGCTCCAGAGGTACGTGAGGGTGCCGTTCCGACAACAGGCCCCGTGGTCGAGGCGGGGGGTCCTGGCCAGGGACCAGCACCTGTGCGCGTACTGCGGGCGCCGGGCCACCACGGTGGACCACCTGCACCCCAAGTCCCGTGGTGGCGAGGACAGTTGGATGAACACCGTGGCCGCGTGCGCGGAGGACAACCAGCGGAAGGCCGACCGGACGCCCGAACAGGCCGGGATGAAGCTGCTGCGGCGCCCGTTCGTGCCGACGCCGCAGGCCACGCTGATGCTGGCGCTCGGCCTGCGCGGCTCGGAGGCGCGGGAGCTCGCCGACTGGCTGCCGGCCGTACCGGGGCAGCCGGTCACCGCGGCCTGACCGCCCGGGCGCCCTGACGGCCGTCGCGGTCACAGCGGTCGAGCCGGCCGCGGCCGTCGCGCGGCCTCAGGCCTTCGCCTGGTAGCCCGCCGCCGTGCCGTAGTTGGACGAGTGCTCGGGCACCACGACCACCTGTCCGCCCCCGATCAGCACCCGCCCGGAGAGCAACAGCGAGCCGGTGCCGGACGGGAAGTTGCCGCCGACCACCTCCTGGCCGCCCGCCAGCGGGAAGCGGCCCAGGCGGGCGGGCTGGTCCCGGCGCTCGTCGGCGGCCAGCACCAGCGAGCCGCCGTCGATGCCGACCGCCCGGGCGCCGCCCTTGGCGGAGGTCGGCGTCCGCCAGCGCTGCTTGCCGGTGTCCAGGTCGTAGCCGACCGCGGACACCGGCCCGCCGGCCTTCGCCGGGGACATCGCGGCGACCATCGTGCGGCCCTCGAAGAACACCTCGGGCGTGGCCGAGAACGTTCCGTGGGTGACGTCCAGCCGGCCGGCGTCGGTGACCACCGGGATCTCGGCGGCCGGATCTCCGGCGGCGCCCCAGGCGAACACCCGGTCGTCCTCCGGCTTGCCCCCGGTGGTGAGCACCACGGCCGGCTCGGCGGAGAGCACGGCGACCGTCTTCGGCTGGTTGTTCAGGCCCCGCCACCAGCCGACCTTGCCGTCCGCCGCGTTCAGCGACACGGCCTGGTCGGCGGGCGTCGAGTCGGCGCAGGAGGAGGCGACCAGCACGGTCTTCCCGCTGACACCGCCGGAGAGCGTGCAGAACTTGCCCTGCCCGGTGTACTGCCAGACGTCCTTCCCGTCCGCCGCCGCCCAGGCCACCGCGCGGTCGTCGCCGACCGCGATCACCATGTCCTCGGTGACGCCGACCCGCGCCGAGTAGGCGCCCTTGGCGTCCGAGAGGTTCTTGGTCCAGGCGGTTTTGCCGGTCTTGGTGTCCACGGCGGCGACCAGTGTGCACGGGCTCTTCGGGTCGGCCTGCGGCCGGAACAGGGCCGCGCCCAGACCCGCCTGGTTCACGCCCGCCGACAGCCCGCACGGGACGGCCCCGGCCGCCGGGGGTTCGACCGTCCAGGTCGGCTTGCCCGCCGTCCGGTCGTACGCGTGCACGCCGGAGCCGTCGGCGCGGACCACGGCGTCGGCCAGCAGCCAGCTGCCGACCAGCGTGTCGTCGCCCGCCGACTGCCCGGCGGCGGACGGGGCCGCGACGGGCTGGGCGGACCAGACCTTGGCGTGCGCCACCGCGAACCCGGGCTCGCCGCCGCTGGTCGCGGCCGCGCTGCCGCCGCCCTCGGCGCCGACCGTCAGCGCGGCGGTTATCAGCACCCCGAGCGCGGCCAGCCCGGCGCCCGTCCGCACCAGCAGGGCGCGCCGGCTGGGCACGTGCTCCCCGGTGAGGACGGCCGCCCGGACCTTGTCCACGAGCGACCCGGCGGAGGCGGAGCCGCCCCGCGCACCGGAGGAGCCGGCACCGCTGCCGCCCCCGGCACCACCGCGCCGAGCGGCCCGCGAGCGCGCGCCGGTCCCGGCCGATCCGTCGGCGGCCTCGTCGGCGGCCTTCGCCACCGCCGCCTCGGTGACGGGCACCGGCCCGGGCACGGGCTCCGCCGCGGGCTCCTCGACCTGCAGGTAGCCGTCGGCCGAGTACGCGGCCCCCGCCGGGACGTACAGCGCCTCCTCCGCGGGCCCGGCCTGCGGCGGGGCGGCGGCGTACGGCTGCTGCCCGTGGTGGTCCGGGTACTGCTGCTGGTACGGCTGGTGGTGCTCCCCGCCGCCGTACGGGTCGTGGCCCTGGGCGTAGCCGCCCTCGGCGTACCCGGTCTGCCCGTACCCGCCCTGCTGCCCGTAGTACTGCTCGTACTGCTGCGGCTCGTACGGCTGCGAGTGCTGCCACTGGGGCTGGTCCTGCGCCTGGGGCTGGGCCTGCTGGGGGTCGTAGTACCCCTGCCAGTCCGACTGGGGGCCCTGGGGGTACCAGGGCTGCTGCGGGTCGTGGGCGTCTCCGAAGGGCTCCTGCGCCATCGTTCCGTCCCTCCCAGCCCCGCCTGCCTGCCGATTGCGGCAGTCAGCATCTCACGCCCGCCCCGGGGCGCCGCCCGGGCCCTCGGCGCAGCGGCGGGGCCCTCAGACCGCCGACTCCGCGCGCAGGGCCTCGTCGATGCGGGCGGCGAGGGTGAAGTCCAGGCCGGTGAGCCCGCCGGCGCTGTGGGTGGACAGCACGAAGCGCAGGGTGCGCCAGCGGATGTCGATGTCGGGGTGGTGGTCGAGCGCCTCGGCCTGCTCGGCGACGGCGACGACCACCCGGATCGCGGCCGGGAAGTCGGGGGCGTCGGCGCTGCGGGCGATGCTGTCGCCGTCCCGGACCCACAGCGGCAGGGCCGCCAGGGCCGTCGCGATCTCGTCCTCGTCCATGCGTGCCCTGCTGCTCATCGATGCGCTCCGGGGGGGGTCGGTCGGGGATCGGTCGGGGGCCGGTCGGGGCCCGGTCAGACGGCCTTCCGACGCGGACGGGCCACCAGTTCGCCGCCGCAGTTGGGGCAGTCGGTCTGCATGGCCGCGGTGCAGTCCGCGCAGAAGGTGCACTCGTAGGAACATATCGAGGCGGGGTCGTCGGCGGTCAGCGACACCGCGCAGCGCTCGCAGGTCTCGCGCATCTCCAGGGCCACGGCGCACTCCTCCGGTTCACGTACGGTCGGGTGGTCGGACGTACGATCCCATGATCATCCGCTGTCCGGTCAACCTCTCCGAGGTCGCTTCGGCCTCGGCCGAACCGACGTCGACGTCACGGCCGTCGACGGCGACGGCGTCCGCCCCGCCCGGCCGGTCAGCCGATCAGCAGCTTGGTGACGGCCGCGAGCCCGACCACCACGATGACCCCGCGCAGCGCGACCGGCGGCAGCCGGCGGCCGACCTTGGCCCCGAGCAGGCCGCCCACCAGCGAACCGGCCGCGATCAGCCCGGCCGCCGCCCAGTCCACCGTCGAGGTGAACAGGAAGAACAGCGCGGCGACCCCGTTGACGACCATCGCCAGCGCGTTCTTCACCGCGTTGATCCGCTGGAGGTCCTCCTGGAGCATCATGCCCATCAGCGCCATCAGCAGGACGCCCTGCGCGGCGCCGAAGTAGCCGCCGTAGATGCCGGTCAGGAACACCCCGAACAGCAGCGGCAGGCTGCCGTCCGGATCGCCGTCGGCGCGGCGCCGGGCAGCCACTGCCTTGGCCACCCGGGGCTGGATCACCACCAGGACCAGGGCGAGCAGGATCAGCACCGGGACGATCGCGTTGAAGGCGCCGCTCGGCAGTTTGGTCAGCAACAGCGCGCCGAGCAGTCCGCCGAGCAGCGAGGCGGTGCCCATCCGGCGCAGCCGGCGGCCCTGGCCGGCCAGCTCGCGCCGGTAGCCGATCACGCCGCTGAGCGAACCGGGCACCAGGCCGAAGGAGTTGGAGACGTTGGCGGTCACCGGCGGGAGGCCGACGGCGAGCAGCACCGGGAAGGTGATCAGGGTGCCGGAACCGACGATCACGTTGATCATCCCGGCGCCGACACCGGCCGCCAGGACGGCGATCGACTCCCAGAGCGTCATGGGTCACCTCTCCTCGCGGTCCTGTCCGAGGGGGATCATGCCGGACCGCGCACCGGCCCGACCAGGCCCGCCCGGTATTCGGGACGCACGCCACACCGCCGGCCCCCACAGCCGCCGCAGCGGCACCACCGGCCCCGGGGGAACGCCGAGGGCCCGCCACCGGCAGGCAGCGGGCCCCTGGACGGCAACCGGGCGGCGAACCGGCCGATCACTCGCGGTCGATCACTTCACGTCGGGCATCACGCCGAGCACGTCACGCCGAGCACGTCTCGTCGATCACTCGGGGTCGATCTTGCGGTACTCCCGCGCCGGGTCGACCCGGGGCCGGGCCGAGCCCTTCTCGACGTCCACCGGCCGCGGCCCGGCCGCCGGGTCGAGCGGCACCTGGGTGGCCGCCGGGGGCGCCTGCGGGACGGTCGGCGCCGCCAGTGCGCCGCCGTTGGCCCCGCCGCCGTTGCCGGTCAGGCCGCCGAAGGCGCCGCCGAGGCCCTTGAGCGCGTCGCCGACCTCGCTGGGGATGATCCAGAGCTTGTTGGAGTCGCCCTTGGCCAGCTCGGGCAGGGTCTGCAGGTACTGGTAGGCGAGCAGCTTCTGGTCGGCGTCGCCGTCGTGGATCGCCTCGAAGACCGTGCGGATCGCGGCCGCCTCACCGTCGGCGCGCAGCACCGCGGCCTGCGCCTCACCCTCGGCCTTGAGCACGTCGGCCTGCTTCTCACCCTCGGCCTTGAGGATCTGCGCCTGGCGCTGGCCCTCGGCGGTGAGGATCGCCGCGCGCTTGTCACGGTCGGCGCGCATCTGCTTCTCCATCGAGTCCTGGATGGAGGTCGGCGGCTCGATCGCCTTCAGCTCGACGCGGTTGACCCGGATGCCCCACTTGCCGGTGGCCTCGTCCAGGACGCCGCGCAGACCGGCGTTGATGACCTCGCGGGAGGTCAGCGTGGACTCCAGGTCCATCGAGCCGATGATGTTGCGCAGCGTGGTGACGGTCAGCTGCTCGATCGCCTGGATGTAGCTGGCGACCTCGTAGGTGGCCGCCCGGGGGTCGGTGACCTGGTAGTAGATGACGGTGTCGATGTTGACCACCAGGTTGTCCTGGGTGATCACCGGCTGCGGCGGGAACGGCACGACCTGCTCGCGCAGGTCGATCCGGTTGCGGACCCGGTCGATGAACGGGACGACGATGTTCAGGCCCGCGTTGAGCGTCCGGGTGTAGCGGCCGAAGCGCTCCACGATCGCGGCGCTGGCCTGCGGGATGACCTGGATCGTCTTGATCAGCGCGATGAAGGCCACCACGACCAGGACGACCAAAACGATAAGGACGGGTTCCACGGACTCTCCCCTAGACGACCAGGGCGGTCGCGCCCTGGATTTCGACGACGTCGACCTGCTGCCCCGGCTGGTAGACCTGGTCCGGGTGGAGCGCTCGGGCCGACCAGATCTCGCCGTTGAGCTTGATCCGTCCACCCTCCCCGTCGACGGTTTCCGCGACGACCGCGGTGGCGCCCTGGAGCGCCTCGATGCCCATCTTGACCTGCGGGCCCTTCTGCAGCTGCCGGTAGGCGATCGGCCGGACGAAGGCCACCAGCGCGACCGAGACCACCAGGAAGGCCACGGCCTGGAGGACCACCCCCGCGCCCAGTCCGGCCGCGCCGGCGGCCACCAGCGCGCCGATCGCGAACATGGCGAACTCGGGCATCGCGGTGAGCACCAGCGGTATGCCGAGAGCAGCGGCGGCCAGGAGCCACCAGATCCAGCTGTCCACGTGTCCATCCTAGGGAGCGAAGGGCCTTCGAGGCGGACAGTTCCCGCAGGTCGAGGGGCGGAAACCGGTCGCACGTGCGACCGGTTCCGACAATCCCGGGCGGAGTGGACGGACGGGAGGTCAGCCGAGCGGCAGACCCTGCGCCGACCAGCGGTCGCCGTGGCGCTCCAGGGTGAGCGGCAGGCCGAAGCACTTGGAGAGGTTGCGGGCGGTCAGCTCGGTGTCGATCGGGCCGGCCGTGAGCACCTTGCCCTGGCGGATCATCAGGACGTGGGTGAAGCCGGGGGCGATCTCCTCGACGTGGTGGGTGACCATCGCCATGGCGGGCGCGAACTCGTCCTGGGCGAGCGCGCCGAGCCGGCGGACCAGGTCCTCGCGGCCGCCGAGGTCCAGGCCGGCCGCGGGCTCGTCGAGCAGCAGCAGCTCGGGGTCGGTCATCAGGGCGCGGGCGATCAGGGTGCGCTTGCGCTCGCCCTCGGAGAGGGTGCCGAACTTGCGGCCGGTCAGGTTGGCCATGCCCATCCGGTCGAGCAGGGCGAGCGCGCGCGACTCGTCGGACTGCTCGTAGGCCTCCTGCCAGCTGACCGTCATGCCGTAGGCGGCGGTCAGCACCGTCTGCAGCACGGTCTGCTCGGCCGGCAGCTTGTCGAACATCGAGGCGCCGGCCAGGCCGATCCGGGAGCGCAGTTCGAAGACGTCGATCTCGCCCAGCTGCTCGCCGAGCACCGAGACCTTGCCCGAGGTCGGGAACAGGTACGAGGAGGCGATCTGCAGCAGGGTGGTCTTGCCGGCGCCGTTCGGGCCCAGGATGACCCAGCGCTCACCCTCGGAGATGGACCACGAGACCTGGTCGACCAGCGCGCGCCCCTCCCGGACCACGGTTACGTCCACCAGCTCCAGCACGTCGCTCATGCCCACGCCTTCCCCAAATACACAAAAATTTCGGCCGTCGGTGCGGGCGGCGAGCCTACTCCGGCAGCCGGTGGGCACGGGATGGGTGCGCCGCACGCGCATGGGCAAACCTACGCCACGCGGATGACCGCCGATTCCGTAGGCTGGCCGGATGCTCGCGACTCCTGCCGACAATCCGTACGAAGAGCCCCGTTCGGGGCGGCTGACCGCCTGGGGCAACGCCCTGCTGAGCGGTCTGGTGCCGCCCGACAACGCCGCCGAGGCCGTGCTGGGCGCCGACGAGGGCCACCGGGTGACCGGCCTGCCCGGGGACGCCCCGGGCGAGCAGCACGGGCTGACCTGGGCGCTGGGCCGGCTGCGGGTGCTGGGCGTGAAGGGCCTGCGGCTGGCCCTGCCCTCGGCCGGGCACCCGCTCGGACTGACCGGCCCGGCGGCGTTCAACGAGCGCGCCATGGCGGCGGGCGAGGCGGTGCTCGCGGTCGGGGTGCCGCTCGGGCTGGTACCGGAGACCACCGTGTTCGGCCCGGTCGGGGACCGCTCGGCGACCGTGCTGTGGCGCTGCGCCGAGGTCAACGACACCCCGCCGGCCGACGTGCCCTCGCTGCACGAGGCCGAGCGCGAACTGGCGGACGGGCTGCGCGAGGCGACCGTCCTGCTGACCCGGCTGGACGTGGCCGGCGCCGGCCCGGAGGCGATGCGCGCGCTGGAGGCGTACCGCCGGCGCGGCCACGCCGAGCTGCTCGCGCCCGGCTACCCGCCGCGCGCCGTCCGGGTGCTGGAGTCCGCCCGGCAGGTGTCCGCCCTGCTGGCGATCGCCGCGGGCGGCCACGGCGCGGCCGTGAGCGCCTCCGAGATGGCCGCCCGGCAGTCCGTGCTGGCCCCGCTGCGGCGCACCGCCCGGCGCGCCCAGGTGGCCGCGTACAACGCCCTGGTGGACGAGCGCGAGGCCCGTTAGGAGCGCCCGCCGGGGCCGGCCGCTACGCCGGCCTGGTCTCGCCGTTGCGGACGGCCCACAGGGCGGCCTGGGTGCGGTCCGCGAGGTCCAGCTTCATCAGGATGTTGGACACGTGGGTCTTCACCGTCTTCTCCGACAGGTGCAGGCTGCGGGCGATCTCCCGGTTGGAGCGGCCGTCGGCGATGTGGCCGAGCACCTCGCGCTCGCGCTCGGTGAGGGTCCCGCCGCGGCCCTGCGGGGCGCGCGGGCCGTCGTCGGAGAGCAGCGCCTCGGCCAGCTCGGGCTGGAGCAGCACGTGGCCGGCGTGCACCGAGCGGATCGCCCCGGCCAGCGCCTCCGGGTCCACGTCCTTGTAGACGTACCCGGCGGCGCCGGCCCGCAGCGCGGGGACCATGGTGCGGTGCTCGGTGAAGCTGGTGACGATCAGGATCCGGGCCCGGCTGCCCTCCTCCTTGAGCGTGCGCAGCGCCTCGATGCCGTCGACGCCGGGCATCTTGAGGTCCATCAGGACGACGTCCGGGTCGAGGGCGCGGGCGCGCTCGACGCCCTCGGCCCCGTCGGCGGCCTCCCCGACCACCTCGATGTCGTCCTGGACCTCCAGGAAGGTGCGCAGTCCGCGGCGGACCACCTGGTGGTCGTCGACCAGCAGGACGCGGATCGACGGCGTGCTCTCAGGCACCGGGGACCTCCATCTCGACGAGCGTCCCCTTGCCGGGGGCGGACTCCAGGGTGAGCGTGCCGCCGACGGCGGCCGCGCGGTCGCGCATCGAGGCCAGGCCGAGGTGACGGCCGGCCCGGCGGACGGATTCGGGGTCGAAGCCGCGCCCGTCGTCGCGCACCCGCAGCACGGCACCGCGGGCGGGGGTGCCGGCCAGGGTGACGGTGACCCGGCCGGCGCCGGAGTGGCGCAGCGCGTTGTGCAGCGCCTCCTGGGCGACCCGCAGCAGCGCGGCCTCCTGGGCCGGCGGCAGGGCGCGGACGCCGTCGGCGGCGAAGGCCAGGTCGGCGGTGTGGGCGCGGTCGAGGACCTGGACCTGGGAGGCGAGGGTGGCGCTCAGCCCGTCCTCCTCCAGGGCGGCGGGGCGCAGTTCGACCACCACGGCGCGCAGCTCGTCGGCGGCCTCGGCGGCGAGCCGGGCGACCTCGGCGAGTTCGGTGCGGGCCCGGGCCGGGTCGCGGTCGACCAGCTTGGCGGCGGCCTTGGCGGTCAGCCGCAGCGAGAAGAGCTTCTGGGCGACGGCGTCGTGCAGGTCGTGGGCGATCCGGGCGCGCTCGCCGGCCAGGGTGAGTTCCCGACTGCGCTCGTACAGGCGGGCGTTGGAGAGCGCGAGGGCGGCGTGCGCGGCGAGGATCCGCAGCAGTTCCTCGTCGTGGTCGGTGAACAGGCCGCCGCCGCGCTTGTTGGCGAGGAAGATGACGCCCAGCACCTGGGGCTCGTCCTCGGCGGCCTCGGCGTCCAGGACCGGCATGCCGAGGAAGGCGTCCATCTCGGGGTGGGCGGCGGGCCAGCCCTCGAAGGCGGGGGCCTTGCGGACGTCGGTGAGGCGGGTGGGTCCGGTCTCGTGCAGCAGTTCGGCGAGCACGCCGTGCTGGCGGGGCAGCGGGCCGATCGCCCGCCACTGCTCGTCGGTGACGCCGTCGACCACGAACTGGGCGAAGCCGCCGTGGTCGTCGGGCACGCCGAGGGCCGCGTACTCGGCGCCGAGCAGTTCGCGGGCGGAGGCGGTGATCCGGCGCAGCACCTCGCGGACCTCCAGGTGCCGGCTCATCGCGAGCAGGGCCTGGCTGACGGCCTCGATGCCGGCCAGCGGGTCGCAGGCGGCGGGTGGGCCGGCGGGGTCGGGGCGGTCCCCGGTGGTGCTGGGCATACCGCCAAACTACCGCCGTCGCGGGGGCGTCGGCGTCCGTCCCGGGCCGCGCCGGACGCAGGTCCGCGGACCTAGGACGGTGGGCCCTCCCGGGCCTCCCGGCCGTGCCGGGCCCGCCCGGAGGCGGACCGGGCGGATGGCGCCCGCCCGCCCCGAGCCGAGCCGGAGGCGAGCGGGCGGGCGGATACAGCAGCAGGTTGTCAGCCCTTCTGCATGACCTCCGGCTCGTGCCGGCGCTGCAGCCTGGTCACGACCACGCCGATCACGACCGAGATGACGATCAGCACGCCCGCGTCGATCGACCACTGGGCGACGGAGTGCGTCCACAGCGGGTCGTAGTTCGGGTTCTGGAAGTCCTTGTTCCAGGGGCCCATCAGGTGCGACAGGTCCAGCGTGGTGGAGACCATGCCGGTGCCCCAGCGGGCCGGCATCAGCCAGGCGACCTGCTCCAGGCCGGGCTTGCCGAAGATCTGGAAGAGGCAGCCGGTGAAGACGACCTGGACGATGGCGAACATGACCAGCAGCGGCATGGTCTTCTCGGCGGTCTTCACCAGCGCGGAGATCATCAGGCCGAACATCATCGCGGCGAAGCTCAGCAGGATCATGCCGATGGTCATCTCGATCATCGGGATGTTCTGGACGATCAGGCCGTGCTCGGGCAGCTTGCGCGGCAGGAAGCCGACGGCGGAGATGATCGCGCCCTGGATCACCGAGAAGATGCCCAGCACGATGATCTTGGACATCATGTACGCCGAGCGGGAGAGGCCGGTGGCCCGTTCCCGTTCGTAGATCGCCCGTTCCTTGATCAGCTCGCGGACCGAGTTGGCCGCCCCGGAGAAGCAGGCGCCGATCGCCAGGATCAGCAGGATGGTCGCGGCCCCGTTGTTCAGGTGGAGCTGGGTCTTCGGGTTGGGCGCGAGCCCCGGCTCGTTGGGGATCAGCACGCTGACCGCGCCGATCACCGCCGGCAGCAGCACCGACAGCGCCAGGAAGCCGCGGTCCGAGGCGAGCACCGACATGTAGCGGCGCATCAGCGTCCACAGCTGCGAGCCCCAGCTCTGCGGCTTCGGGGGCTTGACCGCCTCCTGGGCGACCTGGGCGTGCTGCACCTCGCCGGCCTCGACGGTCGGGGCGGAGTACTGCTGGTAGTGCACGGAACCGCGGTAGCGGCCGGCCCAGTCGTGGTCCGGGTAGTTCTCGAAGGCCTGGAAGACGTCGGCCCAGGTCTCGTACCCGAAGAAGTGCAGCGCCTCGTCCGGCGGGCCGAAGTAGGCCACCGAGCCGCCCGGCGCCATCACCAGCAGCCGGTCGCAGAGCGCGAGTTCGGCCACCGAGTGGGTGACGACCAGGATCGTGCGGCCGTCGTCGGCGAGGCCCCGCAGCATCTGCATGACCTCGCGGTCCATGCCCGGGTCGAGGCCCGAGGTGGGCTCGTCCAGGAAGATCAGCGAGGGCTTGGTGAGCAGTTCGAGGGCGACCGAGACGCGCTTCTGCTGGCCGCCGGAGAGCGCGGTGATCTTGTTGTCGGCGCGCTTGTCCAGGCGCAGCTCGTACAGCACCTCGTCGATCCGGGCCTCGCGCTCGCGGGCCTCGGTGTCGCCGGGGAAGCGCAGCCGGGCCGCGTACTTGAGGCCCTTCCGCACGGTCAGCTCGCGGTGGAGGATCTCCGACTGCGGCACCAGGCCGATCCGGGAGCGGAGTTCGGCGAACTGCTTGTAGAGGTTGCGGCCGTCGTACAGCACCTCGCCGCGGTCGGCCGGGCGGTAGCCGGTGAGGGCGCGCAGCAGGGTCGACTTGCCGGAGCCGGACGGGCCGATGACGGCGACCAGGGACTTCTCCGGGACGCCGAAGCTGACGTCGTCGAGCAGGATCTTCTTGGCGCCCTTGTGCTCGACCTCGACGGTCAGGTGGCGGGCGGAGAAGGAGACCGCGCCGGTGTCGACGAACTCCTGCAGTTGGTCGCCGACCAGCACGAAGCCGGAGTGGCCCACGGTCAGCCGGTCCTGCGGGCCCATCAGCTGGCGCTGCACCCGCTGGCCGTTGAGGTAGATGCCGTTGTGGCTGCCGAGGTCGACGATCTCGTAGCGGCCGTCCGGCAGTTGGCGCAGTTCGGCGTGGTGGCGGGAGACCTGGAGGTCGGACACCACGATGTCGTTGTCCAGCGCGCGGCCGATCCTGACGGTGCGCATGCCGGCCGTCAGGTTGCGGATCACCGTCGGCTGCGGGCCGCCGTCGTGCGGCGGCGCGGGCGTGAAGCCCTGCTGCTGCGGGAACCCGCCGTGGTGGGGCGGCTGCTGGTCGTGCGGCTGCGGCGGGTACGGCTGCTGCTGCGCGGGCGCGTACGGCTGCGGGGGCTGCTGGGCCGGCCAGGCCTGGGGCGGCGGCTGCTGCTGGTACGGGTCCTGGCCGGGCCAGGGCTGCTGCGCGGGCGGCTGGGGCGTCGGGGCGGGGCTGCGGCTGGTGACGGCCTCGTGCACGGGGGCGGCCTGCGGGGCGGCGGCGTGGGCGGGCGCGGAGAAGGCGAGTCGGGGGCCGTTCTCCGGGTTGCCCAGGTTCACCACGGCGCCGGGGAACAGCTGGGCCTGCACGGTGCGGGCGCCGGCCGCGTAGGTGCCGTTGGTACTGCCGTGGTCGTCCAGCTGCCAACCGCTGCCGTTGAAGCTGATGGTCCCGTGCTGCCAGGAGACCCTGGCGTCGTCGAACGTGAAGTCCGACTGCGGGTTGCGCCCGATGGTGTAGGACCGCCCGGGCTCAAGAGTCCGCTGCTGTCCGTTGATCTCGATGACGAGTTGCGGCACTGCTCGCCTGCCCCGCTCTCTCGGTTCCCCCGAATTGTGGCCCCCCGGCCGGGGGTGCTTCGTTCCTCTGACTGACGGGGGGAATCATTCCAGCCCGTCCTCCGCCGGTGAAAGTCACCCCGGGTGACTGTGACCAGGCTGCTACGCGGGGAAGCGGCCCGGTGGAACGGGCCTTCGGGTGTCCCGCGACGTGGGACGGGTGCCCTTCGCCCACCCACCGACGGGTAGCGTGGGAGGCACCATGAACGCATCGCCCTTGGCCGCTGAGCCCCTCCCCGCCGCCCAGCCCCGGACCGCGGACGAGCGCACCCTGCTCGTCAAGGTGTTCGGCAAGGACCGCCCCGGCATCACCGCCGGCCTCTTCGCCACCCTGGCCGGCTTCGGCGTCGACGTCATCGACATCGAGCAGGTCGTCACCCGTGGCCGCATCACGCTGTGCGCCCTGGTCACCCCGCCCCGCGCGCCCGGCGCCGAGGGCGGCCTGCGGGCCACCGTGCACCGCTGGGCGGACGAACTCAAGCTGCAGGCCGAGATCCTCTCCGGCATCGGCGACAACCGGCCGCGCCGCGAGGGCCGTTCGCACGTGACGGTGCTCGGCCACCCGCTGACCGCCGCCGCGGTGTCCGCGCTGACCTCCCGGATCACCGCGGCCGGCGGCAACATCGACCGGGTGTTCCGGCTCGCCAAGTACCCGGTGACCGCGGTCGAACTGGCCGTCTCCGGCGTGGCCACCGAGGAGCTGCGGGCCGAACTGGCCCTGGAGGCGGCCACCCAGCGGGTGGACGTCGCGGTGGTGGCCGCCGGGCTGGAACGCCGGGCCAAGCGCCTGGTGGTGATGGACGTGGACTCCACGCTCATCCAGGACGAGGTGATCGAGCTGTTCGCCGCCCACGCGGGCTGCGAGGAGGAGGTCGCCGCGGTGACCGAGGCGGCGATGCGCGGCGAGCTGGACTTCGCCGAGTCGCTGCGGGCCCGGGTCGCCCTCCTGGCCGGGCTGGACGCCTCGGTGACCGAGAAGGTGCGCGCGGAGGTCCGTTTCACGCCGGGGGCGCGCACCCTGATCCGTACGCTCCAACGGCTGGGCTTCCAGGTGGCGGTGGTGTCCGGCGGGTTCACCCAGGTCACCGACCACCTGGTGGAGCAGCTGGGGCTGGACTTCGCGGCGGCCAACACCCTGGAGGTGGCGGACGGGAAGTTCACCGGCCGGGTGGTCGGCGAGATCGTGGACCGCGCGGGCAAGGCCCGGTGGCTGGCCCGGTTCGCCGAGCAGGCCAAGGTGCCGCTGGAGCAGACGGTGGCGATCGGCGACGGCGCCAACGACCTGGACATGCTGAACGCGGCCGGGCTGGGGGTGGCGTTCAACGCCAAGCCGGTGGTGCGCGAGGCCGCCGACACCGCGGTGAACGTGCCCTTCCTGGACACCGTGCTGTACCTGCTGGGCATCACCCGCGAGGAGGTCGAGGCGGCCGACGGCGGCCTGTCCGTCGACTAGGTCCGGTCTCGGGAGCCCTGCCGACCGGCAGCGGTCGTCGCACACGAGGGGCGCGCGGATCCAATCCGCGCGCCCCTCACGTCCGTTCCGGCCCGGTCAGTCCTGCGGCGTGTGGTACGAGACCAGTTCGGCGACGCCCGGCTCGACGTCCTTCCAGGACCCGCCGAAGCTGAGCACCGCGATCGCCGCCGTCGGGAAGCCGCCCAGCCGCAGCCGCTCCAGCGCGTCCCGGTCGCCGGCGTCCCCGGCCAGCACCTGGGTCAGGCCCAGCACGCCCGGGTTGTGGCCGACCAGCACCACGTCCGCGTACTCCTCCGGGGTCTCCTGGAGGACGGCGATGATCTCGCCCGGGCTGGCCTCGTAGATCCGGTCCTCGTACACCGTCCGACGGGCCCGCTTGGGCAGCTCGTGCGCGGCCAGCTTCCAGGTCTCGCGGGTGCGCAGGGCGGTGGAGCAGAGCACGAAGTCGGGGTTGATGCCGGAGTCGACCAGCCAGCGGCCGGCGTCCGGGGCCTGCTGGCGGCCCCGGTCGGCCAGCGGCCGGTCGTGGTCGTCCACCCCGTCCGGCCAGTCGGCCTTGGCGTGGCGGAGAACGATGATCCTGCGGGGCGTTTCGGCGCTCATACCCAGCAAGCTTGGCAGAAAAGCCGTCCGGGGGCGCGATGCTCCCGATTGCCGCCACTCCCCGAGGTGGCGGGTGCCGGCACGCCCTGTCCGCCCCCGGTCACCGGGAGTGCGACGGCGCCCGGTGCGGGCGTCGCGGCCAGGCGGAACGGGCGGACGGAGCGAGCGTGCGGAGCGGGGGTCGGGTCAGCCCATCGCGGCGGCGACGGTGGCGATGATCGCCACCAGCACCACGATGCCGCCGAAGGCGAGGGCGATGCGGCCGAGCTGCTTGCGGCCGTCGGTGGGATTCGGGTCGAGAACGGGCATGTCGGGATTCAACCACCCCGAACACGCCCGTTCCGCGCTGGCCCCACCGCTTTGGTCAGGCCTTGACCTTCCCGGTCAGGCCTTGACCTGCTCCCCGGCGGGGACGGCCTCGTCCTCGATGTGCCGGGCCCGCGCGGCCCGCAGGCCGAACAGCATCTGCGGCACCAGCAGCAGCGCCAGGAAGCCCAGCGGCCAGTACCACTCGCCGGTGGTCCCGTGGAGCCAGCCGACCAGGATCGGGCCGGGGATGGACACCAGGTAGCCGACGCCCTGGGAGAAGGCGGACAGCTGCGCGACCCCGCCCGCCGTCCGGGCCCGCAGCCCGATCATGGTCAGCACCAGCGGGAAGGCGCAGTTGGACAGGCCCAGCAGGACGGCCCACAGCCACGCGCCCCCGGCCGGGGCGAACGCCAGCCCGGCGTACCCGGCGATCCCGCAGCCGGCCAGCACCACCACGAAGAGCCGCTGGTCGCCGCGGCGGGCGGCCAGGTTGGGCAGCACGAAGGAGACCGGCACGCCGATCGCCATGGTGATCGCGAGCAGCACCCCGGAGGTGCCCTTGTCGATCCCGGCGTCCTGGAAGATCTGCGACATCCAGCCCATGACCACGTACGCGCCGGTCGCCTGGAGGCCGAAGAACCCGGCCAGCGCCCAGGCGGTCCGGCTGCGGGTGATCGGCAGCCGGGCCGGGGCCGCGGCGCCCGTCGCCCGCTCGCCGCGCTCGCGCCTGGTGATCAGCACCGGGAGCCAGAGCAGCAGGGCGACCGCGCCGAGCGCGGCCCAGACGCCCAGGCCGTAGCGCCAGTCGCCGCCGAGCGCGCTGGTCAGCGGCACGGTGACGGCGGCGGCCAGCGCGGTGCCGGCCGACAGGGCCATGGAGTACAGGCCGATCATCGGGCCGACCTTCTCCGGGAAGTACCGCTTGATCACCACCGGCAGCAGCACGTTGGAGACCGCCACACCCGCCAGGGCGAGCGCGGTGAGCAGCAGGAACACCGCGGTGCCGCCGGCGAAGGAGCGGGCCAGCACGCCCGCGGTGATCGCGCCCATGCCCGCCGTGACCACGGCGATCGGGCCGATCCGGCGGGCCGCCGCGGGCGCGGCGAAGCCGAACAGCCCGAAGCAGAGCGAGGGGACGGCGGTGACCATCCCGGCGACGGTCGGGTTCATCCCGAGGTCGGCCTGGACCTGCTTGAACAGCGGCCCGAGGCTGGTGACCACGGGGCGCAGGTTGAAGGCGGCGGCGGCGATGGCGACGGCGAAGAGCACGCCGAGGTACTTGGCCCCGGCGGGGGTGGCGGGCCGCTCGGTCTGCGGCCGGACCCCGGTACCCGGGGTGGTGGTGTCTGCTGCGGAAGGCATGAGCCCCATCATAGAATGATGGGATGAATTGATGCACCTTGGAATTGGCATGATGTGCCGACCGTTCATCCACCGGCCACCTCCCTCCAGGGCCCACCCACCCCGTAGTCGCAAGGAGTCCCCGTGGCGCTGTCCTCGCCGAGGCGCACCCCGCTGTCCGACCAGGTGATCGCGCAGTTGCGCGCCCAGATCACCTCCGGGGAGTGGCCCGTCGGCTCCCGCATCCCCACCGAGGCCGCCCTGGTCGAACAGCTGGGGGTGGCCCGCAACACCGTCCGGGAGGCCGTCCGGGCGCTCGCCCACAACGGGCTGCTGGACATCCGCCAGGGCTCCGGCACGTACGTGCTCGCCACCAGCGAGCTGGCCGGGGTGATGCACCGCCGCTTCGCCGACGCCGACCAGGCGCAGGTCGCCGAGCTGCGGGCGGCGCTGGAGACCTCCGCAGCCGGGCTGGCGGCCGTCCGCCGCACCGAGCGCGACCTCGGCCTGCTGGACGCCGCGCTCGACCGGCGCGAAGCCGCCTGGCGCTCCGGCGACGCCGAGGACTTCGTCCAGGCCGACGCCGCCTTCCACCAGGCCGTGGTGGCCGCCGCCCACAACGACGTGCTGCTGGCCGTCTACTCCGACCTCGGCGAGGTCACCCGCGAGCACCTGCGCAACGACGTCGGCCCCGAGCTGATCGCCGAGCGCTACATCGGCCACGACACCATCCGGGACGCCATCCGGGCCGGCGACGCCCAGCGCGCCTCGGTCGAGGCCGGCCGCGCCATCGGCGTCTGCGCGACCGCCGACGCGTAGCCGCCGTCACCGCGACACCGCGGCACGACCGCCGACGCGTAGCCGCCGTCACCGCGACACCGCGGCACGACCGCCCCGACGGAGAACGCCGCCGCCCGGCACCCCAGGACGGGGGCCGGGCAGCGGCGTCGCGGACTACCGGGCGGTCAGGCCCCGATGGCGTGCAGGCCGCCGTCGACGTGCACGATCTCGCCGGTGGTCTTCGGGAACCACTCCGACAGCAGCGCGACGATGGCGCGGCCGGCCGGCTCCGGGTCGCTCAGGTCCCACTTCAGCGGGGAGCGCTGGTTCCAGGTGTCGGCCAGGTCGCCGAAGCCCGGGATGGACTTGGCGGCCATCGAGCCCAGCGGGCCGGCCGAGACCAGGTTGCAGCGGATGTCCTGCGGGCCCAGGTAGCGGGCCAGGTAGCGGTTGGTGGCCTCCAGCGCGGCCTTGGCCGGGCCCATCCAGTCGTACTGCGGCCAGGCGAACTGCGCGTCGAAGGTCAGGCCGACCACCGAGCCGCCCTGCTGCATCAGCGGCATCAGCGCCATGGTCAGCGACTTCAGCGAGTACGCCGAGACGTGCATCGCGGTGGCCACGGACTCCCACGGGGTGTCCAGGAAGTTGCCACCCAGCGCGTCCTGCGGCGCGAAGCCGATCGAGTGGACGATGCCGTCCAGCGACGGCAGGGTCTCCCGGACCTGGTCGGCGATGCCCGCCAGCTGCTCCGGGTTCGAGACGTCCAGCTCCAGCACCTTGACCGGGTGCGGCAGCTTCTTGGCGATCCGCTCGGTCAGGGTCGGACGCGGGAAGGCGGTGAGGATGATCTCCGCGCCCTGCTCCTGGGCCAGCTTGGCGGCGTGGAAGGCGATGGAGGACTCCATCAGCACGCCGGTGATCAGGATCCGCTTGCCCTCGAGGATTCCACTCATGCTCAGTGACCCATGCCCAATCCGCCGTCGACGGGAATGACGGCTCCGGTGATGTACGCGGCCTCGTCCGAACCGAGGAACCGCACGGTGGAGGCGACCTCGGCGGGCGCCGCGTAGCGGCCCAGCGGCACGCCCGAGACGATCTCCGCGCGGCGCTCGTCGCTGAGCACGGCGGTCATGTCGGTGTCGACGAAGCCGGGGGCGACCACGTTGACGGTGATGTTGCGCGGACCGAGCTCGCGCGCCAGCGAGCGGGCGAAGCCGACCAGACCGGCCTTGGAGGCGGCGTAGTTGGCCTGGCCCGGCGAGCCGGACAGGCCCACCACGGAGGAGATCAGGACCACGCGGCCCTTCTTGGCGCGCATCATCAGCTTCGACGCGCGCTTGACCACCCGGAAGGTGCCGGTCAGGTTGGTGTCCACGACGGAGGTGAAGTCCTCTTCGGACATCCGCAGCAGCAGGGTGTCGTTGGTGATGCCCGCGTTGGCGACCAGCACCTGGACCGCGCCGTGCTTCTCCTCGATCTCGGTGAAGGCGGCGTCGACCTGCGCGGCGTCCGTGATGTCGCAGCGCACCGCGAGGACGTCGTACTTCGCCAGGGCCTCGGGCACCTCGCCCGAGCGGCTGGTGATGGCCACCTTGTCACCCGCCTCGGCGAAGGCCTGGGCGATCGCGAGGCCGATGCCCCGGTTTCCTCCGGTGACGAGAACCGAGCGGCTCAACGATCCACCTCTCTCCGTGTGTGAGCGGGTACGTCGGAATGCGTACGCGGTGTGACGCTATCGGGCGGTCGGCGGCGGCGGCGAATCGGGCTCCCACAGCGCCGCACCGGAGGATCTGTGGCAATCCGACAATCCGGGTCCCCGCCGCCGGGCCGTTCCCCGCCCTTCCCCGCAGGCCACGGCGCCGCCCCGAAAGGGGCCGCTGTGCGGGAACAACACGGGCGGCCGCACCCGTTGCCCCGTGGTGCGGCCCGAACCGGGACCGGCCGTACCCATCCCCGAAGAGTCCCGGTGAGGAAACGAAGGCAGGGCGCATGACCAAGGCACGGCCCGGGGGCTCCCCCCGACGCGGACGACTGCTCGCCCTCACCGCCCTGGCCGCCGGCCTCGGCGCGACCGCCTGGGCACTGCGCGACCTGCCCGCCGCGTTCGGACGCCGCCCGGACGGCGAGCGCGAGGAGCGGGTGCGCAACTCCCCGCAGTACCGCGACGGGGTCTTCCACAACGCGCCCTCGACCCTCGCCCGGGCCACCGCCGCCCCGGAGATCGACCGCGACACCGTCCGCCGGATGCTCTTCCAGCGCGAGGGCCGGGTCCCGGCCCATCCGGTGCCCACCGTCCGCCCCGCCGCCGCGACCGGCCCGGCCGCCGAGGGCGTGGAGATCACCTGGTACGGGCACGCCTCCGCGCTGGTGGAGATCGAGGGCTCGCGGGTGCTGCTCGACCCGGTCTGGAGCGACCGCTGCTCCCCCGCCGCCCACGTCGGCCCCAAGCGGCTGCACCCGGTGCCGGTCGAGCTGGAGGAACTGCCGGCGGTCGACGCGGTGCTGATCTCCCACGACCACTACGACCACCTCGACATGGCGACCGTCAAGCGCCTGGTGCGCAGCCAGTCCGCCCCCTTCGCCGTACCGCTCGGCATCGGCGGCCACCTGCGCCGCTGGGGCGTCCCCGAGCACCGGATCATCGAACTGGACTGGGACGAGACCTGCACCCTGGGCGAGCTGGTGCTCACCCTCACCTCCGCGCACCACTTCTCCGGCCGCGGGCTGACCCGCAACACCACCCTGTGGGGCTCCTGGGTGATCGCCGGCCCGAGCCGCAGGGTCTTCTACACCGGGGACTCCGGCTACTTCGAGGGCTACGCCCGGATCGGCGCGCAGCACGGCCCCTTCGACGCCGCCCTGGTGCAGATCGGCGCCTACGACGCGGCCTGGGCCGACATCCACATGACCCCCGAGGACGCCGTCCTCGCCCACCGGGACCTCCGGGCCGAACTGCTGGTGCCGGTCCACTGGTGCACCTTCAACCTGGGCCTGCACCCGTGGGCCGAGCCGGTCGAACGGCTGCTCAAGGAGGCCAAGGCGCAGGCCGTCCCGCTGGCCGTGCCGCGCCCCGGCGAGCGGGTCGACGTGGACAACCCGCCGGAGCTGGACGGCTGGTGGGAGTCCGTCTCCTGACACCCCGGGGGCCGTGCTGTCCGAAACCGCAGCACACCGGGTGAAATGCGCTGGCCGGAAACCCCGTGGACGGGAAATGATGCGGTGCGGGTGCCCCTGTGGCGCCGCACCGCACCGCCCCGCCCTCCGCGACCTGGGAGCCCGATTGCCTCCGATCCCTCCGGCCGACAGCACCGGCGCCGCGCCCGCCCGCGCCGTCGACCCGCTGTTCCTCGCCCTCCCGCTGCGCGCCCTCGCCGACGCCGCCCTCAGCCGGGCCCGCGAGCTCGGAGCCGAGCACGCCGACTTCCGCCTGGAACGGGTCCGCAGCGCCTCCTGGCGGCTGCGCGACGCCCGGCCGGCCGGCACCTCCGACAGCGTGCAACTGGGCTTCGCCGTCCGGGTCCTGCTGGACGGCGCCTGGGGCTTCGCCGCCGGGGTGGACCTCACCCCCGGGGCCGCCGCGGAGGTGGCCACCCAGGCCGTGGCGGTGGCCCGGCTCTCCGGCGGGATCAGCCGGGCGGCCGGCACCGCCGAGCGGGTCCGGCTGGCCGACGAGCCCGTCCACCGGGACGTCACCTGGGTCTCCGCGTACGAGGTCAACCCCTTCGAGGTGCCGGACGCCGAGAAGACCGCGCTGCTGGCCGAGCGCAGCGCCCGGCTGCTGGCCGCGCCGGGCGTCTCGCACGTCCAGGCGGCCCTGCTGACGGTGCAGGAGAACAAGTTCTACGCCGACACCGCGGGCACCGTGACGACCCAGCAGCGGATCCGGCTCCACTCCGACCTGGAGGCCACCGCGGTCGACGACCGCACCGGCGCCTTCGACTCGATGCGCACCCTGGCCCCGCCGGTCGGCCGCGGGTACGAGTACCTGACCGGGACGGAGTGGGACTGGGACGCCGAGCTGGCCGAACTGCCCACCCTGCTGGCCGAGAAGATGAAGGCCCCGAGCGTCCGCCCGGGCCGCTACGACCTGGTGGTCGACCCGTCCAACCTCTGGCTGACCATCCACGAGTCGATCGGCCACGCCACCGAGCTGGACCGCGCGCTCGGCTACGAGGCCGCCTACGCCGGCACGTCCTTCGCCACCTTCGACCAGCTCGGCAGCCTCCGCTACGGCTCCGAGCTGATGCACGTCACCGGCGACCGCACCGCCGAGCACGGCCTGTCCACCATCGGCTACGACGACGAGGGCGTGGCCACCCAGTCCTGGGACCTGATCCGGGACGGCGTCCTGGTCGGCTACCAACTCGACCGGGGCATGGCCGGGTTGAAGGGCTTCGAGCGCTCCAACGGCTGCGCCTTCGCGGACTCCCCCGCACACGTCCCGGTCCAGCGGATGGCCAACGTCTCGCTCCGGCCCGCCGCCGACGGACCGGACACCGAGGGCCTGTTCGCCGGGGTGGAGAACGGCCTGTACATCGTCGGCGACCGCTCCTGGTCGATCGACATGCAGCGCTACAACTTCCAGTTCACCGGCCAGCGCGCCTACGCCATCCGCAACGGCGAACTCGCCGGCCAGGTCAAGGACTTCGCCTACCAGGCCACCACCACCGACTTCTGGGGCTCGATGACGGCGGTCGGCGGCCCGCAGACCTACGTCCTCGGCGGCGCCTTCAACTGCGGCAAGGCGCAGCCCGGCCAGATCGCGGCGGTCAGCCACGGCTGCCCGTCGGCGCTGTTCCGCAACGTCAACGTGCTCAACACCCAGCAGGAGGCGGGTCACTGATGACCGCGATGCAGCCCCACGACCTCGTCGAGCTGGCGCTCGGCCTCTCCCGCGCCGACGGCTGCGTGGTGATCGCCGACGAGGAGTCCACCGCCAACCTGCGCTGGGCCGGCAACGCCCTGACCACCAACGGCGTCACCCGCGGCCGTCGGCTCACCGTGATCGCCACCGTGGCCGGCACCGAGGGCACCGCCTCCGGCGTGGTCTCCCGCGAGGCCGTCACCGCCGCGGACGTCGAGGGCCTGGTCCGGGCCGCCGAGGAGGCCGCCCGGGCGGCCGGCCCGGCCGAGGACGCCCAGCCGCTGATCGCCGACGCACCGGTGTCCCCGGACTTCACCCGGCCGCCCGCGGAGACCTCGATCGAGGTGTTCGAGGCCTTCGGCCCGGCCCTCGGCGAGGCCTTCGCCCGCGCCGCCGCCCAGGGCGAGCTGCTCTACGGCTTCGCCCGGCACGAGGTCGTCAGCAGCTACCTGGGCAGCTCCACCGGCCTGCGGCTGCGCCACGACCAGCCCACCGGCATGGTCGAGCTCAACGCCAAGACGGCCGACCTCGCCGACTCGGCCTGGATCGGCGCCGCCACCACGGACTTCACCGACGTCGACGTCCCGGCCCTGCACGCCGAGCTCACCAAGCGGCTCGGCTGGGGCGCCCGCAAGATCGACCTGCCGGCCGGGCGGTACGAGACGCTGCTGCCGCCGTCGGCCGTCGCCGACCTGATGATCTGCCTCCACTGGTCCTCCGGCGGCCGGGACGCGGCCGAGGGCCAGACGGTCTTCGCCAAGCCCGGCGGGGGCACCAGGCTCGGCGAGAAGCTGGCCGCCCTCCCGCTCACCCTGCGCGCCGACCCGCGCGAACCCGGCCTGGAGGCCGCCCCGTTCGTGCTGGCGCACCGCACCGGCGGCGACGTCTCGGTCTTCGACAACGGCGCGCCGGTCGGCGCCACCGACTGGATCCGCGAGGGCGTGCTGACCGAGCTGATCACCAGCCGGCACGCGGCCGGCCTCACCGGCCTGCCGCTGCGCCCGGCGATCGACAACCTGGTGCTGGAGACGGCCGACCAGGAGTCGGCGCCGACCCTGGACGAGATGATCGCCCGCACCGAGCGCGGCCTGCTGCTCACCTGCCTCTGGTACATCCGCGAGGTGGACCCGGCGACGCTGCTGCTCACCGGCCTCACCCGGGACGGCGTCTACCTGGTGGAGAACGGCGAAGTGGTCGGCGCCGTCAACAACTTCCGGTTCAACGAGTCCCCGGTCGACCTGCTCGGCCGGATCACCGAGGCGGGCCGCACCGAACGCTGCCT
This sequence comes from Kitasatospora sp. NPDC089797, assembly GCF_040684795.1. Classification (NCBI taxonomy): domain Bacteria; kingdom Bacillati; phylum Actinomycetota; class Actinomycetes; order Kitasatosporales; family Streptomycetaceae; genus Kitasatospora; species Kitasatospora sp. NPDC089797. The sequence continues at coordinate 9,038 of NZ_JBFBGS010000077.1, read as the reverse complement.
GCCCCGCGAGTGGAACGACTACTTCACCCGCACCGCGATGCCACCCGTGCGTGTCGCGGACTTCAACATGAGTTCGGTCAGCCAGGCCTCATAGCCACCGACCGACGGGGGGATACGAAGAACATGATGGACGAGAAGCGGCTGGTCAGATCGAGCAAGATGCTGTCACGCATCCTGCGGCACGAGCCGGAGCTGGTGGGGATCACGCTGGACGGCTCCGGCTGGGTCCGGGTCGACGTCCTGCTCGACGCCCTCGCGGCGAAGGGCAGGCCGCTCACCCGGCCCGAGCTCGACCACGTCGTGGCCAGCAACAACAAGCGCCGGTTCGGCTTCTCGCCGGACGGCCTCTCCATCCGCGCCAACCAGGGCCACACGGTGGCGGTCGACCTCGGTCTGACCGCCACCGAGCCGCCGCCCGTGCTGTACCACGGCACCGCCGACCGCCATCTGGCGTCGATCTTCCGCGAGGGCCTGCGCCCGATGGGCCGGCAGGACGTCCACCTGTCGGCGGAGACCGAGACGGCGACCCGGGTCGGCGCCCGGCACGGCCGCCCGGTCGTGCTGACCGTGCACGCGGCCGCGATGGCGGCGGCCGGCCACGAGTTCCGGCTCAGCGAGAACGGCGTCTGGCTCACCGACGCCGTCCCTCCGCAGTACCTCTCCCGGCGCTCGTAACCCGGCTGCCGCCGTACGGCTCCCCTATCACGCCCGACCGGGTGGGCCCCGCCCACCCGGTCTCGTCGTCCCCGCCGCCCGGGCGTACCGTGAGGAGGCCGCGCGGCACGGCGCGCGGGTGCGTGGACGAGGGCGGTAGGACACATGGGCAAGAGCGCCGAAGGCGAACAGGTCTACCGGATCACCGGGGCGCGCAGCAGCCTCTCCGAGGACGTCCGGGGACGCCAGCGCCGCTACGTCATCTCGATGCTGGTCCGCACCCTCTGCGTCCTGCTCGCGGTGGTGCTGTGGGACGTCCAGCGCTGGCTCGCCTTCGCCGCGCTGGCGGGCGGCGTGCTGCTGCCGTACTTCGCGGTGCTGATCGCCAACGCCGGCCGGGAGCGGGCGCCGGGCCTGCCGAGCACCTTCGACTTCCCGTCCGACACCCCGCTGATGCTCGGTCCCGGTGGTACGGGTGGGGCTGGTGCGGCCACTGGTACAGGACAGGCAAAGGCCGCTCCCACCGAAAGTTCACAGCGCCCGGACTGACCGTCCGATTCACGCCGGTTGGGCCTGAATCGGCTCGCTGAAAGCTCAAAAGAAGCTCAGATTAATCATGCAAGACCTCCCCATCCGAGGGTCCCGGCGTGACATACTGCGTACGCGCTCCGCATCCCCCGTCGGAGCGACGGACCGACGCCGGGCGGCTCCCCCCGTGGCTGCCCGGCGTCGCCATGCCCGGATCCGGGCGCGCCCGGTCGGCGTGACAGACTGGCGGTGACGACGCACCCGCCAGAGCACCGAGGACGGCCCGATGGACACCGCGCAGACGCCGATCTGCTCCGCCAAGGGCTGCCGGGCGGAAGCCCGTTGGGTGCTGGTGTGGAACAACCCCAAGCTGCACACCCCGGACCGCCGCAAGACCTGGATCGCCTGCGAGGAGCACCGCGAGCACCTGTCCCAGTTCCTGGGCGTGCGCGGCTTCCTCAAGGAGGTCGTCGCCTTCGCCGACTGGACCCCCGAGGACGGCCAAGCCTAGGCACTGTCCCCGCCTAGCCGCCGATCGCCGACATCGGCCGCTCGGGCTGGTGGAACTCGGGGTCGTCGATCCCGGCCCCGGCCTTCTTGCCCCACATCGCCGCCCGCCACAGCGCGCCCAGCTCCGCGTCGTCCGCCCCCGAGCGCAGCGCGGTGCGCAGGTCGGTCTCCCCGGTCGCGAACAGGCAGTTGCGCACCTGCCCGTCGGCGGTCAGCCGGGTCCGGTCGCAGGCCCGGCAGAACGGCCGGGTGACGGAGGCGATCACCCCGACCCGGCCCCGGCCGCCGTCCACCACCCAGCGCTCGGCGGGCGCCGCGCCGCGGCTGGCGGAGGGCTCCGGGGTGAGCGCGAAGCGGGCCCGCAGCAGGTCGAGGATCTCACCGGCGGTGACCATCGACGAGCGGTCCCAGCCGTGCTGGGCGTCCAGCGGCATCTGCTCGATGAAGCGCAGCTCGTAGTCCCGCTCCAGGCACCAGGCCAGCAGGTCGGCGGCCTCGTGGTCGTTGACCCCGCGCATCAGCACCGCGTTCAGCTTCACCGGCGCCAGCCCGGCCGCCTCGGCGGCGGCCAGCCCGTCCAGCACGTCCTGGTGGCGCCGGCGGCGGGTGAGGGTGAAGAACACCTCGGGGTCGAGGGTGTCCAGCGAGACGTTGACCCGGTCCAGGCCGGCCTCGCGCAGCGCCGCGGCGGTCCGGGCCAGCCCGATGCCGTTGGTGGTGAGGGAGAGCTCCGGGCGCGGCGCCAGCTCGGAGCAGGCGGCCACGATCGCGACCAGCCCGGGGCGCAGCAGCGGCTCCCCGCCGGTGAAGCGGACCTCGCGCACGCCCAGGTCGCGCACGGCCAGGGTGACCAGCCGGACGATCTCCTCGTCGGTCAGCAGCTCGGGCTTGCCCAGCCACTGCAGCCCTTCCTCCGGCATGCAGTACGTGCAGCGGAGGTTGCACCGGTCGGTCAGGGAGACCCGCAGGTCGACCGCGCGTCGTCCGAAGGTGTCGAGCAGCACGTGCGTCCCTTCCCGAAAAGCGGCCGGCCCGGCCCACCGTCGGCGGGCCGGGCCAGCATAGTCATGCCGGATCGATCAGTGGGCGCCCAGTCCGGTGAGCGAGCGGACCTCCAGTTCAGCGTACTTCGCCGGGTCGGCGCGCTCCTTGGACAGCAGGGTGCCCAGCCAGCCGGCCAGGAAGCCGATCGGGATGGAGACCAGGCCCGGGTTCTCCAGCGGGAACCAGTGGAAGTCGGCGTCCGGGAAGAGCGAGGTCTTGGCGCCGGACAGCACCGGGGAGAACACCACCAGCACCACCGAGGAGATCAGGCCCGCGTAGACCGAGCTGACCGCGCCGACGGTGGTGAAGCGCTTCCAGAACAGCGAGTAGAGCAGGGTCGGCAGGTTGGCCGAGGCGGCCACCGCGAAGGCCAGCGCGACCAGGGCCGCCGTACTGAGCTTGCCCGCGTAGAGGCTGAGCACGATGGCGACGGCCCCGATCCCGACCGCGGCCCACTTCGCGGAGCGCACCTCCTCCTTCTCGGTCGCCTTCCCGCGCCGGATCACGTTGGCGTACAGGTCGTGGGCGAAGGAGGCGGAGGAGGCCAGGGTGAGCCCGGCGACCACGGCGAGGATGGTGGCGAAGGCGACCGCGGAAATCACCGCGAGCATGATCGCCCCGCCGGTCGTCCCGGCTCCGCCGCCGAGCTGCTCGGCGAGCAGCGGTGCCGCGGTGTTGCCGGAGGGCGTCTTGCCCTCGACGGCCACCATGCCGCTGCGGCCGACCAGCGCGGCCGCGCCGAAGCCCAGCGCCAGGGTCATCAGGTAGAAGACGCCGATGATGCCGATCGCCCAGAGCACGGACTTCCGGGCGGTCTTGGCGGTGGGGACGGTGTAGAAGCGGACCAGGATGTGCGGCAGGCCGGCGGTGCCGAGCACCAGCGCGATCCCCAGGCTGATGAAGTCGAGCTTGGAGGTGTCGGTCGCCCCGTACTTCAGCCCCGGTTCCAGGAAGGCCGCGCCCTTACCGCTCGCGGAGGCCGCGGCGCCGAGCAGTTCGGAGGGGTTGAAGTGGTACTTGGCGAGCACCAGGACGGTCATCAGCGCGGCGCCGGCGATCAGCAGCACGGCCTTGACGATCTGCACCCAGGTGGTGCCCTTCATACCCCCTATCACCACGTAGATGATCATCAGTGCGCCGACCGCGAGGATGGTCCAGCGCTTGGCGCCCTCCCCCGTGACCCCCAGCAGCAGGGCCACCAGGGCGCCGGCGCCGACCATCTGGGCCAGCAGGTAGAAGATCGAGACCACGATGGTGGAGATGCCGGCCGCGGTGCGCACCGGGCGCTGGCGCATCCGGAACACGAGCACGTCCGCCATGGTGAACCGGCCGGAGTTGCGCAGCGGTTCGGCGATCAGCAGCAGCGCGACCAGCCAGGCGACCAGGAAGCCGATCGAGTACAGGAAGCCGTCGTAGCCGGTGAGCGCGATGATCCCGGCGATGCCGAGGAAGGAGGCGGCGGACATGTAGTCGCCGGAGATGGCCAGGCCGTTCTGGAAGCCGGTGAAGCCGCGGCCGCCGGCGTAGAAGTCGGCGGCGCTGCGGTTCTGCCGCCCGGCCCAGACGGTGATGACCAGGGTGGCCAGCACGAAGAGCCCGAACAGGGACATGATCAGACCGCGGTGCTCCGTGGCGGAGCTGGCGAGCGGTGTCATTCGGCGGACTCCCGGGGAGCGTGGACGACGGCACCGTGGGCTTCGCGGATCGCGGCGGCGGGCGGGTCGATCCGCCGGTCCGCGTAGCGGGCGTACCAGGCGGCGATGGCAAAGGTGGTGACGAACTGCAACAGCCCGAGCACCAGGGCCACGTTGATGTGCCCGAGGACCTTGGTGCCCATCAATCCCGGGGCGTAGCAGGAGAGTAGGACGTAGAGCAGGTACCAGAGCACGAAGCCGATGGTGACCGGGAATGCGAAGCTCCGGAACGAGCGCCGCAGGGTACGGAACTCCTCACTGTCATCGATGAGTTGGACTTCCGTGGCGGTAGTGGTGATCGGCGGCGAATCCACTCTGTCTCCTCGCTCCTTCGGTGGGGCGGTCACACGGGGGGAACAATCGAACGTGAGGGACGTCACATTCCTCGTGCGCGCCGCGCAATGCTAGGAGCGTCGTGCCCACCTCGGAAGGGGTTGACCGCGATCAGCCAGCCGTTCACCCTCTCGCACCATCCAAATGGCCGAAAACCACCACTCGCGACCCGCCCGGAGCGGGTCCGGGGAACCGAAAGGGGTGACACCGACCAGCGGTGCCACCCCTGTTGACGAAGCGTCAGAAGGTGATCCGGACCTTCAGCGCCGAGCGGTCGTCCATCGCCCGGTAGCCGTCCGGGACGCCGTCCAGGTCCACGGTGCGGTCGAAGACCAGGCCCGGCTCGATCGCGCCCGAGAGCACGTCCGGCAGCAGCTCGGGGATGTACGCCCGGGCCGGCGCGACGCCACCGTTCAGCGAAACGTTTCGGCCGAACATCTGACCGATGTCCACGCCCGCGGAGCCGCCGTGCGGCACGCCGACGTAACCGACCGCGCCGCCGTCCCGGGTGATCGAGATCGCCGTCCGCATCGACTCCTCGGTGCCGACCGCCTCCAGCACCGCGTGCGCGCCCAGCCCGCCGGTCAGCTCCCGGACCGCCTCGACCGCGGCCTCGCCGCGCTCGGCCACCACGTCCGTCGCCCCGAAGCGCCGGGCCAGCTCCGTCCGGGCGGGGTGCCGGCCCAGCGCGATGATCCGGCCCGCGCCCAGGCGGTGCGCCGCCAGCACGCCGCACAGGCCCACCGCGCCGTCGCCGACCACCGCCACCGTCGCGCCCGGACGCACCCGCGCCGACACCGCCGCGTGGTGCCCGGTGGACATCACGTCGGACAGCGCCAGCAGCCCCGGCAGCAGCTTCTCGTCGCCCGCCGCCTCCTTCGGCAGCTTCACCAGCGTGCCGTCCGCGAACGGCACCCGCACCGCCTCGCCCTGACCGCCGTCCGAGCCGATCGAGCCCCAGAAGCCGCCGTGCGGGCAGGAGGTCTGCAGGCCCTCGAGACAGAACTCACAGACGCCGTCCGACCAGACGAACGGGGCCACCACCAGGTCGCCCTTCGCGAAGTCGCGCACCTCGGCGCCGACCTCCTCGACCACGCCCAGGAACTCGTGCCCGATCCGCTGCCCGGCCACCCGCTGGGCCACTCCGCGGTAGGCCCACAGGTCACTCCCGCAGATGCAGGCGTTCACCACCCGCAGGACCACGTCCGTCGGCTGCTGGATCACCGGGTCCGGCACCTGCTCGATCCGGATGTCGTTCGGTCCGTGAATCACCGTGGCGCGCATGCGTTCTTCCTCACACACAACCGGCCCCGAGGGCCGGAAACGATCTCGACCAGGTGTACGACACCCCCGCCGACCACTCTATTCCGGCCCTCGCTCCGGAACATTTCGACCGACCCGACCGGCGCGCCCCTTATCCTGTTGGACCATGCAACCGATCCAGCCCGAGACGTACGGCGCGCCCCGGACCGCCCCGGTCCCCGCCCAGCGCTCCGCCGCCCCCGCCGAGGGCTTCGCGGTCGTCGACGTCGAGACCACCGGTCTCGGCCGCTCCGACCGCGTCATCTCGGCGGGCGTCTACCAGCTGGACGGCGACGGAGAGGTGACCGACCACTGGTACACCCTGGTCAACCCCGAGCGGGACCCGGGCCCGGTCTGGATCCACGGCCTCACCGCCGAACTGCTCTCCGGCGCGCCGACCTTCCCCGAGATCGCCGACGAGTTCGCCGTACGCCTCGCGAACCGCGTACTGGTCGCGCACAACGCGCTCTTCGACTGGAACATGATCTCCCGCGAGTTCTCCCGGGCCGGCCGCAGCGCACCGGTCGAGCAGCGGCTGTGCACCATGGTCCTCTCCCGCGACCTGCGCCTCCCGCTGCCCAACGGCAAGCTCTCCTCGCTCGCCGCGCACTTCGGCGTCCAGCAGCGCCACGCCCACAACGCCCTGGACGACGCCCGGGTGCTCGCCGAGGCGTTCCGCCCCAGCCTGCACCTGGCCCGCACCCACGGCGTCCCGCTGCCCTTCCAGACCTGCGTCGCGGTCACCGACCTCGGCGAGGACGAGCCCGCCGCCCCCGGCCGCGGCAACTGGACCGGCTCCCAGTACCGCCAGGCCAAGAAGCGCCCGCCCTGCCCGTACCCCAACCCGGGGCGCTGGGAGGACGGCAAGCCGCTGGTCCAGGGCATGCGGGTGGCCTTCACCGGCGACACCGCCACCGACCGCGAGGTGCTGGAGGACCGCGCCGCCGAGGCCGGGCTGCACATCGCGAGCTCGGTCAGCCGGCTCACCAGCCTGCTGGTCACCAACGAACCGACCAGTTGGAGCGGCAAGGCCCGCAAGGCCCGCGACGTCGGCACCCCGATCGTCACCGAGGACGCCTTCCTCCAACTGCTGCGCGAGGTCGCCCCGCACCCCGGTGCGTGAGCCGGGTGTGAGGTCGGCGTACCGTTCCCATGTGTACCGTTTTCTGCTGACCCGACAGTGGCTGATCACCATGCTGATCGCGCTGCTGCTGATCCCCGCGACGATCAAGCTGGGCTTCTGGCAGCTGCACCGCCACGAGGCGCGGGTGGCCCGGAACGAGCTGATCGGCAAGGCCCTCACGGCCTTGCCGGTGCCCTTCGACAGCCTCTCCGCGGCCCCCGGCACCGCCGTGCCGTCCGCCCTCACCTGGCGCGCGGTGACGGCCACCGGGCAGTACGACCCGGCCCACGAGTTCGTGGTCCGCAAGCGCACCGACTCCAACGGCACCCTCGGCTACTTCGTCATCACCCCGCTGAAGCTCGCCGACGGCAAGGGCACCGTCCTGATCAACCGCGGCTGGGTGCCCTCCGGCGACGGCGCCACCCAGTACCCGCCCGTCCCGGCCGCGCCGACCGGCGAGATCACCCTCACCGGCCGGCTGCGCGCCGACGAGACCACCGGCAGCAGCGGCGGCTGGGTCAAGGACCGGGCCGGCCTCCCCGACCGCCAGTTCAACCTGATCAACACCGAACAGCAGTCCAAGGAGTCCGGCACCGCCCTGCTCGGCGGCTACCTGGAGCTCACCGGCACCACCCCGGCCCCGGCCGACCAGCCCGAACTCATCCCCGAGCCCAACCACTCGGACATCGGCCCGCACATGGCGTACGCCATCCAGTGGTGGCTGTTCACCGCGATGATCCCGGTCGGCGTCTGGGTCCTGGCCCGCCGCGAGGCCAAGGACCGCGCCAAGCAGGCCGGCGAGCCCGAGGTCGCCCTCGACGCCCTCCCGGCCTGAGGCCCCGGGGCGCGCTAGAGAACGTCCGCCAACTCCCGCAACAGCCGCGCCTTCGCCCGCGCCCCGACCACCGAGCGCACCGGCTGCCCGCCCCGGAACAGCATCAGCGTCGGCATCGACAGCACCCCGTACGCCGCCTGGGTCCGGGGATTGCGGTCCACGTCCACGCTGACCACCCGCATCCGGTGCGCCTCCTCCCGCGCGACGTCCGCCAGCACCGGCGCCATCATCCGGCACGGCGGGCACCAGTCCGCCGTGAAGTCGACCAGCACCGGCCCCTCGGCCGCCAACACCTCCACTGCGAACGTCTCGTCCGTCACGGCCGGAACACCCGGGATCTCCACCATCGCCTACTCCTTCGCGAGTTCACACAGGGGCGGCTGTTCCACGGAGGCCAGTTCGTCCCGCGCCCGCACCGCCCGCTCGAACTGCCCGGCCACCTGCGACCGGACATCGGCCAACCGCGCGATGCACTCGTCCAACTCGGCCAACTTCCGCCGGTACACCTCCAACGAGGCCGGACAGGCATCCCCTTCCGGGTGCCCCGCCCGCAGGCACTCCACGAACGGCCGGGTCTCCTCCAACCCGAACCCGAAGTCCTGGAGCATCCGGATCTCCCGGAGCAACCGCAAGTCCTCCTCCCCGTACGCCCGGTACCCGTTGCCCGCCCGCCGGGCCGGCAACAACCCCAACTGCTCGTAGTACCGCAACGCCCGCGTCGTCGTCCCCGCCCGCTCCGCCAACTCCCCGATCCGCACTCCGAACCACTCCTCCCGAACAACCGGCCCCGACCGTAAACCTTCCCCCCGACGTCAACGCCAGCCCACACCACCCCTGGGCGCGCGGGCCCCGCCCCGCGCGCCCCAAACCCCGCACCCACCCACCCCCAGCAACCACCCACCCACCTCCCCCTCACCCGACCAGGCGAGAGGGACGCGCTGCGGGAGGGGGCGGTGGAGGGGGTGGGTGCGGAGAGGGGCGTAACGGGTGATTTTCAGACTGCCAACGGTCTGTA